>JBJYWX010000494.1:0-2271 GCA_046259695.1 Promineifilaceae bacterium (SeqCode) | reverse complement strand
CCTGCTCTACTATTTCAGCTGGTGGTTCGAAGACGGCCGGTTGCACTCGCCCGTATATATCCTCTGGTTTGCTGCCGCTTTGGTCTTTAGCCTCTTCCAGGTGCTTTACATTTGGACGATCGACCTGGCGGCATTTCTGCGCCCACAAAGATCCCACGCATCTGTGGCTAACCTGACTGTGGATGTCTTTGTCACTGCCTGCGGCGAGCCGTACCAGCTCGTTGAACGTTCATTGAAGGCTGCCTGCGGCATGCGTGGGGACCACCATACCTGGCTTCTCGATGACGAGCGCGATCCTGCACTGAAAGCGCTTGCTTCGAAATTAGGTGCTGGATACCTCACGCGCCAGAACCGCCAGGATGCCAAAGCTGGCAACATCAATGCCGCGCTCGCCCGTACGGACGGGGAAATTGTGGTTATCTTCGATATCGATCATGTTCCCGACCCGCACTTCCTTGAACGCTCACTCCCGCTGTTCAACGATCCTGGCATCGGCTTTGTGCAGGTGATGCTGACTTTCGATAACGAGCAGGACAGCCGCATCGCGCACGCGGCCGCGCAGACGACGCTTGAATTTTACAATCCCGTATCCGTTGGCGCTGACCACCTGGGCGGCACAACGCTTATCGGCAGCAATGCCCTGATCCGCCGAGACGCCCTGGCCTCGATCGGCCGCTACCAGCCCGGTCTTGCAGAGGATCTGGCAACGTCGCTAGCGCTTCACGCCGCCGGCTGGCGCTCCGCTTATGTCCATGAGCCGATGGCGCCGGGCATGGCACCGCCTGACCTGGCCGCCTGGTTTACACAGCAGCTCAAATGGTCGCGCGGCGTCTTCGAGCTCCTATTGACCGCCTACCCTCGCCTATTCCGCCGCCTTACGCCGGGCCAGCACATAGCGTACGGAGCACGCATGACCTATTACTGGATTGGATTGGCAACGGCTCTTCACATCCTGTTGGCCGTAATTGTCTTATGGGGTGACAATCTACTGAGCGCGCAGACTTTCACCGGTTATTTGCAGCACTTTGTGCCGCTTGCTGCTATGATCATTGTTACTTCCCAACTGGCCTTGCTCCGCTGGCGGCATACGTCCATTCCCTTGAAAGAATGTCTCTTTCGGCTAAGGGCGTACACACTTATTATTAGTACCTGGCCTGCCTATACCCTCACCTGGTTGCTGACTATCTTCCGAATTCCTCTCACTTTTCGACCCACACCCAAAACGAAAGGCGATGGACTGCACCCGATCTGGCTTGTGCCGAATCTGGCTTCGGCTTTATTGATAGGCCTGGGCCTGGCCCGATTCATAGTGACAGTAGGTGATCCCCGGCCCTATTGGCTCCTTCTGATTTACCTGTCGTTTGTGTCTGCAACGCAGCTTTTTCTTCCCATCTGGTGGCTGATAGAGCTTGCCGGCAACAAGCGGGCAGTGCGACCGTCAACTGCAGTCAGTTTGACTGATTCGTAATGAACTCGACCGCTAAACAAGAATAACATGCAGAAGCATGTTCGGGATTGTGCTACCTAGAGCCTTTTGCTGATCAGGGACCAGTTGTCTTTATGGGCCTCCAATTCCTTTTCACCAATGGCGCAGTGAAATGAATCTGGCTTCCTGGGCCTTATTCCTCCATAAGAATCCAGCATTCGCTTGTGATGCGTAATAAGGAGGTCCTGAAGTGTTGACCATTCAAGTACATAGAAGCGATCATCGCCATACTGCTCTTCGACGATAACAAATACACTTACTAAATGCGGAACTGCTAAGGGCTTTTTCTTTCCGACGATTTGTCTCTTTCCATCAAGAGTGATATCTACAAACTTGTTGATCGAGAATTGCCAAGATCCTCTCCTGGCTGCCTTCACCTGGACTGGGCACGAATCACCCTTGAAGTCTGTAGCGATGATGTCAAAGTCAGGTACGTTGCCAGAAAATGTTGCGACCATAAATCCTCTTCGTGCAAGCTCGCTGGCGACAAGGTATTCCCCAACTTGTTTGGTTAGCTGATTACTTCTTCCTGTTGACATATGCTCGCATTCCTTTGTTGGTTTGGATGCACGACCGGAACGATATCTACGCCAGTCCAATAAAATCAAAACCACACAGCGAATTCTAGGTTGTTTTGTCTCCCGCCGCACCTACCAATCTGGCAAGTCATCCAAAGGATCGTAATTGCTGGTAATGATCGAATGGGCGAGGCCGGTGTGGATTTTGCCTTCTCGGATGAGTTTGTCGGCTTCGGCGATGAGGGCGGCGGATATGAGGCGGTCGTC
>JBJYWX010000493.1:0-1899 GCA_046259695.1 Promineifilaceae bacterium (SeqCode) | reverse complement strand
CACGTTTTACGTCGCGCGCGCCGCTCCAAGAACCGTCCCGCCGGGATGCTGATTAGCGCGGCTAGCAGTGCCGGCAGCGAGCTCAAAAGGCCAATGTGCGTGTTTTGTGCGCCCAGGCGCACTGCAAAGGCCGCATTGAACGCCGCCGCAACTCCCAGGATCGAGGCCCAGAATATCTCCACGCACAGGTTCCACGCGTTGCGGTCGTCAGTAGTCTCCAACCTGAGACGCAACAAGCTTCTGGGCCAGCGCTTGATGCTATCCCATGTGGGAAACGGTGGCAATACCAGTCGAAATCTGCGGCGCTTTTTGGGAGAAGGAGGGCTTTCAGACATAGACACCCATGACTTCAAAAGGCCACGAGCATATACCCGTGGCCTTTTGAATTGCTCGAAGCTAACTTTGCTTAGGCTTCGATGATGGCGTCGTTAGGACAAACTTCCTGGCAGGAGCCGCAATCGGTGCACTTCTCCGGGTCGATCATGTAGATAGGATCTCCCTCGCTGATCGCATCATCCTGACATTCGTCCATGCAGATGCCGCAAGCCATACAATCATCAGTGATTTTACGGGGCATTTTGAACCTCCTATGTATAGTGACGAACGAGCCACATTATACTGCAACCCATTCATTCCTACAACTTCCCTATCAACCGTACGCCTCGGCCTCCAACCCCGCCCGGTCGAGTAGCACGATGCGCTGACGGTCCAGCCGCACCAGCCCGGCATCTACAAAAGCTCGCAGCGTGCGTCCGACCATGTCTCTCACCGTGCCCAAGTGGGCGGCGATCTCGTCCTGCGTCCAGCGCCGGGTTATTCCCTTCTCATTCACATGTTCAAGCAAAAAACGCGCCAGCCGGCCACGCACCGTGCGCAGCGAAAGGTCCTCCACCAAGTTGGTCAGATGATCCAATCGTCCGGCAAAATCCTGCAAGATAGCCAATGCCAGCTCAGGAGATCGGCTCACCAATCGGCGCAGATCGTTGGAGGAAACAGCATATGCGGTCACCGCGGTAAGCGCCTCAACAGTTGCGTGGTTGACCCCATTGGATTGAAAGGGGGGCACCGTGTTGAAAGCCTGACCCGGTCCCAGCCGCGCCAGCACCTGCTCGCGCCCGGCGGCGGAAAGGCGATAAACTCGCACCTGACCATCCGCAACAAAGTAGGCCGCCTGGCAAGAATCGCCCTCAAAGATGATCGTCTCGCCCGGCTCATACGTGCGTACGAGTGCCACATCGGCAACACAAGCCAACGCATCATCGGAGAGACCGGCAAGAAGCGGATTACGCTGCAAGGCTTCAAGTGTAGAAACCATCACAGCCTCATTGTAGTCAAAAGCATCACGGCGTCAAGACTCGGGGCCCTTATGCCAAGCAAAACCTTGAAAACCTCAGCAAATGCTTGACAAGCAAAGTTAAGTATGTTATATTGTTTACTAGTTAATAAGGATTATAAATAAGCGACTGGTAAGTCATTATGACTCCTGTAGACCGTCTCTGCAGACAACTCAAGGCCCAGGGACGCCGGCTGACACCCCAACGCCGAGCCATCATCCAGGCGTTATTTGATGATGAGACCCACCCCACTGCCGAGCAGATATTGGCTGCACGTATTCGTGGCGATGGTGGCGAGGAGGCCAAAGACGAATCCAACGAACACGCCGAAACTCAAACTGAAGATACCGCCGAAGGTGAGCAAACAGCTAAGCCTATCAATGTTGTATATGTGGCCGATATCGACCTGATGATGTCCGCCTTCATGCGGATTCGAGCTCGTCCGGACGACGACGAAGAAATGAACTGGCGATTTGAAAACGTGAACTTCCTCCTCAATATTGTCGATTCGCTGTCGGGCGATGACGATTACGTCGAGATTCGCCGCCGTAAGCCGTACCACACG
>JBJYWX010000492.1:0-4549 GCA_046259695.1 Promineifilaceae bacterium (SeqCode) | reverse complement strand
GGATTTCCAGCGGCGCGCCCATCGACTGGCGCAGGCTGTTTTCCATGTTGGCGTTTTCCAGGGCGACCTGCGTGGCCAGGAAACTGGGCAGCACGCCGCTGAAGAGGACGAGCATTGATATGAGCGTATTGCGCATTTCGCCGCGCTTGACGTTGCGATCGGCGAAGTAAGTCAGGCGCGGCGAGAGGAGACCGGTCACAAATAGGATCAGCCGCTCCAGGGGCACGGTGGCGATGAAGAACATCAGGCCCATACCCAGGACAAGCAGCACCAGGGCCAAGAGAAAAATGGTCACCTGGATGGCCGGCCCGCCAAAATTTTCCACCGCCTCAAAGCTGGAGATGAGGGCAAAGATGAGCATCAGAGCCGTGCCGCCCAGGAACATACGCAAATTTGGGCTGCGCTCGCGCATTTGTTCCAAATCTTCTAGCTGGATGTTATCGGCCACGCCGGGATTAATGGCGTGTACGACCTTAGTATTCGATGCATCCTGCGCCGGTTTGATGCTGCTGATGATCAAGACAAAGAAGGCCGCGGCCGCGGGTGGTATGATGGTCGAGAGGCTGACCTGAGGCACCAGTGGGGTACTTAAGCCCTGGTTAGTGAACTGCTGCTGGATCAGGGGTACGGCAACGTATTGTGTAATCAATTGGCCGAGTACAATGCCCAGGCCGATGCCAATGATGCCGATAACCAGCACTTCGACGATGACCATGATGAAAAGATAGCTGCGCTGGGCACCAAGGATGCGCAGGATAGCCATGTCGCGGCGCTGCTCCTGCACGTTGGTCAGCATGAGCGTGTAGATGAGCAGGCCGACGACGCCGAGGGAGATAAGGCCGTAAACATTGATCAGCGCCTGAAGAGCCAGGAAGGCCTGGGCGGCGCCGCTGAGCGCTTGGGCCTTGGCCATGCTGTAAGCATACTCATCGCCCAGGGCGGCGTAGACGGATTGGCCCACCTCACGCACTTCCAGGGCCGCAGCTTCGGCGTTATTTGTTTCGTATAGCACGGGGTCAACCGTGGCGATTATCTTGGACGCACTACCAGGCAGGTCCAGCCATTCCTGAACCTCACCCAGGTTGGCGATGAAGCCGTCCCGGAAACCGGCAGCCAGGCCGTCTTCTTGCACGATGGCTTTGACCTTGAATAAGCGGCTGGTGCGCCGGCTGCTTGAACCGCTGTCACCGGCTTTACCTTCTTCGCGGGGGACGGGGAAGCTGTAGGCGGCCTGGAAGGTGTCGCCCACCTGCAGGTCAAAGAGATTGGCCGTATCTTCGAGAACGGCCGCATCGCCCGGTTGCAGGTCATACTGTCCTTCGAGGACATCAATGGTGCCCACGTCATCCAGATTCTGGTCGAGGGCGATCATCGTCCCTTCGCTTTGCTGGTCGCCGGCGCTCATTTCTACCTGTGCTTCCAGGCGCGGGTATGTTGCCGTAATACGCGGGTCGGCGGCGAGGATTTGCTCGGAGACAGGCGCGATGGCGATGAACTGCTCCGTGCTGGTGTCTTTTTTGCGCACCTCCAGGTCGTAGCGGCCGGTCTCGCTGGCAATGAGGTCGATGTTAGAGCGGCGGATCGTCTCCACCGTAGCGCTCATAGTCACGATCAGGCCCGTACTGACCATCAGCGAGAGGATCATCAGGATCGTGCGCACCTTGCGCCGGCCGAAAGAGGTTAGGATGTATTTGAGAATCATGGCAATGATCAACGATCAATTATCAATGATCAATTGTCGATGGTTAGGTCGCTGTTGACAATTGATTATTGATAATTGGCTTTTTTCAATTGAGTATTTTCCCGTCTTGAAGTTCGATGACGCGCTTGGCGAAATCGGCCATGCGCGGGTCGTGGGTGACGTAGACGATGGTCATGCCCTCGTCGTTGAGCGATTTCACCAGCTCCATGATTGCGAAGCCTGTTTCCGAGTCCAGGTCGCCGGTCATCTCATCGGCGATGAGGATGGGCGGGTCATTGGCCAGGGCGCGGGCGATGGCTACGCGCTGCTGCTGCCCACCCGACAGCTCACTGGGATAGTGATGCTTGCGGTCGCCCAGGCCGACCTTGTCCAGCAGGGCGGCGGCGCGCTCTTTGCGCTCGTTGCGCTTTGATTTGGCCAGAACCATCGGAGCTTCCACGTTCTCCTGGGCCGTGAAGTTAGCCAGCAGATTGTAATTCTGGAAGATGAAGCCCATCTTGCTCAGGCGCAGCTCGGCCAGTTTGTTCTCCGACAGGGAGACCAGGTTTTCGCCGTCGACGATCACGTGGCCGCGGCCCGCTTCGTCGAGGCCGCCGACGATATTAAGCAGGGTCGTTTTCCCGGACCCGCTGGGCCCCATGAGGCAGACGAAGTCACCGGGGTAAATATCGAGAGAGACGCCGCGCAGCGCGGGCACCGCCTCCTTACCCATGAGATAGGATTTGTGGATATTTTCAACAACAATAATTGGCTCACTCATTCAGTCACCTATAATGGCCGGCTGCTTTTCAATGGGGCGTTGCGCAGAAGAAAGACGGTTCGCTCTCCCGCCCGTGTACCCGGACGGCCGTGGGCCATGGTCCGGGTTCAACGCCAGGCTGCAAGTCTATATCATCTAAACGACATGCGCCTGTATTTTGTGACGCCTCCATGATCTATTACGTAAGCAGGGGTGTGGGGTTGCAATGTTCAGTGACCGGTGATCCGCTAGCAGTTCCTTGCGCCTTCCCGGGATAGGGATCATGATTTTACAAGGCTGCCCCTTGCATAATCATAAACGGCCGTTTCCGTTCCGCTTTCTGGATTGCCTACACTAAATTTTCCATGAAAAACGGTCGTTTACAACAAATCGGCGTGCTGCCGATGCCGGAAGAGGCGGATCAGGAATAAAAAAGCGATAACGTAAACGTCGTACTATAAGGCTTCTACCCGCTTGCGCAGGAGGGGTTCGTTGATAGCGGCGGCGTCGATCCGGTCCGCGCCGAGGAAGGTCTGGAAGCGTTTGAAGCCGCGGGCCAGGGCTTCGCTGAAGTCCTGGTTCCCCGCCAGGGCGCCGTCCTCCAGCCAGAAGCCGAGAATTATGAAGGTACCGGTCGACCGGTCGAGCTTGCTGTCGAAGCGCGCTACCAGGCGATCACCCCATAAAACCGGCAGCGTGTAATAGCCGTAGCGGCGCTGGTGCTCCGGTTTATAAACTTCCCACACGTAGTCAAAGTCGAAGACAACCTTGGCCCGGCCGCGGGCGCTGACGGGATCGAGCGGCGCCAGGAAGGTCACTTCCTCCGTGGTCGTCGTTCCCAGGGGCGTCCAGGCTTCGGGCACGCGCCCGGCGCTCAGATCGTCCAGCAGCCCGGCGTCGGCGGCGAGCGCATAATGCACCCCCCGCCAACCATCTATCTTGACCTCGATGATCTGCCCGCCGGCCAACAGCGCCTTTAGCTGCTTTTCCTTGTTACTAAAAGGGACGCCGCGGCCGTAGGCATCGGCCGTACGTTGTAATCGCGATAAGCCACCAAAGCTGATCTCCTTTTGGAATAAGAAGCGGTCGACCTCGCCGTCGCCGCTCTGGTTAAGCAGGTGCGCCGGTGCAACCTCTTCGGTGAGGGCGTAAACGCGTTCGAAATTTTCGCGGTGATGGGTCATCACTTCCCCGGTGCGCCACATATAATAAAGGGCCACGGAGCTGTCCTTGCGGCCGCGGTAGCTGTTGGTCCGTTTGCGTTTGGCCATTGAGAAATCGCGGTTGCTCACCGTGCCACGCTCGCGCAAAATGTCGCGCATTTCTTCAATGGCCCCGGCGTGTTCACGGCCCATGGTGATAATGCGCTGGCCGCTGTCGGTATGGCCGTCGCGCTCGCGGCGCATGACGGCCAGCCAGTATGGCAGCTCGTCCATGGGCCGCGTGGAGAGCCAGCCGCCCCAGTCAAAGAATCCGCGCTGTTCATAAGCCGCATCCTCCCACATACCCGGTGCGTAGTCGAGCACACGGCTGTACATCTGGATATCGTGGCTGCGGGCGATGATTTGCAAGGGGTCAAGCTGCAGGTATTCTATCTCGCGCAGGCCCTGTTCTGTACCTGCAGGGCCCTGCCAGCGTCGCCCGGGCCACAAGCCCTGCTTGCCCAGGATATAGCGCCGCGCGGTTTTAATATCGATAGTGCGCATGATGTTTCAGCCGCTCCTCATTCCGGACACCCAGCCTGTCGTATCAGGCCCTGCTTGTTGTCCCAGAAAGAGGCTCAACTGCGCCGCGTGTTCCTGCACGTGGCGCATCGTGTACAGCAGCAGCTCAAAAAAGCTGACCTCACCCCAGCCAAACGAGCACGGCCGTCTGGCTTCCTCGTCGCTCGTCTCCAAGATCGTCGAGCGGCACTTTTTACGGCAGGTATCGAGATAGGCCAAAAGTTCTTCCTTGGTATAGGGTTTCTCGGGCAGCGGCCCTTCATCATTTTGCTCAACCAGCAGAAAAGGTGCCGGGGGTCTGAACCCTTCCTCGGTGCCGGTCAAGTAAAGGTCGATCCAGAACAGGGTATGGAAGGCGATATACCAGTACTCGGGCAGGAAAAA
>JBJYWX010000491.1:0-7368 GCA_046259695.1 Promineifilaceae bacterium (SeqCode) | reverse complement strand
TTTGGCGAAATCGGGCGGCCAGCCATCGGCCGGCGTATGATCGAATTTGTAATCGCCCGTATGCACGACCAGGCCCGCAGGCGAGGTGATGCCGAAGCCGACGCAGTCCGGTATGCTGTGCGCCACGTGAAATGGTTCAATCGTGAACGGCCCTACATGGTAGATCTCACCGGCGTCGATGCGGCGCAAGTCAACCTCGTGCAGCAGCTTGGCCTGGCGCAGTTTGCCCTCAATCAGGCCAAGCGTCAGTGGTGTGGCATAGATCGGAGCGTCGACGTCGCGCATAAAATGCTGCAAGGCGCCCACATGATCCTCATGCCCGTGGGTAATGAAGATCGCTTCGATCTTGTCAAATTTATCTTCTAGATACTGGTAGTCGGGAATAATGGTATCTATTCCCAACATGTCGTTTTCGGGGAACATGATGCCCGCGTCAACTATGATGATCGAATCACCGTATTCGAACACGGTCATGTTCTTGCCGATCTCCCCCAGGCCACCCAGGGGGAGGATGCGTAATTTCTCTAACATTTGTTTCTCCGTTAAAAGGAAGTTGGAATCTAAGGGGTCAGACCCGCAGTAGAAGCCAGGCAAGCATAATCAGCGCTGTTTCCACAATCGCCAGAAATAGCGTGTAGGGCAGCAAAAAGGTGTGATTAAGTGGCACATCTTCGGTCCGGTCAGGTTGAGCCGGCATAATCACGCGAACGGTTTGTTCGGCTTGATTCGCCTCAGCATCGGCCGTGCCATAATTGATGATGGCGACCGAGATATTGTCCTGTCCACCGCGGTCATTGGCCAACTGAATTAGCTGGTCTGCCGCAGATTCCAGATCCTGTTTTTCAAGTATTGTACAAATCTCTTCATCACTGACGTGGCGTGTCAGCCCGTCAGAACATAGGAAAATTTTGTCGCCAATTGCAAGCGACAGTTCGTAAAGATCAATTTGCGGCGTCGTTTCCGAACCAATGCTGAACAGAATCACATTGCGGTGCGGATGGTTCGCCGCTTCTTCTTCGGTAATTGCCCCTTCTTCAACCAGCTTGGCTACCAGACTCTGGTCCTTCGTGACCTGGGTCAGGTCCTTGTTTCGCCAATGATAGGCCCGGCTGTCGCCTACATTGGCAACATAGGCATGACCGTCGCTGACCACGGTGGCGACCATCGTTGTCGCCATTCGCTTGCCATCATTACGGGTAGCAACCAGGCGCCGCAGATCCGTGTTAGCAGCCTGCATTGCTTCGACCATTCGCCGGCCATAATGGGTGTCGGTGGCTTCCAAATAGTGAGCCAAAGTCTGACCGGAGGCGTACTCGCTGGCAACTTCGCCCGCGTCGGCTCCGCCTACGCCGTCCGCAACGATATAGACCCAGCCGCGCGAATCTTCTTCTTCTACATTATCCGGTTCCTGGCAGACAATAAAGTCTTCGTTGTGATCACGAACGCGGCCGCGGTCAGTAGCCATGACCGCCTTAATCGGCGCGAGCTGGTTCATAGTGGGACTATATATAGAAACGGAGGCACGGGCAACCGCCGCTTATCTCCATTTCTGCGGCGCCTCTGGGCGCCCGATAATCTCTTACTAAATAGTGCCACGGGGCTTGAAGGTCCTGAGAGCTCTCTCTATTGAAAAAAGAACGTGTAGGCCAGAAAGCTGGCGGCAAAGAATAATACAACAACTAAGGCAATCAAGATAGCGACGAGCCATTTATTGGTGCTGGTCGACTTTACTTCCGGCACCGTTTGGGGCGCTGCGGGGGCAGGCGGAGCGGCCGCCGAAGGCTTCGACTCGCGCACCGCACGCACAACAGGCGTCTCTGACTGCCGCTCGCGCTGCGGGCTGCCGGCGGTCCTGGACCATTCTGGGTCAAAACGTTTACTGTCCTGGACCGGGACCACGCGTGTATTCACGCCCGAATTCACGCTTGAACTTGTGGCAGAACTCGCTGCCGCGACTGCAGATTGACTGCTGGAGGTATGTGACGGGTTCGAGCTCGCCGGCATCGCAGCGGTTCTCGCCGGTGGAATGGGCGAGAATTCGCTATCAATTTCGGGGGCGGGGGTAGGGTGCCGCCCACTCGATGCGATACTGGTCCCACTCTTGATCACCGGTGGCGGAACATCCGGCTGCAGCAGCCGCGAGAGGTGCTTGCTGGCCAGGGGGTGATCGGGCTGTAATGTGAGCGCGTACTCCAAATAGCGTGCCTGCCGTTCCGGCGTTTCTACGAGATGGGCGAGCAAAAACCAGGCTTCCGCCTCTTGTGGATTATCTTGCAGCGTGGCCGCCAGAAGGCGCTGCGCCGTTTCCGTGTTACCGGCCCGCGTCTCGACGATTGCTTGTTGCAGTTTAGGATCCATTATGTTTGTTGAGTACGTGCGCCCACTTCGGAAATTGTAACATGGCCGTAATCTAATGACGAAAAGGCGCTCTCTTTTCTGAGCGGCATATTCACTTCGCGGCAGAAACCTGCTGAAAGAGGGGGCAATAGAAACCCATATGCGCGGCTTCCAGCGCTGCAAAATCGGTGCGCGGCTGTAAGCCCAGCAGTGGCAGCATCTGCTGCAGTTGGCATACCGCCATCCCCATCACGCCCAGAAAGCAGCCCTCCAACTTTTCAACTGGGCGAAATTCAGGATGCTGTATGCCGTAGGCACCAGCCTTGTCCAGCGGATCGCCACCCGCAATGTAGGCATCGATTTCTACATCGTTGTACCGCCGCATGGTTACCTTAGCCTCGTGAACCGCGCAAAGCTCTTGCCCACTCGATAGATCGATCAGCGTCATGCCTGTGTACACTTGGTGTTCGCGTCCGCAAAGCGAGCGCAGCATCTCCGCCGCGTGCGATGCGTTCAGCGGTTTGCCCAGGATACGATTATCGAGGGCAACATTCGTGTCGGCAGCGAGAACAATGATGCCCGTCATTTCTTGTCCGGCGTAATGCCTGCGCAGCGCCTGTGCTTTCAGGCGTGCAGTCTGGACGCTGTTTGCCGCGGGATCGGGCAGGTCTACAATGCTTTCATCGACCTCAGCTGGTTCTACCGAGAAAGGTAGACCGGTGAGAGATAGCAATTGGCGCCTGCGAGGTGACTGCGATGCCAGAATAATGTGGGGCATGCCAAATGAATAAGGCCAGCTCAAAACGTGAGCTGGCCTTAGCAACTTCACTCAGGAGAGAGACGTTTGCGCTTATTTCAGCTCGATGACGGCGCCGGCCTCTTCTAACTTGGCCTTCGCGTCTTCTGCGGCCTCTTTCGTTGCGCCTTCCATAACCGTACCCAAGTTGTCGACGAGTTCCTTGGCCTCTTTTAGACCAAGGGAGGTCAAAGCGCGAACCTCTTTAATGACGTTAATTTTCTTCGGACCAATCTCTTTGATCACGACGTCAAATTCGTCTTTCTCTTCCACCGCTTCTTCCATGGCGGCGCCAGGAGCAGCCATCATGCCCATCGCTACTGGAGCAGCGGCGCTTACGCCCCACTTTTCTTCCAGCATCTTGGTCAATTCAGCCGCCTCAAGCAGGGTCAGCTCGCTCAGTTGATCGACAATCTTTTCTAAATCAGCCATTTTAATCCTCCGGAATAATATCCCTTTTCGCTGTATCTATTCTTCTTAATCTTCGCAACCGCTAGGCGGCTTCCGCTTCTGGGGTGCCTTCTTGCTTCTTGGAATAGGCATCGATTACATTAACTACCTGGCGTACACTGCTGGCCACCACGGACGCGATGTTACGCGCCGGAGCGTTGATGACACCCAAGATCTGGGCGCGCAGCTCGTCAAGTGTCGGCAGCGTGGCCAACGCCTTGATCTGCTCATCGCTCAGGATCTCCATGTGCATGATGCCGCCCCGAATGACGAACTTCTCTTCATCATCGGAGTAATTGACCAATGCTTTGGCCAGGGTCGGGGCATCGCCAAGAGCAAAACCGGTAGCCACCTGACCATACAATAGATCATCGGGAACATCCACGCCCGACTCTTCCAGGGCGCGTTTCAAGAGCGTGTTTTTGGTCACGTAGATGGCACCATTAGCGGTGCGTACCTTGTCCCGCAGCGCTTCCATGTCCTTGACGGCCAGACCGCGGTATTCGGCCAAAATGAGCGCATCGCTCTGGGCAATAAGGTCCGTGTACTCAGCTACAAGATCTTCTTTCTTCGTTCTGGAAATAGCCAAAGAGAATCACCTCCCTCTTGAAAATAAAAAATCCTCAATCCGGCCGGATTGAGGATTCAGTGTTACAGATACGCGGCTGCGCCTAGGCGTGCCCAAAAATAACTCTAGAAACCTCCACCTCGGCTGGAAATTAAGGCAACCCGTTCTGATTGCCACCAACTGTCTCCGGTAGAGCAGTCGTTGAGACGATTATTAAACTATTAACTGTCTAGCAATCACCAATACTACGCTAAAGCGTCGGCTGGGTCAACTTTGATGCCGGGGCCCATAGTATTGGCTAATGTTGCACTGCGCACGTAGGCGCCTTTTGTAGCAGCCGGTCGGGCGCGCTTGATGGAATCCAAAAGCGCCTGGAGGTTATCCAGAAGCTGCTCTTCACTAAAACTGGACTTGCCGAAGGGCGCGTGGATATTCGAGGTACGATCGACCCGGAATTCAACGCGGCCGGCTTTTGCTTCTTCAATAAGGCGCGGCAAATCCTCGCCAGGCGCGACCGTACCGGCCCGCGGGTTAGGCATAAGCCCGCGCGGACCGAGCACACGGCCAAGGCGGCCGACCTTGCCCATCATCGAGGGTACGGCGATGGCCACATCAAAATCCGTCCAGCCGTCCTGAATCTTCTGCAACATTTCGTCATCGGCAATAAAATCGGCGCCTGCTTCTTGTGCGCGCGTTGCATCTTCACCTTCGGCAAAAACCAACACGCGGACAGTCTTGCCCAGGCCATGCGGCAGCACGACGACATCACGCACTTGCTGGTCAGCGTGGCGCGGGTCGACACCCAGGCGCATATGAAGTTCTACGGTTGAATCGAAGTTGGTCGTTGCCGTCTCCTTCAACAAATTGACGGCCTCTTGCTTCGTGTATAGTTTGTCGCGGTCGATCTTGGCCGCAGCTTCTTGATACTTACGTCCTCGTTTAGCCATGATTTCTCCTTGTGGTCATAACGAGCGGCGCTAGGGCCCCTCTGCCACGGTTTTGGGGACTAATCAACTACGGTAATGCCCATACTGCGCGCAGTACCGGCAATGATGCGAATAGCATTATCCATATCATTCGCATTCAGATCCTTCATTTTGATCTCGGCGATCTCGCGCAGTTGTTCTGTGGTCACGGTTCCCACTTTGTCACGATTTGGTTCCGATGAACCGCTCTTAATGCCAGCGGCCTTCTTCAGAAGATCGGCCGCAGGTGGCGTTTTCAGAATAAATGTAAAACTGCTGTCCTGGAAGACGGTGACCTCTACGGGAACAACCTGGCCAACCTGGTTAGAGGTCTTGGCATTGTACTCTTTGCAGAACTGCATCAAGTTGATGCCGTGCGGGCCAAGGGCTGTACCAACGGGCGGGGCCGGGTTAGCCTTTCCGCCTTGAATTTGAATCTTGACGACTGCTTTTACTTTCTTTGCCATGTTATCTTCTCCGGGGAGTCCTGGCGCCCTAAAACGGGCTCCTCCTTACCGATTGAATATGAATGTACTAAATAGTTGATCAGGTGGTGCGTGGCGGCGGCCTATACTTTTTCCACGTGCAGGAAATCGAGCTCGACAGGCGTCTCACGGCCGAAGAAGGAAACCATCACGCGCACCTTGGCGCGGTCGGCATCGATTTCGGCCACGGTGCCGATGAAATCGGCGAATGGGCCGTTGCCAATACGCACTTTTTCCCCAATCTGGAAGTCGAATTTCACCTTTGGCGCTTCCGCTTCCATGCGGTTCATGATCTTGGCCACTTCATCGGGGCGCAGCGGCGTAGGCTCATTGCCCATACCGACAAAACCGGTCACACCGGGCGTGTTTCGCACCACGTACCACGAATCTTCTGACATGAGCATTTGCACGAGGATATAACCGGGAAAGACGCGGCGCTCCACGGTGCGGCGCTTGCCGTCCTTGATTTCGATCTCTTCCTCGGTGGGCACCACGACATCGAAGATCTTGTCCTGCATGTCCATGGTCTCAATGCGCTGCTCGATACTATGACGTACCTTGTTTTCGTAACCGGAGTAGCAGTGAATGACAAACCATTCACGGCCGTCGTCGGGAATAAACAACTCTTCTTCCTCGACCGGCTCTTCTAGCACCTCTTGCTCTTCCGGCTCTTCTTCTTCCTCAGCTTCCTGCCCTAAGCCAAATGCGGCGGCAGCCTTGGCGCGCATCGCTTCTTCCGCGGCCCGATCATTTTCGAGCTCGTATGCCAGCGAGTTACCCGGCGAAGCAGATTCGGGCGTCATTTCGTCCGCATCCGCATCCGCGCTGTCCTCTACCGGTTCGACGGGTTCATCCATAACGGTCTCGTTGTCGTCCGCTACTGTTTCAAGCGTCTCGACCATCTCTTCCGCGGTGGTTTCTGCAGTTTTTCCTTCGAGTTCTTCGCTCATTTCCGTTAGCCTATCTTGTGCCAACCAGACGATGGCAGCACAAGTTACATTTCCCAATCAGGCGACTTCTGAAGTCTGTTTTCAGCCTGCTCTTCCGACTAAACGCCAACCATCTGGCTAATCAAAAGATTCAGACCGTGGGAAAATACTGTATCGAAAAACCAGAGGAATACGGCCGTGGCTAGCGTCACGGCCAGCACGATTGCTGTCAGGCGCCACGCCTCATCACGCGTTGGCCACGTCACCTTGCGCAGTTCACCACGCGTCTCGCGCAAATAACGGGCGACAGGATTGGACTGGTTCGCCTGAGCTGTTGTTTTACTTCGCGACACTTTAATCGCTCCTCGTCTGCCTAACGTTCAGGAAGCTGGATGAATAATTTCAGAGCCAGCTTCCCATATATAACTCTCAAACAGGGGGTGCAGGAATCGAACCCGCAGCCTACGGTTTTGGAGACCGTCGCTCTACCAATTGAGCTAACCCCCTAAGGGGTGCACCTGGGTGCAAAAGCGCCCAAGCGCACTTGTCAGCGCGTCTCCCGGTGTGGCGTATGCCTCCGGCAGCGCGAACAATACTTAATCAGTTCCAGCCTGTTAGGATCATTACGACGGTTCTTCTCCGTAATGTAATTGCGCTCTTTGCACTCCGTGCAGGCCAGCGTGATGTGCGTTCTAACTGCTTTCTTGGCCATTATTACTCTACCAAACAAGGCATTCGCCGGAGTTAGACCGGCGAAATGCCCTGCATAAATCTCAAATTACCTAGTCGAGGATCTTCGTAATGACGCCGGCGCCAACGGTCAGGCCACCCTCGCGAA
>JBJYWX010000490.1:0-2204 GCA_046259695.1 Promineifilaceae bacterium (SeqCode) | reverse complement strand
TGTCGGATTCGCTCCCGGAGAGGAGCAAGAGGCGCATACGGCGGGTGAGAGCATCACCATCGACCAGATAGCGGATGCGCTGCATGGCTATGTACAGGTGATTCTTGATTTTTAGCGCGCCGTTAATCGCCGGCCGCAGGCGATCTCACCGCCTGCGCTAACTCAACTTTCTCCACTTCCTCCGCGTGCGGGCAGGTCAGCAGCCACAGCACACTTCCCATCATCACAAAAACAGCCAGGATCAGCAGGCGATCGAACAACCAGAGCCAGGTTTGCGCCAGATCCCCCGGCAGAACTACCTCCACAATAGTGCCCGGCATGGCAAGGACGGCAAACCCGGAGCTGATTAGCGACAAAACGATGGTTCTTCGGTTCTTGTCCAAGCGCCAAATCTCTGGCGAGTGAAAGAGCAGCAGGCCCAGTGGCGCGGCAGCAATGGCTGTTGAGTAGTCGTAAATGCGGTGATAGGCGACGAGCAGAGACCAGAGGACGAGCGCGGCAAAAGCTTCAAAACTGGCAAGCTCCCAGGCAAGATTCTGCCACGGCCGTTTCATGCGCAGCCACGCTAGCAGCCCAAAAACAGAGATGGTTAAGAGAAGCGGGACGGCAATCGCGAAAAAGGCGTTGTCCGGAAAAAGCAAGCCTAACCGCAGCCCCTGCGGTATATCGATAAATAACTTGAAGATGTCGATGTAGTCAAGCAGAATCGCCTGCGGCGACGTATGGCCAAGCCAGGCCAGGATCAGCAAGCCAGCCGCCTGAACAGCCGCTGCCGTGATCAGAATCCACACACTGCGCCGTCGCCATTCCCAGACCAGGAAAATTACAACGGCGAAAGCCAGGGAGTACTTTGAAAGAGCGAATCCCAGCAGGATACCGGACCATACCGGGTGTCGTTCGCGCAGCAGTAAACTGCCCAACATGAGGGCGAAGACCATGAAGGTCGTCTGGCCGATCCAGACCGTCACACGCGTACCGGTGAGAGTGAAGAGCAAGAGAAAAATGAGCAGTTTATCGGCTGTGCTCAGCGTGTGCCGGTAGGGGAACAATCTGATCAACAACGCCGGTATCAGGAGCATCAACCCGAAATTGAGCGCGAATCCAATCCAGCGAGCGACCGGCCAGGATAGATACGCCGTTGCCGCCAGCGGCAGGTAGAGCGGGGCGGTATTGCTGGGCTGCCTCGGCAAACCGGGTTGGGCAACCGGAGGTTCCGATGTAACTGTGCCGTCGAGATAAGTGACGGGGAGATCGGGAGAACGTTTATCCAGGGCAAAGCGCAGAGGATCTTCGCCCTGGCGCAGCGCGTGGCCGCTGTGCCAGATAGCGTGCAGATCAAGACTCCCAAATTTTGGATCGATCATTTTGCCGACCATGCGCCCCAACGAAAACAGCGCCAGAAAGAAAAGCCCGGCAATGATCAGGAATTCAAATCGCGTCTGGCGTGTTTGCGCCATCGGCCGTCCTCTCAAACATCAAACAGAAGGTCGATATATCGTTCTAGCAGGTCGCTGACAACGCCGCGGCACATGGAAAATCAGACAAGTTGAGTCCTTGCCGGAAATAGATCGATCGTTATCCTGGCCCGATGAAGAGACGCCAGAGCTGGGCGACCACAAATGTGACAACGAAGCCCATTGCCAATGGAAGCAGTGCGGAAATGGTTGCCCAGCGCTTGCTGCCCGTTTCTTTATAGATCGTATAGATGGTGGTCGAACAGGGATTGTGGATCAGCGAAAATAGCATCAGGTTAATCGCTGTCAGCAGCGTGAAACCCCCGGCAACCAGAACGGTTTTTGTTTCCGCCAGTGAATTCATCTCAAACATGACGCCGGCGCCGCTGCCGGCGTTGATGCCTGTCACCAGAACGGTCAACATCAGGATGGTGGGAATGACGATCTCATTGGCCGGAATAGCTACGATGTAAGCCACGAGGATGATGCCGTTCAGGCCAATCAGCACGCCAAATGGGTTGAGGAAGTTGATCATATATTCGGCGATAGAGGTGCCGCTGACCGTGATGTTAGAGATCAGCCAGATTACGGCGCCGGCCGGCATCGCGAAGACGATTGCACGCCAAAGGACATATAGAGTACGGTCCACGAAAGAAGTGCCGATTGTGCGCAGGACTTGCGGTGGGCGGTAGGGCGGCAGTTCCAGGCTGAAGGTGGACACTTCCCCCTTGAGCATGGTGCGCGATAGAC
>JBJYWX010000489.1:0-3847 GCA_046259695.1 Promineifilaceae bacterium (SeqCode) | reverse complement strand
AGAAAATCAAGCAGGCTGAATTGTTCCTCGGTGAGACGAATAAACTCCTTCTGTTCATCTTTAATATCAATTCCGATCAGCGAACGAAGCTCGCGAACAGGGGCTAGCAGATCGACGATGTATCCCATCCCATAGGCGTCAATCCCATTTCGTTTTCGTCCCCCTCGATAATATTCAAAGGCATTGGCGACCCAGGCTTCGACGTCCTGCAGGTTTCTCTTGTCCAGGATAATCGAGCCGGGCGCCTGGAGAGAGATTGGAGTGGTTGGGGCGACAACATCGGTGAAGGCGACGGCATGACCAAATGCGATGTCACGCTCGCGCCAATAGTACTCTTCATTCAGGGTATCCCTCAGATGGTACAACGATCCCTTCGCCTGTTCAAAAGGGTCTTTGCCCATGTCGTGGTTGTTTTGGGTCCACTTGCCGGTACGGCCGTCGTAATCAATCTGCCCTGCTTTTGCCTCAAGGACCAGAATCCCTTTATCAGGATGAACAATCACAAAATCAGCCTCGCCGTCGCGGCGAAAGTGTCCGGCGGTGCGGGACTGCCAGGCCACGCTGTGGAACACATGGTACGTATCCGGCAGTTCCTTTTCGAAAAGGTCATAAAGCAAGACCTCTGCACGGCTATCAGTGTCGGGACGCATCGGGTGTGGGTACATTCGGGCCATAATAATTTTCCTGATAGATTAAGTTAATTGCTCCGGTATTAAGAACGTCACCGCAACAGGGAACAATCTTGGTTGTGGATCGGCGTAACGTTCCTGTATCACTTTTTGCTCCGCTTCAATCTCAGCCGGAATCTGATCCAGCCGTGCCTCCAGCGATTCCGTGTTGCGCACTAATTGATTGCGTTCATTATCGCTAAATAATTCCAACTGACGGTATTCTGGTTCGCCTAATTCAGACTGAATTGCCTTTTGCAATTCCGTAAGCACGGCCTCGATATCGGCCATTTCGCGTTGAGCGCGCTCACGCAGTAGACGTTCCATACCCGCCGTACGATTTTCAACACGCACTTCCAAAGAGCGTTCGAGAGACGGCCGAATATCCGGCCAGATATTTATCAATCGTTGATGCATCTCCTGCGACACGGCTTTGTCTGTGGCTGCTTGCAATGCCTTATCAACTTCACCTACATTCATGCGGCGGAAACGCCCTTGGCGAATCATGCCGCCGGCAGTGAGCACTTCTTCATGCAGGCGATGACTGTCGCCGCCGGTAACAACAAGCCGCGCATGGGCGATAACGGCCGGTGCATCAAGCACATAGTTGGGAACCACTCGGGCTGTTACTCGGTATAATCCACGCCGTCCTTCCGGCGACCACACTTCGGCCCTCAATAATCGCAATGACATCTGCACAAGGCGATGATTAAGATGCGCAAGAACAATATCGTCGCGGCCCTTGACCAGAGCATGATCAAAGACAATCGGCCGAATTTCGCCCGTGTGCGGATGAGGCAATCCTTCCGTACAGACCGCCCAGCTTCCGCTCAGTGCCGGCAGATGATATGCCTTTCCAAGAGGGATTCCTTCTACTTCTGCAGGGCGCAATGCGGGCTGTCCGGCTAATTCGAGAGCCACATTGACAACGTGCTCAATATTTTCTGGTGACAGACGTAAAAACTCTTGCGTTTCATGAAGTTGTTGCAGGTGTTCTTCAATCTGTTGACGCAAGTCCCGTTCAAACCTCAGCATGCGCCGCACGGCGCCCGCGTCCGCTTCAGCAATGCTAGTGTCTAGACGGGCGCGCTTGCCCAACATGGCTTGTTCCACCTGCTCGGCAATCACCGGTCCAACCTTGCCCAGGTCTTCGCGAATTTGATTTACCTTTCGTGCGGCTTGCATCAAAAACTCTAAATCGGCTTCCAGATCACCGGGAGACAATGCGTTGCCTTCCAACAGACGCTGTTTGTACCCGCTGCCAATGAAATGATAGACAAGGGGATCAAAGCATTGGCCATGCCGATCGATACGGCCGTTGCGCTGCTCCATGCGATTGGGATTCCAGGGAATTTCAAAATGGATCAGGCGGTGGCAATGATTCTGTAGGTCAATGCCTTCGGATGCAGCATCGGTTGCCAGCAGGATACGCACCGGGCTTTGATCGGGACTCGCCTGAAAAGCGGCCTTGATCTTCTCGCGCTCATCGCCATCCATACCGCCATAAAGCGTCATCAACCGCTCACCGGAAGCCAATCCTTCGGCCACCAGAACTTCATGGAGCCAGTTTTGCGTGGCCCTATATTCAGTGAAGATGATGACGCGTTCATCAGACCATTTACTATCGGGCTTGACAACATCGCGGAGCCATTCGATCAAAGCGGCCGTTTTACAATCACGCTGGGCGGTTGCCTTTGCTGCCCAGGAATGCATCCGATCAAGAAGCCATCGTTCTCGTGGAGACAGTTCACTGAACAAACGGCTGGCTGTATCGACCGCACCAGTCGTTGCTTCTTCATACTCATCATCATCGGCGTATTCTTCTTCCATCTGGGCAAGCTGGCGGCGAAGAATACCGGACGTCGGTCTATGTTGCTTTTTCTCTGTTTTCCCTTGACCAGAAATTGTTTTTTCGTGTTTAGTCAGCGTTGTGGAAAATGCGGCCGGGGATGAGAAGAGACGTTTTTTGAGAAGCTTAAGAACAAATTCTGTAGCAAAACGTTCTGAATTATCACGCGCATTTTGTTCACGCAATTTGGTGTATTCACTTAGCCAGGTGTGAACTTGCTTCTCCTCATCGGTATAGGAGACCTCGATGGCTTCTAATTTTCGCTGCGGGAAACGAGGCGTGCCATCCCAATCAATGAACTCAGACTTGAGCCGCCGCACCATGACAGCTTCTAGCTGTTTAGGGTTGGGCAAAACACCGCGGGCAAAACGCTGGTTGTCCAGCAGTTCGAGAAGTGCAGAAAAGCTTTCCTGATAACCATTGTGCGGAGTAGCTGTCAAAAACAGCTTGTGCTCGAAATGTGGTGTTAGCGTACGAATGGCCTGTGTGCGCATGGAATCAACCGCATACTTACCACGACCAGCCGGTGCTACATTGTGCGCTTCATCGACGATCAGGATATCAAAACGCCTCGGATACATTACCTCGGGAGGCACAACTTCGCGAAATAAGCGTAGCGGCCGATCACGTTTGATGAAATCAATCGACGTAATCAGGCGTGGGAAATGGGACCAGGGATTGGTATGGATACCACGCGTGCGTCGTAGGTACTTCATCAGGTCGCTATCGACGATGCGGAACTCTAAACCGAATTTGTCACGCATCTGGTCGCGCCAGTGTATTTGTAGTCCGGCCGGGCATACAATCAGGATGGTTCGCGCCCGATTGCGGACGATCAGCTCCTGGCTGACCAGACCGGCCTCAATCGTTTTTCCCAGACCAACATCATCGGCGACCAACAGGTTTACACGAGGCATCTGGACTGCACGTACAAGCGGGTCAAGCTGATAATCTTCGATCTCAATTCCACTGCGGAATGGCGCCTGGAGGGCACGTACATCGGCAGAAGCGATCGCGCCCCAACGTACAGCATCTAGAAATGCATCAAGACGCTGTGGGGCATCAAACCCGGTTAATTCCGGCAAGCCGGCATTTTCATCTATGCGCGCACCGGGTTCAAGCTCCCAAATAACTTGCAGTGTGTCACCGAGCGCATCGTCTTCGATGGAGTTTAAGGTGAGCAAGTGCTGGGCGGCCGTTTCCTGCGCACGAAGCACAGACTCGGGCAACTGGCTGGCTAGTATGTCAGCAACCACATAGCGGCGTTGACGAACGGTGACTATTTGACCTTGTTCCGGAACCGATGCTGAAATACCTGGCATTACATAAA
>JBJYWX010000488.1:0-6203 GCA_046259695.1 Promineifilaceae bacterium (SeqCode) | reverse complement strand
TTCGATGAACACATAGGTTACGCGCTTGTCGCCGGCCGACTGGAAGCGCTCAACAACCGTTTCAATCATCTGCGGACCCTGCTGAAACACCAATGGTCCGGCGACGGCGAAGATATAGGCCTCAGGATACCGGCCGCGCACCCCGTCCAGCAGCTCCAGGTAGGCTTCGATAAAAGCATCATCCTCCGGCACCGGATCCGACGAATAGTCGTTTGTTCCCAAACTAATCACCACGGCATCGGGCGTCTGCCGCTCGGGAGGCCAGGTGATAGAATGATCAAAGGCTAGCACGCGGTCGATGAAGTCGATAGCCGTTTCCGGAGTAGAAACGCCTGCCATCTGCAAGGGATAGTAGACGCCTAGACCGGAGACAGCGATCAGCGAATAGTCAGCATCCAGTTCGGCGGCAACCAGCGCCGCATAGGCCTTTTCCGCGTTTTGTGTCGCCGCTGAGAAAAGGCACTCAGGGGAGTCCCCTTCATTGCCGAATCCGGCCGTGATTGAGTCGCCGATGAATTCAATACGCCGCCCTTTCCCTGGGGGCGGTTCCAACAACTCGCCCCTGGCGATCTCCACACCGCCGAAAACTGCCGAACCGATAATCGCCTCGGTTCGCTTGACCATTCGGAAATAATGTTCGCCGGGCTCCAATCCTTCGGCGACTACGTAGCGCTCCCGGCCGGACTCCGTGTCCAGCACCTGACTCCGGCTGTCTACGGTTACGTTGTAGAAGTTACTGTCGTCCTCCAGAAAGATCGCCAAACCTGTCCCCTCAAAGGCAAACTCAATGGCCACACCGGGCCAGTCGAAGACGGGCCGCTTGGGATCATGAAAATCGAAACGGCCGGTATAGCGAATGCGCGCATCGTCCGCCGGATATCTGATCGTGTCCGTCATCACCGGGCTGTCAGCTGTCCTCGAAGGTGTGGATAAGGGGGTCGGCAGCGGTTCAGTGGTATGGGAACTGGTGGCTGAGCGTGGTTCGGCCGTCCGCAGGCCATCAGTGCCGCCGGTTTCCAATTGGCCGGCGGCTGGATGGTCTGCAGAATCGCAGGCAGCCAGAAGCAAAAAAAGAGCTGCCGACAAAAGCAGCTTGTACCCGCTTGACAAATGCACTTGCGTCCACCACACAATCCAATCTATTCTTGATTCTTTCATCTCGAAATCGCAGGTACGATTATCGGTACTATTGTTGGCAAAGCTTTTATGTTGTCAACTATTGTGGATGGCCGGTACGTGATGCAACCAGAGGGGAGGCCCATGCGCCCATTAAGGCGGTTGCTGTGCCCAACAATTTCTAGCCGGTGATCTGTCCTCCAGTTTCGAGTTCACTCAATCATAGAATTCTTGACGCAAAAATCCAGTGGCGGATTACTGATTTTAGCGGCGGTGGATGATCAAAGCGGTGGCGAGTAGACCGAGGGCCAGTAGACCAAGAACGACGTAAGTTGTTGGCTGTTTGGCGTCTAGAGAGAACAAGGTGGGAGAGGCGCGCAGGCCAGCCACCAGTTCTTCGGCGACGTCGATCGTGTCGGGGCTGGTGAGGATCGAAACGCCGTCGAGATCTTGTTTCAGCGAGTCAAGCAGGTCGATGATTTCGCCGACGTTGCCTTCGGTGCGCACTTGAACGGAGACTTCCAGATCGGGATTGGCCTGCCGCAGCTGCGGGACAAGGGGGGCGACGAAGTCCTCAACAACAACCGGATTTGTTTGCTGTCGCTGGATCTGCAGGACGAAGATGTCGACAAATGGGGCTGCTTCCACGCCGTGCGAAAGAGCAAAATCATGATCGGGGCCGAAAGCGAGCTCAAGTCCGTACTCATCGACCAAGGCGCGCATTCTCCTGAGGCTGCCGACGGGGTCAACCTGCTCTTGCTCGGGCGTGCTCGGATTGTGTTCCAGGTTGTAACCGACGATATCTATCTCGGAAGCGATGTCAGGCAGCTGCTGCTTTGCCTCGGTTAGCGAGCGGAAAATGACCATTTTGCGGCCCGCGGGGATGCCGCGCAGCTGCACAATCTGACTGGCGTGATCGATACGGGCGATGTCGTCTTCCTGGGCGATGTCGTTGAAGACAGGAATAAGCGGCGGGCCTAAACGCAGATCGATCCAGAGATCTTGTACAGAGCGAACCTGGGCATAAACGACCATTTGCTGGAAGAGCAGGCCCGCCAGTAGAGACAGCAATGAGCGAAGAAGTAGTCTGCCTTTATCTGATGCCATGGTCCGCACCTCCTGTGATACGCACCAATTATAGCCTTCAAGGGCTGAAATCTTTCTTAATCCTACCCCCTCTTCTGTCCCATGGGCTCTGAAACGAAACAATCAGGATCCAGGATTCTCCACCGCGTTGGGTTGCCCAGCCAACCTGAGGCTTTCCGCTATAGCTATAACCACTGCTAAGTTTGGGCTTTCCTTCCCTATGTAGTATTATAAAACTCTTGTATTATCCAGATCCTGGAGTTCCTGTGTTTTCGAAACTCTCTTTGCTCTCCTTCTTCATTCTAATCATGACCTTACTTACCGCCCCGCGCTGGCACGTGGAGGCGCGGAGCGGGCAAACGGCCGAGCTGCCTCCGCTGGCGTTTTCCGCTCAAAATGATTGGTATACCAACAACAACCTGCCTGCCTCCCAATTTGACGGCCGGTCCGTCTCCGGTCACTTCAATGATGACGGCATGAGCGACATCGCCCTCATTAGCGGGGCCGGCACCATCAACGTCATGACTTCCACCGGCACCAGCTTCAACCCGCCGGCAGATTGGTATGATTTTGGCAGCGAAGATCCGCCGCCCGGCTTCTATGCCGGGACCACCGTCGCCGGCGATTTCAACAATGATGGCTTCGATGACGTTGCCGCCTTCCTGCCTTATCTGCCGACTGGCGGCACTCCCGCCGTGGCTACCGTCTATCTTTCCGATGGCAGCAGCGGTTTCAAGCGCCAGCGGTGGGCGTTGATCGAACCGTACTATCTCGAGGCCAAACAGCGCATTGTGAGCGGTGATTTTGACGGCGACGGCTGGCATGATGACGTGGCCCTCCTCTTTTACAATGGCGCGGACACCATCGTCTTTGTCCTGCTTTCTGATGGGAGCAAATTCGAGCAGCCTGTCAGCTGGGGCAAGTTTGAGAATTTTGACAGTGACCAAGTCACCGGTCGCGTCACCGCCGGCGACTTCAATGCCGACGGCATCGATGATCTTGGCCTCATCTATGAAGTGCCCTACGATGGTACATATCGCGCGCGCGCCTATGTCTTCTTCTCCAGCGGCGCCGCATTTTCGCGCAGCACCTGGTGGAATGTATCCGGCTATAATGCCCAGGAAGCACTGGGCCGCGTCGTCGCCGGCGACTGGGATGGCGACGGTGATGATGACCTCAGCTTGATTTACCGCTACCCGGGCAATCTAACCCGCGCCCACGTCCTGCTGGCGACACGCTACTTGGAGTTTATCTACCAGGGCAACAGCGGCTGGTGGTCGAATTCCTCCTTCAATGCCGTCTTGGTCAGCGGCCGTACCGTCACCGGCGATTGGGATGGCAATGGCATAGACGATATAGGCATGCTCTACGGCACTGATTATCTACAAACATGGGTCCTGATATCCACTGCCGTCTCCCCCAGCTCAGAAGAAACGCTCTATGTCGATCCCGATTTCGCCGGCTGCCCTACCGGTTCGCCTTTCCCGGAGCGTTTCTGCAGTTTGCAAGAGGCCCTCAATGCCGCCCGCGACGGCCAGCGTATCGAACTGGCCCAGGGCATCTACTCCGAATGGATCACCATCCCCCGCTATCCCAATGCTGGTTTTAATCAAGAAGTGACCTTCGCCGGCGCAGGCGTCGACGCCACCGTCCTTGATGGCCAGAACCAGGGGACGGTGGTTACCATCGGGCACTATGGGCGTGTTTTTCTATCTGGGGTGACCATCCAGAACGGTACCGCGGTTGAAGGAGGCGGTATCTTCACCGAAGGCTATCTTAACTTCACCAACGGCCGTCTAACGGGCAACCGCGCTCAAGAACATGGCGGCGCCCTCAATTCCGAGAGTAATGCTACCACCTTCGTCGTAGATTCCCTCGTTGATAACAATACTGCGCAGTGGGGCGGCGCTATTTCCTCCCTCGACAGCCTCACCCACATCGAGAACACCATTCTGCGCGGCAACATCGCCTCCGAGCAAGGGGGCGCGCTGCTGATCGATGGTGGGGATGCGGTGGTGCGTTCCTCAAGCTTCGACGACAACCTCTCCCAAGATGGCGGAGCCATACAGCTGCGGACCTCCGTCTTAAATATGGCCGGCAGCACGCTGGGCCATAATCAGGCTACTCGCTCTGGCGGTGCACTGTTAGTTGAAGATGATGGCAACGCCTTCCTGCTCCAGAACACCATCTACGGTAACGGCGCTGCAGACGGCGCGCTGGTCATAGCATTGGCTGGTCGAGCTTACATCCAGGCGAACACCATCGCCGGCAACGAAACCAGCGGCATCTCCTTCTGGGATACGCCCAACACCAGAATCGGCCGCACGCTGCTGGCTGAGAACGTCGGTGGCAACTGCGATATTTCCATTGGCAGCAACCTCGTCACCAATCTGGGCTATAACATGGCGACCGATACTTCCTGTGGCTTTTTTGCTGGCACTGATCAGGTCGTGGATGATGCCTTCCTGGGACCGCTGCAGAACAATGGCGGCCCGGCAGAAACCATGGCTCTGCTGGAAGGCAGTCCCGCCATCGACGCCATCCCCTTCACCAACTGTGAAGAAACCCCCGCCGACCAGCGCGGCGTCATTCGCCCTCAGGATGGCAATGACGACGGCCAGGCGCTGTGTGATATCGGGTCATTCGAATTAATGCTACGTGATGGGTCGCTTTATCTGCCGGTGATCTTACGCTGAACTGCCTCTGCCGGCCTCACGGGTTTTCCTGAACCTCTGAGTGGAATGACCCCAAAAAGTGGTCCTTCCGCATGTTTCACGCTCGCAGCCGAGATGGTACAGTAAATTTGTGTACTTCTAGGTTGGTCCACAGTCGCGAGGCTCCGCCCAACCTACCTTAGCAGCACTCAGGCTGAGGAGGAACCAAGATTGGGTATTCCCAGTGTACACGTTGACTTTGTAATCAAAGAGGGTGTGCAGAAGGCTGCCGTCTAATGCGAGTTCGGCGATGTGAGTCGGATCGACCATCTAGCAGGGCATGCTTCTAGTGGAACTTCATCTCCCCCGCGCGGATCGGCACGCTCAACCAGTTCTCCCTTGGCGGCAGTGGGCAGCTGTACTGCTCGCTATAGGCACAGTACGGATACTATGCCCATGCCTTGGCAAAAACCGATCAAGTTCGTGACCAGGTTGGAGAAAGATTTCAGCAAGCGTACCTCTGCCGCTCCGCCTAGCAACTGGCCAATTTGGGAAAGGGCAGCGGTCAACCTGTTCTTCCGCTGTGCATGAGGGGTAAGAAGATCCGGCAGATCTTCGGCTAAGGCCCGCCTATAATAAGCTGAGTTGAAACAGCCAAAACATCTGTCGCGGAGGCCAAGGCGCCTGCAATTGGTAGATCGCGCGGCTTCCATTCGTAGTAGTTGTGAACTCGTTGGGAACTGAGCGTGCACTCCGGGCAAACCGCCACCTGGTTCACAAGATTGGCCGCAACGATAAGTCTACGGTCCCCGAACCTCACCTATTCAATCTCGTAGCCTGGCAACAAGAAAGCCAAGGCCGACATGAGG
The DNA here is from genome assembly GCA_046259695.1 of Promineifilaceae bacterium (SeqCode). Lineage (GTDB taxonomy): Bacteria > Chloroflexota > Anaerolineae > Promineifilales > Promineifilaceae > JAACFF01. The sequence goes on along the minus strand of JBJYWX010000488.1, from coordinate 478 downwards.
GCACTCCGATTTACTTGAACAATGGAATACCAACTAATATGGCTGTTATCCGGATTTAGACCCTAAGCACGAAACTTGCGCAAGAGCTAGAATGTTTGAACTTCCCCACCTTAACAACGAGCGGGCGGCTCTCAGTTTCGTTTTTGCCAAAGTCCCTAAAAAACTACCGGTCTATATCTGCCGTCCGAATAGAGCGACCGACAACTGGGCGCTGCCTTGTAAATCGACAATAGGTCCAAGACAGGTTATATTGGATTCGAGGATCCTCTCTCAAGTTAGGATCAGTGCCGTGCATACTGTTTGGCAACGGAATTCGGCGCTCAGATCTCGTGGGTCCGGCATTGGCTGAGGGCAAGTTCAAAGCCCGCGCGGTCATTCACCAGGCTACTATGGTTTCAAATATAACGCTGCGCAATATAACCATGCTGCTGGGCAGCACAACCACGGTACTGGTAGCGATCATAGCCCCCGCTCTTCC
>JBJYWX010000487.1:0-1501 GCA_046259695.1 Promineifilaceae bacterium (SeqCode) | reverse complement strand
TGGCTCTTCTCAAAGGCCTGCAGCGAACGAGGCGGCGGGCTTTCGTAGCGCTTGTTAAATTCCAAAATGCCGATCTCGCGCAGCAGCGTCTCGGGTCGAATACCCAGGTCGGCATCTTCGGGCAGGAAAAGGCGCAGCTGGTTGGAAAGGTCGTGGTAGGTCTTGTTATACGGGGTGGCGGAAAGCAGGATCACGCGGCTATCATTGGCCTGAATATAGTCGCGAATGACCTTGTAGCGCTTCCCTTCTCGGTTGCGCAGGTTGTGGCTTTCATCAATGAGAACCAGCCTGTAGCGGCGCAGTTCCTCAAGCCGGTTTAACACCTGGGAAATGGGCATAACTCTGGCACGCAGCCGGTACTCGTCGACGTGCCACTGCCACATACGCTCCAGGCTCTTGGGGCAGATGATCAATGTTTCCAGAAACTGGTCTTCCTCAAAAATCCTGGCCAGCGCTGTGGCCATCAACGTCTTGCCCAGGCCGACGACATCACCTATGAGCACCCCGCCGCGCTGGTTGAGGTGGCGGGCGGCGATCTGGACGGCCGCCTTTTGAAAATCAAACAACAGCGTATCAAAGGGCGCCGGAATGGTGAATTCGGCCAGCCCGGCGCGCGCCTCGCGCGACAGATGATAGGCCATATTAAGGTAAATATGGTAAGGAGGGATCAATTTCTCGCGCGCCCAACTCTCTTCAAGTATTTCGATGAGCTGCTGGGTAACATCGACGCTGAACCTATCATTCCAGCGGTCTTCGAACCAATCGGCCAGTTTATGGTTGGCATCCCTGTCCACAACGTCTATGTTTAGCTCGCCCTGGCCAGCAAGTCCGGAAAAGGTCAGATTACTGCTGCCAAGATAGCTGTTGCGCGGTGAAGATTGATCCTCACGCAGATGTAACAGGTAAAGCTTGGCGTGGAGGCGATGGCGGAGGTGCAGTTTTACAATGACTTGACCGTCAACGAGTTGGCGCTTAAGCTGGCGGAGGCCGCTTTCATCCTCGTTAGTTGGTGCACCGATTACTAGCTGCTCGCGAAGTTTGCGCAGCATCTCATCGAGTGCGCGCCTGGCCCTGCCCTGGTCGATCCCTCCATCTACATCGCCAAGCGCCAATGCCTCACGCAGTTCCTTTTCAGGATCGGGCGGCATTCCGATTAGCAATCGGCAGGCAGGCCCGCTATTTCCGGGGAGATCATCAACATAATTGGCGATGGTCTTCCAACCACGCAGGTTAAAATAGCCGACGGCGAAGTCGGCACGATCAGCATAGCCGATGATGCGCCGCAGTTCGTCGCGCAGAAACGGTTCGTTGATGTTGTCAAATATCGTGGGCACTCGCGCCTCGCTACTGGCTGTCGTCTGTTTTACCCAGGCAATGATACTCAGACAACCTTTCCAAGTCTATTACGAAATTGACTTAATTGATAGTCCAGGGGAGGTGATCATAACATTTGTCAGCGGATGGTTATGACGTTTGTCTATAAAGTGGCAGGTGGCAAAGT
>JBJYWX010000486.1:0-22956 GCA_046259695.1 Promineifilaceae bacterium (SeqCode) | reverse complement strand
AAGAGCCGACGAAGACGGGCTGCGCAAGTCGGGTTCCAGGGCATGCCCATAGCCGCCGTCCGCGTTGTGGTATCCGGCCAACTGCTGCCAGACGGCCGTGGCCGGCAGACCGCTAAAGTAAGCGCCGAACTGCGCCTGCTCGAGCGGCCGCGCCCGGCCCAATAGATAGCGGCGAGCCGCCTCGAATTGATCTTCAGACAACTTTTTCATGGCTGGTTTCCAGGTTGTTCCTTCGCTCGCGCCCTGCGGCGGCAAGCCAGGCGGCGCCGGTGGTTAATGGGCGAGGTCCCAAAGATCCCGCACCACTTGCGCGTGGCCGAGATGGCCGGCGGTATGTTCAAGGCTGTGCAGCAGCGCGTATGCCACGGTCACATTCCTTCCTTGGGCGGGCGCGTTGCGTGCCTCGGCCAGCTCATCTTCTGACAACCGGGAAAGGACCGCGCGCGAATGGGCCAGCGTCCGCTGCGAGAGCTGCTGCAGTTCCTCCGCGGTGGCACCCTTCGTGTTAAACTCTTCGCTGCGGACGCGGTTGGCTGGATCTTCTCCGGCGACTTCACCTATCCAGTAACGCTCCGATCCAGCCGTGTGGGCCATCAGAACGGCGATAGAGTTCATTTCCCCGCCGGGTGACCAGTCCAATGCTTCGACCGGCAGCCCCTCGACGGCCGCTTCAAAGCCGTTGTGAAGGCCGGAAAGCAGTTCGTAATATTCTTTGAAGAAAGTGTCCATTCTTTCGCTCCTAGGCTGTAAAGAGGATCAGGGCCAGTACAGGTCAAACAGCAGCGCCAGGTTGTGCAGCAGACGCTTTCTGTAAACGCTTTGATTATTATACAGAGGTCCCATCGAGCAAATGCTCGTACGTCTGGCGGCGGCGAATAAGCGTGCAGTCGCCGCCGTTGACCAGGACCTCGGCCGGTCGCAAACGGCCATTGTAATTGCTGCTCATAGCGAAACCATACGCGCCGGCGTCCATTACGGCGAGCAGATCGTCTGCCCTGGGAAAGGAGAAGCCGTGGCCCAAAGCCAGGAAATCACCGCTTTCACAGACGGGACCGACAACATCATATTCATAGCGCGTGCTGTCTGGGTCCGGCCGGCGCACAAGGCGCACGTCATGAAAGGCGTGGTAAAGGGCCGGGCGGATCAGATCATTCATACCGGCATCGACGATCAGAAAACCCTTGTCGTCGCCAACCTTAGTATAAAGCAGTTTCGTCAGCAAGACGCCCGCCGGGCCAATCAGCGAGCGTCCCGGCTCAACCACCAGCTGGCAACCCGCGGCATGCACGCCGCCGGAAACGACGGCCATCCATTCGGCAATCGAAGGCACGATCTCGCCTTCGTAGGCAACGGCCAACCCGCCGCCCACATCAATGTAAGAAAGTCTGATGCCCTCCGCGGCCAGATCGTCTGCCAGATTGGCCAGGAAAGCAACCAAATAGCGGTAGGGCTGCATGCGCTTGATCGACGAACCGATATGCGCGGCAACACCCACCGGCTGCAGCCACGGGTCGATTGCCGCGGCGCGGTAAAGTTCCACGGCCGTTGAACGGGGCACGCCGAATTTGTGATCGCGGCGGCCGGTGCTGTCATAGGCGTGTGTTTCAGCGGCAATATCGGGATTGACGCGGATAGAGATGCCGGTTCGTCGCTGCTGTCTACGGGCTACCTCGGCAACCCGCGCCAGCTCCTGCCCCGATTCGATATGTAGGGCGCGGATCCCCGTCTGCACGGCCATTTCGATCTCAGCCTCAGTTTTGCCCACGCCGGAAAAAACGATGCGCTCTGGCAGGATGCCCGCGTGCAGGGCCAGGAACAGTTCGCCGCCGCTGGTCACGTCCGCGCCCAGGCCGGCGTCGCTCATCAGGCGCAGGATAGCCGGATTGCCGTTGGCCTTGACCGCGTAGGCAACCAGATCACCATCTCGCGCCGCCGAGCGGTAGGCGCTCATGCGGCGCTTGATGTCGGCCGTGCTGTAGACATAGACCGGCGTGCCGAATTCAGCGGCGATTTCCTCCAGGGAGACATCCTCGCAGGTGAGCAGGCCGTTTTTATAGGCAAAGGACATGATGTGTCGCCGGCGGCTCAATCCGCCGCGGGCTGGAGCTGTTGATCGGCCGTCTGGTCCTCGCCGTCGTGCTGGGCCTCTTCTTCCATGACAGCGATGGTACGGGCGACGTTTTCGATTGCCACGCGCTGCTTGCGATAGAGATCGGACTCGCTCATCGCCAGGCGCCGGGCGACGTCGCGCACGCGCTTGCCCTGCACGAATTTCAGCTCCAGGATATTGTAAAGTATCCATTCGGCGGTAGTCATGCTGCGCTGCCCTTCAGGCCGCTGCTGTTCTATCGCCTCGGCCAGCACCGCGCGCAGAGCGTTGGTGGGGTTATTATCGTGGTCGGGCAGCTCATCGCGCACAATCTTTAGTTCCAGGAGCGGGCTTTCGGTCAGCTTTGGGCCGCCCCAATAATGGGTCAGCGCGTCGCGCACCATGCTGTTAAACGCGGGATCATGTATGACCCGCGTGCCGGGCGGGCCGGCGGCCGTTAACGCGGGTAAGCCGCCATATTCGGCCGCCTGGCGCCGCTTCTGCAGGGCGGTGATTTCGGGCAGTAAGTTTTCTACGGTGCCAAACACCTGCTGCTGCAGGATTCGGTCTTCCAGGGCAAGCTCTACCTGCTCGCTGAGGCGGTCAAAGATCTCCATCTCCGCCGGGCTGAGGTCGGGTTCGTCGGCGCGGGAGCGCATGCCGAAAATGCCAAGCATGGCAGGCGTGTCGCGATAATAGAGCGGCCTGATCCAGTAATCCTGCCAGAGCACAAAATCATCTATCACTGTTAAGTCGGGACTGCCGCTGCCGTCGCCGTTGCCCTGCGCCAGATGGTGGAGTTCGGCGCCCTGAAAAATCGCGTCCGGCTCGGCAAGCGGGCCAACAACGGCCTCCAGGCGCGGGCCTTCATTGGTGATGGCGGCGACAAAAGCGGTGGGCGTGCGCATCGCCTCGACGGTAGCCGCCAGAACGCTTTCCAGGAACTGGTTCAGCTCGTTGCGCGTCACCAGCCGCTCACTTAATGTCTGTATGCGCCGCACGTCGGGGTCGTCCTCAAGTTGAAAGAAACGCTCCAACGGCCGTTTGTAAGCATGAATGACCCATTCAACGATCATCACCGTGGCCACCAGGGCGAAGCCCAGGGCTACTTCCGTCGGCAGGCCAAAAATCGGGCTGTAGCGGCTGACCGCAATATAGACCAGCAGCACGATCGTGCCCGCCAGGGGCACGCGCGCCATGAACTTATAGAGGCGGACGCGCACCACGCGGTCGGGCGATTGGGCGCCAAAATAAGCCAGCTCGGCCGTCAGCACGGCGAACATGACGCCGACCATCACGTTGCCGAACAGCAGCAGGAACCAGAGCCAAAGCGGCACTTCATTCTCGGGATGGCGTACGAACATCATGTAGGGAAACACCGCCAGCGGTGCGGCCAGGAAGGCGATCAAAGTATTGGTCATGCGCCTCCGCGTCGTGCGGGTCAGGCAGCGCTGGCGCGCGCGCCAGACATTGAAGATGCCGCTGGCGGACACAATCCAGAAGTAGGCAGCGAAAAGGGGAAACAGCACGCCCGGCAGGAGACGAGTGCCCTCCGGCGTGCTCACCGGCGCCCCGGCAACCATGTCGGTGGTCAGGGCCAGAAAAGCAAAAAGGCCGCCCACGATATAGGCGCCGGGGACCAGGAAGCGCCGCCAGTTTGGCAGTTTACCGGTCGTGGCCAGGAGCGCACTGCTCAGGTGGAATTGGGCCGCTGGCACCATGGCGATGCCAATCCAGCCGATGCGCAGCCACATTTCGGCCGAATCGGGCACAACAATGCGGCTGACCAGCAGTTCGCTCAGGTAGACGAGCACCACAAAGATAATCAGCAGCATGAAGGAACGGGTAATCGGACTGCGGCTGAGGCGGTTGCTGTTATAGAGAACGACGGCCATACCGAAGATGACAATGGTCGCCTCCAGGACATCGTTCATGAGGGCTAGAATATCAACTAGCTGGCTGCTATCCATCGCAGGTCGCTAAAGACCTCCCGAATTGGGTGAAAAAAGGTATTTGTTATGCCGGCGAAGGAGATGGCGGCAGGTCAAGGGACGGCGGCTGCTGCCATTCGGCTTCCTCATTCAGTACGCGCCTGGCGGGCGGGCGCTGCTGATCCGGCGGCTCTTCCGAGCGGGCCGGCAGTTCCTTCCCTTCCAGCAGGGCCACGAATTCCTCCGCCTCGAGGGTCTCCATTTCCAACAGCGTGGTCGCCACCAGGTCAAGTTTAACCCGGTTCCTGGTCAGCAGGTCGCGCGCAATCTGGTACTGTTCATCGATGATAGCACGCACCTGGGTATCGATCTGTTCCGCGACAGCGTCGGAGTAGTCGCGCTGCTCAGAAATCTCGCGGCCGAGGAAGACCATTTCCTGGCGGTCGCCATAAACGCGCAGGCCCATCTCATCGCTCATGCCGTACTGCGTGACCATAGAGCGAGCCATTTTTGTGATCTGCTGCAGGTCGCTGCCTGCGCCGGTGGTGATTTCACCAAATACAATCTCTTCGGCGATACGCCCACCGAGAGCGGTCGCGATCATGGCATTGAATTTGGAGCGGCTGAAGAAGATAGCATCATCATCCAGATACCAGGTCACGCCGCCGGCCATGCCGCGCGGGATAATGGTGATCTTGCGCACGGTCTGCGCGTGCGGCAGCATATGGCTGACGATGGCGTGGCCCGCCTCGTGGTAGGCGGTGATTTCACGCTCTTCATCGCTCAGGATACGGCTGCGACGTTCCGGGCCAAGCTGCACGCGCTCAATCGCTTCCTGGAATTCGCTCATGCCAATCGCCTTGCAATCACGCCGGGCGGCAAGCAGCGCGGCCTCATTGACCGTATTCTCAATATCTGCGCCGACAAAGCCGGGCGTGGCTTTGGCCAAGGTGGTGATACTGACGTCGGAACCTATTGGCTTGCCGCGAATATGGACCTTGAAGATGGCCTCACGGCCGCGCACATCAGGACGGTCGATGATCACGCGCCGGTCGAAACGGCCGGGACGCATCAGCGCCGGGTCCAGGATGTCGGGGCGGTTGGTAGCAGCCAGAATAATCACGTGGGTGTCGGTGTCAAAGCCGTCCATTTCAACCAGAATCTGGTTAAGGGTCTGCTCGCGTTCGTCATGCGAGCCACCCAGACCCGCGCCGCGCTGGCGGCCGACGGCGTCGATTTCGTCAATGAAGATGATGCAGGGGCTGTTGCGTTTGGCCTGTTCGAACAGGTCGCGCACGCGGCTGGCGCCGACGCCGACGAACATCTCGACAAATTCGGAACCGGCGATAGAGAAGAAGGGCACACCTGCTTCACCAGAAACAGCCTTGGCCAACAGCGTTTTGCCGGTGCCGGGACTGCCAACCAGCAGGACGCCCTTGGGAATACGCGCGCCAAAGGTGACGAATTTCTCCGGTTCCTTGAGGAATTCCACCACTTCTTTGAGTTCTTCTTTGGCCTCATCCGCGCCGGCGACATCGTCAAAACTGACCGTGGGCCGGTCGCCGGTGAACATGCGCGCCTTGCTCTTGCCAAAGGACATCGCCTGGTTATTGGTGCCCTGGGCCTGGCGAAAGATGAAAAAGAAGAAGCCCAGAAGGATAAGCGCGGGCAAGAAGATGCCCAGGAGGTTAATCCAGTTGCCCCAAGCGCTGGGCTGCTCATAGGTGATTGTGGGGCGGCCGTCGGCGTAGTCGCTGTCGCCGACGCCATAGGTGCTCAAAATCTCTTCAACGGAGCTCACACCGCTGATTTGGGTAACCACGGGCGCCCGATTCGGACCGTCATACTGCACAGTGACATCGCTGCCGCCGCCGGACACTACCAGTTCGGCCACCTCGTCCTCCCGGATCTGCTGCGCCAGTTCACTAATCGGAAGGCGCTCAAGTGCAGGCTCGGAATTATTGAGGTTCCAGACAACAGCAATGACGGCGATGGCGATCAGGGCATAAACGGCAATGCGCGAAAATCTCGTCGTACTTCCCATGTTGGTAATCCCCCGTTGCCGAACAACAGGAACTGCTTACACTGATTCCAGTATAGCAGAAAGGGCATGGCGTAGCGAACAGGGACAGGCGTTCTAATGGTTGGGGAAAGGAACAATTAACAGAAAACAAAAAACAGCAGGAACAAAGAACTGGGAACTGGGCATTGGGAACTACCCTGACCACTGATTACTGCTAACTGAGACCTGCCTCCGCCCACGGAAAACTAGCCCGCGTAAGCGACATAGACGAAGTACCAGAGCGGTATGAGACCCAGGAGGGCGATGAGGGCCAGGAGGCCCAGGCCGATGGCTAACAAATCGGGCCCTTCCTGAGCCGCCTCGGCCGTGGGCGGAGGGTGCTTAATCGTCGCCGCATCTTGCCCGTAGCCCGGCACGGTCGTGCCCGGATAGGGGAATATCTGCGTGGGCTGTTCGCTGGTTGGCGCACCGAGAACGGCGCCCGGGACGATCGTGATCGCCTCGCCGGGCAGGGAAATACCGTCGGTTTCGGCATAGGCGCTCTGGCGGTAGGTTGACAAGATACGGCCGAGCTGTCCCGCCGTGCGATAGCGGCCGGCGGCTTCCTTAGAAAGCACCTTATTGACAATCAGGTCCAACTGCTCCGGCACTGCCGGATTGTAATCAATGACATGCGGCGGAGATTCCTGGATATGCTTCAGCGCGAGCGCGGCCTGCGAATCGGCTTCGAAGGGCAGGCGGCCGGTCAGCATCTCAAACATCATCACACCAATGGCATAGACGTCGGATGCGGGCGTCGGCGACTGCCCGGCCGCTTGCTCTGGCGAAAAGTACTGCGGCGTACCCCAGACGCGGTTGTCATCGATATGCTGGCTGGCCTCGGATACGGCGCGGGCGATGCCGAAGTCAGCGACCTTAATCCGGTCGTCGCGCGTTACAAGGACGTTTTGCGGCTTCACGTCGCAGTGGACTAGGCCCGCACGGTGCGCATATCCAATGCCGTCGCTTATCTGCACACTGAGATCAAGCGCACGGCCGACAGGCATCGTTTTACCCTGGGCATTATACTGGCGCACGATCTCTTTCAGCGTCTGTCCCTCAACATACTCCATGACGATGTACTGGCGGCCGTCGTCCTGGCCGATATCATGGACGGTGACGATGTTTGGATGCTGCAGGCTGGCAGCGGCATATGCTTCCTGGCGAAAACGCTGCAAGAAATCGGCATCCCCGCTGAAGCTCTCGTGCAGCATCTTGACCGCCACCAGGCGCCCGAGAACCAAGTCCTGGGCCTTGTAGACCACAGACATGCCGCCGCTGCCGATACGCTCCAGCAGCTTATAGCGATTGTTGAGGACATCGCCTTCACTTAGCATCAGGGAATTGTAGGTCAAAGCACCCGTCAAATCCAGCCGAAATCGTCCATACCGCCTGCCGCCCGCTAGCGGCTGCAGTTCCAAAAGCTCAGTGCGGGCTCAGCCCCTGGCCGCCGGCCGCTCCCCACTTAATCTTTTTGCCCACGCTATCAAGGTATGATAGCATCTGCTCTACCTACATGGCGGGTATGGTGTAGTGGTTAACACGTCTGGTTGTGGCCCAGAAGATCGAGGGTTCGAGTCCCTCTACTCGCCCTTAATTGGACCTCCCGCAAAACGGCCGAGGTCTTTTTTTTTAGTTGAGCGCCCGTAGCTCAATGGATAGAGTGCCTGGCTTCGAACCAGGTGGTTGGGGGTTCGAGTCCCTCCGGGCGTATTGCTTATTCGCTGCCGGGGACACTCACCAGAGGCAGCAAGGCAACGTTTGCCGGCGCGATCAGGCGGTAGATGATGCCTTGATTATAGGCGGCAAGGTAGAGTTCCCCCTGGCTGTCCTCGCCGAAAGCCACAATACGCCCGCTCTGGCCGTCCTGGGCGACGAGCGCGCCAAGCTGCTCGTTTTGCCAATCGCCTACCGCGTCCCGCCATAGACCAAAAATGCTGCCGGTCTCAAAGTCGGCATAGATATAAACGCCGTCCATCCCCGCCATCGAATCGCCGCGATAGACGTAACCGCCGGTGATCGAGCGGCTGCCGCTCGGCTGCGCGTGCTCGTAGACGTGCACCGGTGCGGTCATCAGGCCCGGTCCCACCGGCTGCGCCAGGTTGAAGTTCATAAATCCTTCGCGCAGGCTCCATTCAAAATTCTGGCCACCTAACTGGGCTGCGGGCACGTAGTTGACTTCTTCCCAGGTGTTCTGGCCCACGTCACCGATGTACAGATCGCCAGTCTGGCGATCGAAACTAAAACGCCAGGGATTACGCAGGCCCAGGGCCAGGATCTCCTCATAGACGTCCGGGCCGGCAAACGGGTTATCCGCCGGAATAGCGTAGTTCTTGTCAGCCTCTTTTCTGTCGACGTCGATGCGCAGCAGTTTACCTAGATAGCTCTGCGGATTCTGCGCATAATGGTGGGGATCGCCGCCCGAGCCGCCGTCGCCCAGGCCAAAAACTAGCATACCGCTGGGATCGAAGTGAATGTCGCCGCCGTTGTGGTTGCAGTATGGCTGGTAAATCTCCATCAACACTGTTTCAGTAGCGGGGTTCGCAGCGCCGCCGCCGGTTGCAGACCGGAAGCGCGAGACACGCGTGTAATCCTTCTCCTCGCCATCCTGGACCTGGTGGGTGATATAGTTGACATAAAAGTAGCCGTTCTGGGCGAAGTCGGGGTGAAAAGCAAGGCCGAGCAGGCCACGTTCACAGCCGTCCTGCACGCGATCGGTGATATCGAGGAATAACGAGCGCGTGGCGGCGCCGCCCTGCCCCTCTACCCGCCAGATCCGGCCGGGCTGCTCGACGACGAACAGGTGACTATCACCGGCATGGGCGATGGCGATGGGCGATTGAAAACGCAGATTGGGAAAGGCGTCAACGAGCCTGATCTGGGGCGGGGCCGTGACTGATTCGGCCGTACGCGCGGCCGCAAGCGCCGGCAGCAGCAAGCTCGCCGCGGCAAGCAATATGAACCAGATCAGGGCCCGTCTCCGGCGCGAGCCCTGTCGAGGCGTTTGGTCACAGTCGCTTCCAGACATAAGTAACTCCCAAGTTTGGCCGTGCCGCTCTGGTGAGGCAAGACTCCGTCTTAGCGCACAAAACGGAGTTTTGTCCTAGCACTTACAGCTTTACCAACTGCACGGCCGTTACGCCGAACATGATACGCAGGTCATCTAGCAGTCCTTTTGGTGGATCGCTGTCGATGTTGATAAAGGAAAGCGCATGTCCGCCGGGCTTGTCGCGACCCAGCCGCCATTCGGCAATGTTGACGCTGTACTCGGCCATCAACGTGCCGACGCTGCCAACCACACCGGGCACATCCTCGTTGCGCATGATCAGCACCACTCCTTCCGGTCGGGCGTCCAACTGGTAATCATCGACCTGTACAATGCGCGGCTGGCTGCCGCCAAAAAGCACGCCGCTGAGCACGCGTTCGCCGCCATCCCAACTGGCGCGGCAGGTGATCAGGTTGGGATAATCAGGCGACTTGATGCCCTTTGTTTGGGCAATGTTGATGCCCAGCTCCTGGGCAACGACGGGCGCATTAATGTAATTGATCTTCAGATCGACTTTGTCATCAACCAGGCCTTTCAGGATGCCAGCGGCGATGGCGCGCACCAGTTCGGCTACGGTATCGCCCTGCACCTCCACCTCCACGCTCGTGATCGGCCCGCCGGCCAGGCTGCTGTGCAAGACGCCCATCTTTTCTGCCAGGTCCATAAAGGGCCGGATCTCGGCAAATCCGCCGCCGCCAACGCGGAACGGCATATTCAGGGTGTTGGGGAAATCAGTGCCGCGCAGGGCGTCGAGCACCTGGTCAACGATCTGGGTGGCGACCACGCGCTGCGCCTCAGCCGTGCTGGCGCCGAGATGGGGCGTGTGCAATACGTTGGGCAGCCCGATCAACGGATTGTCGGGGCCGGGCGGTTCCTGGGCGTAGACATCGATAGCAGCATAGCCCACTTTGCCCGACTTGAGCGCGGCAGCCAGGTCGTCATCGTTAATCAGCTTGCCGCGCGCGGCATTAACAATGATGACCCCATCTTTCATCTGGGTGATGGAGGCGCTGTTAATCATTTCTTTCGTGTCTTCTAGCAGCGCGGTATGCAGGGTGATATAGTCCGCCTCAGGCAGCAGGTCCTCGAGATCGACGAGGGTGACGCCCAATTCCTGGGCGACTTCTTCGGAGACGAAAGGATCGTAGGCCAGGACGGACATTCCGAAGGAGCGGGCACGCTGGGAAACAAGTCGCCCGACACGGCCGAAGCCGATGATGCCCAACGTCTTGCCCAGCAGCTCCGTGCCCGTGAAAGAAGATCGCTTCCACTCGCCGGCGAGCAGCGAGGCGTGCGCGGGGGCGATATGGCGGGTGACGCCCAGCATAAGGGCCAACGTGTGTTCGGCCGTGGCTACACTGTTGGCGCCTGGCGTATTCATAACGATGATGCCTGCGAGCGTTGCCGCGCGCACATCAATGTTGTCTACGCCCATGCCCGCACGGCCGACCACTTTCAGCTTGCTGCCTGCCTTGAGCACGTCCTCGGTGACTTTGGTTCCGCTGCGGACGATGAGCGCATCATATTCAGGCATGACCTCCAGCAGTTCTTCTTGGCTGAGACTGGTTTTTAGATCGTAGCTGACGTCTTCGGCCGCATCGAGGCGATCCAGGCCCGCCTGGCCCAATTTGTCGGAAACTAATATGCGAAACATATTCTCCTCGGTCCCTCTGGTTCAGGTATAAGTATTGTCAAGAAAATCGGACTTGCAGCAAGACGCGTCAGGCATGCGCGGCCAGATAGGCATCCATAACCGCGAACAGTTCTTCCAATTCGACCATCGTCACATCGCCCATGTGCGCCAGGCGGAAATGCGTGCCTTTCAACTTGCCGTAGCCGTTGGAAATGTACATGCCCTCTGAACGCAGGTAATTGTTCAGGTCAGCGATGTCGAGGCCCAGGTCATTGTTGATGCAGGTGACCGTCGGCGACTCATACCCTGGCGCGGCATAGAGCGAAAAACCTGCATCACGCGCCCATTGCAGGGTGCGATCGCGCATGTCAAGATGGCGCCGGAAGCGATTCTCCATGCCCTCGGCCATCATGCGGTCAAGCTGCAAATCGAGGGCATAGAGTAGAGAAACGGCCGGCGTGGCCGGGGTTTGGAACTTGGCCATGGATTTGGCCAGGGTCAAGAAGTCGAAGTAGTAGCCGCGGTAGGGCACTGTTTCCGCTTTGCTCATCGCCCGATTGGAAACGGCACAGAAAGCCAGGCCCGGCGGCAGGGCGAATGCCTTTTGGCTGGAGGCAAGGACAACGTCCAGGTCCCAGGCATCCACTTCGATACGCGCGCCGGAAAGGCCGCTGACCGAATCAACCAGGATCATGATTTCATCGCCATTGGGCGCGCTGCGCACCGCTTCAGCAATCTCTTTGACCGGGCTGGTGACACCGGTGCTCGTTTCATTATGCACAAGGGTAACGGCGTCGTATTCCCCGCTTGCCAGCCGCTCCGCCACCTGCTCGGGCAATACCGGCTGTCCCCAGGGCACCTCGAGCACGTCGTTGGCCTTGCCGTTCAGCTCCGTGACCTGGCGGAAACGGTCGCTGAAGGCGCCATTAACGCAGTTGAGCGCCTTCCTGTTGATGGTATTGCGCACGGCCGCTTCCCACAGTCCGGTGCCGGACGAGGCCGTAATCAGCACCGTTTGTTCGGTAAAGAAAACTTGTGGCAGTTTCTGCTGGATGCTCTTGATAAGTTCAGCGCACTCCGGCATCCGGTGTCCAATCATCCAGCGCGCCTGGGCGTCGAGGATCTCCGGCCGAACCTCCACCGGGCCCGGAATAAAAAGCTTCACGTGCGGCGCTGACTGCCTGATCGAATTTGAGTTTGAGTCGTTCATCGTTAAAACTGATTGCTCCTTGCTGGCAAAGCTTCAAAGCCTTGTCAGCTAACTGTTCAAGAGATGTTTGTCGCAGTTGTCTTAGGGTCGCGGGTCCGGCGGCTACAGCGAGTAGAGGAGCAAGGGAGGTGCTGGAGATAAACAACGGCGCTTCCCGGCGCACCCGTTCGCGGCTGGTGACGCCGCCAAAACCGGCAAAAAGATCCACGGCGCGGCCGGCAAGCAAATCGCTGGACCCGTCGCCAATTAACAGGGAACGGCCCGCCTTACCCTCCAGGAGCCGAGCCACAATATCGGCCTTGCCGTCACTTACGGTGAGGGCGCCTTCGTCATAGGTCATGTACTGCTCATCGCCTCCGATCCACCATTGACCCGAAAGTTCATTATAGGTCACCCCGACGGCGCGGATATTTTCCTTCGGCACGCCGAGGAAAAGGCCAAATTCCCGCACCGGTTCCAGCAGGCCACCGCTGATAATGTAAACTTCATGGCCCAGCTCCTGCAGGGCAGCAATGACAGCCTGGGCGTCCTCGACCGGATTGCGCTTGTAGGCATTGCGAATCTCGCGAATCTGGCTGCGCGTCGGCCTGACGGCTTTCAGACGACGTTCGTAGACCTCGGCCAGATCGATCTGCCCTTCCATGGCGGCCTGGGTCAAGACTTCCACGCGCCAGCGTTTGCCGGCGGATTCAGCCAAGACGTCAATGCCCTCAATCGTGGTCAGGGTGGAGTCGCAGTCAAAGAAGACGTGTTCGTACGGCGGCCATCGCATGGTTTGGTTCTCCGGCTTACCGCGCGCGTGTCGTGGGCAGAGGGTAACGGGCCAATTATTTCACAAGCAGGACACGGATACCAATAAAAACTGTCCAGCATCCGCGGCGAATTTCCGTCAGATTCGACCATGTGGCGCGATCACACGGCAACGGCGGCCAGCAGTTCCTGCAGCTGCGAGTTGGTTAAGAGGCAAGACAGGCCGTCGCGGTCGAAGGACAACGGCCGGCCGCTGATATCACCAGTAACGCCGCCCGCCTGCTTCACCAGCAGGGCCGCAGCGGCAACATCCCACGGCTTGAGTTGGTGGTTGATGTAGGCATCCAGGCGGCCGGCGGCGACCCAGGCCATGGCCAGCGCGGCCGTTCCCAGGCCGCGTAGAACCAGCGCTTCCCCGGCCACGCGAGCGTTAAAGGCCGTACCCTGCCTGCGCGGCTCGTCCTCCAGCGCCCAATCCACGCCGATGATTGCGTCGCTTATGCGGTCTGTGTTGGTCACGTGCAGTGCACGGCCGTGCATGCCTGCGCCTTCCAGCAGCGCGGGCCCGTTAGCCGTAGCCGTGAAGGTTTCATCCAGCATCGGGTCGTAAATCACGGCGGCCAGCACATCCTCCACACCGGGCGACGGGGTCTCCCGCAGGGCGGCGATCGAAACACAGAAGAGCGGAATGCCGCGGCTGTAATTCACCGTGCCGTCGATCGGGTCAATCACCCAGATGACAGGGCCGGTGTCCGGCAGGGACGCGTCTTCTTCCTCGGGCAGAAAACCGTGGTCGGGGAAGGCATCCAGGATCATTTCGGTGATGATCTGCTGGGCGGCGAAGTCGGCTTCAGTGACAACATCTCGCCTGCTTTTTTTGCTCACCTCGTGCGGGCGGCCGAACAGTTCACGGGCCTTCTTGCCAGCCGCGTGGGCCGCTTCCACAGCGACAGATAATAGATGGTTATTGTTCACGATAACGGTGTTCATGCTCCTCTGATCTCTTTGGGAACAGCGGTGCGGCTCACGCATTGCGGGCTCGCGTCCGGGCAAGGGTCTTAGCCAGCCCTTCTTCCAACGGCACGCGTGCCTGCCAGCCGAGCAGCGCCTCTGCTTGCGCGACATCAGCCACCTGAACGGCTTCTTCACCGGCGCGCGCCGGCAGGGCGCCAAAGAGCGGCTTGCCCGCGCCGTCAACCTGGGCGTAGATCTGGCGCACCACTTCGGCGACGCTGGTCGTGATGCCAGTTCCCAACTGCACCGTCGTGCCCGGCTCAAGCGCCGCCTGACGCAGCGCCAGCAGGCCATCCAGCACGTCTTCGATATAGATCCAATCCTTTTCTTGTTCGCCAGCGGTCATGGGAAAGTCCTGCCCGGCCAGCGCCGCGGACAGCGCGCCGCTGACCAGATGAGTGTCGTGCTGGCCGTAGCCGTATGTCTGAAAGGGCATGGCGCCGAAAATCGGCCACGCCCGCGTGCGCGCGAACATGGCGCATATCTGCCATGCCGCCGCCTTGCTGGCCGCATAAGGGTTCATGGCCGTAATTTCGCCGGGCGTGCGCACGACGATGAGCCGGTCAGGCCGCGGGCTCCTTTCCTCCTCATAAGCGGCGCGCAGCAAGTTCAGGGCGGTAGACAGATTCTGTTCAAGGGCGGCATCAATGGCCATAAAAGGGTCACTTACGCCGCCGGCGGCCAGGTGGAAAACAACGTCCGGGCGCACGGCCTGCACTGCACGCCGCGTCATTTGGTAGTCGCGCAGGTCAGCATAGACGATAACCAGGCGATCACGCAGGCTGTCGAGCGGGGGCGGCAGCGGCATTTCGCGATATTGTTCGCGGACCAGGATGGCGACGTGTGCTTCGGGCTCGGCAGCCAGACGCGCCGTGAGCGCTCGGCCAATGAAGCCAGTGGCGCCTGTCACTAAGGTGTAGTTCGGTGTCATATGCTCACCCTTTTTCTCCCAGCCCTCGCTTCGGGAAAAGTCCTTAAGGACTTACAGGCCCAGATAGTCTCGGTACCAGAGCATCGTCTTGCGCAGGCCGCTGTCGAGCGTCTCTTGCGGCTGCCAGCCAAGCAGGCGTTGTGCCTTGGCCGGGCTGAGGTATTCGTCGCGGATCTCGTGCCGTACTTCGTCAAGGATGATGGGCCGGAGATCGGGAAACTCAGAAACGGCAATGATGGTTTGCACGACTTCCAAGGCCGTTACCGGCCGGCCAAGTCCAAAGTTGAACGGCTGGCCGCAGATGCCGGGCTCGGCCGAGCGCTCGGCTAGCGCCAGATAGGCGGACACGGCATCTTCGACATAGACGTAATCGCGCTTAAACGCGCCGTCGGAACGGATGACCGGCGGCTCGCCACGCAGGACGCTGCGCATGGTGCCAGGAATGAGGCGGTTCCAATTGAGGTCACCGCCGCCATATAGATTTGAAAAGCGCGTGATAGTTACCGGCAGCCCATAGGTCACGGCATAGGTTTGGGCAATGAGATCGACACAGCTCTTGGACACATCATAGGGATGGCGGCCCTGCAGGCGGTGCTCCTCCACATATGGCAGTTCGTGCGGTTCGCCGTAGGCTTTTTCACTGCTGGCGACTACAAATCCGTCGATTTGCGGCGCGTGCCGCGCCGCTTCAAGAAGCTGCCAGGTGCCGCGAATGTTGGTTTCAAAGGTGGATAGGGGTGAACGATTGGCGATGCCGACGATGGTCTGCGCAGCCAGGTGAAAAACGGTCTGCACTTCGTATTCGGCGAGTACTCGTTCGAGGAAGGTGATATCGCTCAAGTCACCGTTCACCAGGCGGATGCGCGCGGCGGTGTCATCCCGGAATAACATCGACTGCGGTACGTGATCGCGCAGCAGCCCAACCACGCTGGCCCCGCGCTTGACCAGCGCCGCCACCAACCAGGAGCCGAGAAAACCGCTGCAGCCGGTGACAAAAACGCGCCTGTCTTGCCAGAAACGCTCGCTCAATAGCTTCTCCCTGTGCAGTGCCGGCTCAAGAACCGGCTAACCGCCCCATACGCGCCAGGGCGCGCCATCGTCCCACAAGCGCTGCAGGTCCAGCGTATCCTTCAGGGTATCCATTGAGGCCCAGAAGCCGTCATGCCGGTACATCATCACCTGCCTATCGGCGATCATTTCCTGCAGCACACCGGTTTCCAGCGGCAGATCATCGCCGCCCTGCATATAGTCGAGCGCGGCTTGTTCGAAGATCATAAATCCGCCATTGATCCAGTAAGGCAAGCCGGGGTACTGTTCATAACGATCGACAAGGCCGGCCTGATCGGCTTCCATGACGCCGTACTGGTAATGAGCCGGTTGGATGGCGGTGATAGTCGCCAGGCGGCCGTGCGCCAGATGGAAATTTAGCAGGGTGTTGATATCGACATCGCTCAAACCATCGCCGTAAGTCAGGAAAAATCGATCCGCGTCGAGGTAGGGCGCGACGCGGGCGATGCGGCTCGCTTTGTCAGTGTTCAGCCCGGTGTCGATAAGCGACACTTCCCATTCGGGATGCGCCTCGTCGCTGTGATAGGTAACATGCCGGCGGCGACGGCCGACGCGCACCGTGAAGTCGCTGGTCATCGCTTCATAGTTAAGAAAGTAGTTCTTAATCTGCGCCGCTTCGTGCCCGAGGGGCAAGATAAAACGGTTGTGGCCATAAGCAGAGAAGATGCGCATGACATGCCAGATAATCGGCCGTCCGCCAATCTCCACCAACTCCTTCTTGGTCAGCGTGCCGCCACGCATACGCGTGCCTTCACCGCCGCAAAAAATAACTACCGGGATTTCTGCCATAAACATGCACTTTCGGCATAGCGATTAGCGCGGACAGCCGCTGACAATCACCACACAATGACCGCGGATCATAACACAGCGCCGGACGGGCTGCCAGCGCCATAAGAAGTGCTGGCTGTGGTCTGGCTATCTGCTACAATGACGACGACGAGTCAGTTATGTCGCAAGAGCCACACTTCTCAGCACTCCCTCCCCTACCTCCGCAGCAGCAGCCGCCGTCCGGCCCGCGCCTGGTGGCCATTGGTGGAGGCACAGGGATGCCTGCCCTGCTGCGCGGGCTGCGCCGCCATACAGGTTCGATAACGGCCATTGTCACCGTCGCCGACGACGGGGGCAGCAGCGGGCGCCTGCGTCGTGAGCTGGGGCTGCTTCCGCCGGGTGATTTTCGCGACAATATCGCCGCGCTGTCACGCGATGAAGAGTTGATGACCCAGCTGCTGCAATACCGCTTTGGCGCCAGCGTTGATGAGAAGGGCAGCCACAGCCGGGAACTGCAAGGGCACGCTTTCGGCAACCTGCTGCTGGCAGCTTTGACGGGCATCACCGGCAGTTTTGACGAGGCGCTGCTGGCAGCGCAGCGCGTGTTGGCAATGCGCGGCCAGGTGATACCGTCGACCCTATCACAGGTCACGCTGACAGCCGATATTCTCGTAGAAAACGAGGCGGGTGCGGCTGAGCTACAGCAGGTGAGCGGCGAGTCGGCGATCACCGAGAAACGCGGCCGCATTCAACGCGTTTACCTGAGCCCCGATGATGTGCGCGCTTACCCGCCCGCGCTAAAGGCAATCTTCCAGGCCGATCTGATCTTGATCGGGCCCGGCAGTCTCTACACCAGTATTCTGCCCAATTTGCTGGTGCCGGACCTGGCCCAGGCCCTCTACCATGCCAGCGCGCCAACCATGTACATCTGCAATCTCGCGACCCAGCCGGGTGAGACCACGGGCTACAGCGTGGCCGATCACGTGGCGGCCATCGAGCAGCATATTCCCAACCTGCGCTTCGATGCCGTGCTGGCAAACAGTAACTTCTCGCTGGCCAAAGCGGCGCTGGCCAATACGATCCAGGTGCCGCTGGCGGAGCTGCCGGAAGGCAGGCTGGTGACGGCCGATCTGGTGGACACGGAACGGCCGTGGCGGCATGACAGCGACAAGCTCGCCAATGCCGTTTTGCAGTTTCTATCACCTTCAGCGTAGCGCCGGGAGGCAGGAGCCAGGAGCAGCAAGATCTGCCGAATGTAACATGAAACAGGTGACATTTGGCTGTTCCCCGAGAGGGGTATCGTCGTATAATGTATAAGGTTACCTAACTAACAAAGATACCTAACCAACACAAAGGAGTTGTCCAAATGGCAGTCAAAATAGGTATTAACGGGTTTGGCCGCATCGGCCGCCAGGTATTTAAGAAAATCTACCAAGATTACCAGGGCGTGCTTGACGTCGAAGCGGTAAATGATTTGTTTCCGGTGGAAACCAATGCGCATCTTCTGAAGTATGATTCCACCTACGGCCGTTTCCCCGGTGAAGTTGAAGTCAAAGACGGCGACTTGTATATCGATGGCGAGAAGCTTAAGAGCTTCTCTGAGCGTGACCCTGCCGCCCTGCCCTGGGGCGAGTTGGGCGTCGACATCGTGATTGAAAGCACAGGCGTTTTCAAAGATCGCGCCGGCGCCGGTAAGCACCTGGACGCAGGCGCCAAGAAAGTCGTCATTTCCGCGCCTGGCAAAGGCGTCGACGGCACGTTTGTCCTGGGTGTTAATGCCTCCACCTACGACCCGGAAACGATGCACGTGATTTCCAACGCTAGCTGCACCACCAACTGCCTGGCGCCGGCAGCCAAGGCGCTAAACGATGCTTTCGGCATCGAAAAAGCATTAATGACCACCATTCACGCGATCACGGTCGGCCAGGCTACCCTGGACACCGCCGGCAAGGATCTGCGCCGCGCGCGCACCGCGCAGGCAAACATTATCCCCACCACGACCGGCGCGGCGAAGGCCGTCGGCCTGGTGCTGCCGGAATTGAACGGTAAGCTCAACGGTATGGCGTTCCGCGTGCCTGTTGTGACCGGCTCCGTGGTCGACCTGACAGCGATTGTCTCCAAAGACGTGACCATCGAGGAAGTTAACAACGCGCTGATGGCCGCGGCTGACGCCGACACACCGCTGGGCAAGGTGCTTGAGTACACCTGGGATCCGGTGGTTTCCAGCGATTTTATCGGTTCGACCGCCTCCTCCACGCTGGACCTTTTGTCTACTGACGTGATGGGCGGTAATATGGTCAAGATTGTGACCTGGTATGACAACGAATGGGGCTACTCCAGCCGCCTGGCTGACCTGACCGCATTCGTGGCCGAACAACTCTAAGTTCGTTCGTCAGCGTTCGTAGGCCGCGCCGGGCAATCTGGCGCGGCCTACTTTTTTATATTGATGCAGATTGCGGAACTCGAACAACTCATGCACGCCTTTGTACAGAGCAAAGGCTGGTACGATTCCGCGTCACCTAAACCTCAGGTGCCGCGCAATATCGCCGCTTCACTGGTCATCGAAGCGGCGGAAGTGCTTGAACATTTTCAATGGCGTGAGGAAGCGGCCGGCAAAGAAGCCCTTGCGGGGGAGCTGGCGGATGTCGCGCTTTACCTGCTGCAGCTAGCGAGCATAACAGGCATCGATCTTGAAGCGGCGATTTTACGCAAATTGGAAGAGAACCAGTCGCGGGAATGGCCCGAACCATGAAGGTTCTGGCCGTTAGCGACCGCGTGTTGGACCGGCTTTACTGCCACAACGTGCGCCAGAAATACCCTGGCGTGGAAATGATTATTGGCTGCGGCGACCTGCCCTATTACTACCTCGAATTTCTCGTTTCCGCTTTTGATGTACCACTGCTTTACGTGCTTGGCAATCATGATGGTGGGCCGCAGTACACGGCCGATAACCGCCTGCTGACGTCCGTGCAGGGGGGTATTTATCTGCATGGGCAGGTGGTAGAGAAGAAGGGGCTGGTTCTGGCCGGCCTGAATGGTTCGATGCGCTACCGGCCGAATGCGCCTTATATGTATACTGAGGCGGAAATGCGCCGCCAAATAGCGCGCCTGGTGCCGCAGCTCTTGTGGAACCGTCGCAAGATCGGCCGTTATCTGGACGTCCTCGTCACTCATTCCCCACCCTACGGCATCCATGACCGGCAGGATCTGCCACATACCGGCTTCAAAACCTTTCTACAGCTCCTGCGTGTTTTTAAACCGCGCTATCACCTGCACGGCCACATCCATCTCTACCGCCGCGACCATACCTGGCGCACCCAGCACGGCGAGACGGAGATCATCAACGTCTATCCGTACAAGTTTCTGGAGCTTGAACCGGCGGGATAGGTTGCAGTAGGTAGGTGGCAGGTCGCCGGCCCTCCGCCCACTGCCTACTGGCCGGCTGCTCACTGCCCACTGCCCGCGGCGCTTGACGCACTTTGGTGGCAAGCGTACACTCTAACCAAGCGTTTCTTGGAGCGCTTTGGTTTCAATTTGAGAACCACCCAACGGCTTGAAAGATGACCACCGCCGCGGCTGAAGAACTTACCAAGCAGATAACTTATCGCAACACCATAGCGCCGGCAGGTAAATACCTGACGCGCCCTATCCGCCTGTTGCGCGAGTATGACCGCATCAATTTCCGTCCCGACCTCATTGCCGGCTTGACGGTGGCGGTGATACTTCTGCCGCAGGCGATCGCCTTCACCCTGATCGCCGAGCTGCCGCCGGTGATGGGTCTCTATGCGGCCGTGGTCGGCGGAATGGCAGGTGCATTGTGGGGCTCTTCCGATCAGGTGCACAATGGCCCGGCGAACGCTATCTCCCTCCTGGTCCTTTCCTCGCTGGCCGGCGTTGCCGCGATCGGATCACCGGAATACGTGGCCGCAGCCATGATGCTGGCCGTCCTGGTTGGCCTCTTCCAGCTGTTCCTTGGTCTGGCGAGGCTGGGCGTGCTGGTCAATTTCGTCTCCCATTCCGTGATCGTGGGCTTCGCCACCGGCGCAGGCATCCTTATCGCCATCCGCCAGATTAAGCCGCTGCTGGGCCTGGAGTTTGCATCCAACTCGGTAATCGAAATTCTAAGCGGGACAGTTACCCATGTAGACGAGCTACATCTGGCCACGGCGGCGATCGGCATCGGCACAATCATCTTCTTAATCCTGATGCGACGCATCGACCGGCGTATTCCGGGCCCACTGCTGGCCATGATTCTTTCGGGGATCATCGTTTATGCCATGGGCCTCGGACGACAAGGGGTTGCCGTGATTGGAACGCTGCCCACGGGACTGCCGCCGCTCTCCATTCCTACTTTCAACTGGGAGTTAATTAGTAAGCTGACCTCCGGTGTACTGGCTGTCGGCGCGATCGGCCTGGTAGAAACGGTGGCGATCGCCAAGTCGGTATCGGCGCAAACGCGCCAGCGCCTGGACAGCAACCAGGAGTTTGTGGGCCAGGGCATGGCCAACTTCCTTGCCGGGCTCTTTTCAGGTTATCCTGTCGCCGCGTCGTTCTCGCGCACGGCCGTCAACCTGGACGCTGGCGCAAAGACGCCGATCGCGGCGATTATCTCCAGCATTTTTGTGCTTGTCGGGATGCAGTTCCTTGGCCCCTTCGCCGCTTATCTGCCCATGTCGGCGCTGGCGGGGGTATTGATTGTCACGGCGTTCAACATGATCGACAGGGAAGAGATCATGCGCATTTTGCGCGGCGGGCGGGGCGACGCGGTGATCATGGTCGTGACTTTGCTCGGGACCCTGCTCCTGCAGCTGGAAACGGCCGTATTCCTGGGCATCTTCCTCTCTTTCGCCCGCTACATCATGCGCACCAGCACGCCGCAGGTCTACTCCGTGGTGCCCGATGAAAGCTTCAAACACATGGTCTACGCTCCGGATCGGCCGGAGTGCCCGCAGCTAGGCATCATTGAGATCCTGGGCAGCCTCTATTTCGGCGCGGTTAATTCCGTGGAAGAGTTCATCCTGGATCATTCGGCGAAGCATCCGGAACAGATCTTTCTGCTCCTGCGCATGGAGAGCGTCAATACGATGGATTTCAGCGGTGTGCACATGCTGGAGAATATTGTCGACCTTTACCGCGATCGCGGTGGTGACGTGTTTATGGTCCATGTCAATCGCGGCGTGATGCAGCGCCTGGTGGACACCGGTTTTGATATCACCCTCGGCTATGATCATTTTCTCGATGGTGATGAGGCAATCAGCCACATCTTCTACCATGAGCTTAATCCGGCGGCATGTATCTACGAGTGTCCCGTGCGCGTCTTCAGCGAGTGCCAGAATCTTCCTAAGCGGCTTGATATTGCGGGGCTCGACTCAATGCCTGAAATAGACGCGGCCGAGGTGACCTGGGTGGATGCCGCGGCGCTGTGGGACCAGCTTCACGAACAGCCTGAGGAGGAAGCGCCTGTCGTGGTAGATGTGCGCGAACCGCGTGAATTTCGCCAGGGCCATATCGCCGAGGCGCGGTTAATCCCCCTGGCCACGCTAAAACGAACGGATCCGGGGCTTCCGCACGATCGTGACATCGTTATTGCCTGCCGCACCAGCCGCCGCAGTCGCCTGGCGGCCGGCGCCTTGCGCGAAATGGGCTATGACCGGCTGACTATTTTGGACGGTGGCATGACCGCCTGGGAGGCCGCGGGCCTGCTGGAAGCGGTCGAAGCGTTCCCCACGAACGGAGGATACTCATGACAACCAGCGTCGGCTTTCGCAATATCGGCCTGGAGCTGGTGCGCGTCACCGAAAACGCGGCCTTGGCCGCCAGCCGTTACATTGGCTCTGGCAACCGTCTTGGCGCGCACGCCGCAGCGCACCGCGCGATGTATGATACGATCGCTACGTCGGGCATTAATGCCTATGTCGCCATCGCCGAAGAGCAGCGCATCGAGGATCAGGCGATCCTGTGCGGCAACACCATAGTAGGCGATCCCAGTCATGAAGATATCGACGTGGATATCGCCGCCGACCCCATTGATGGTACCTCCTTGCTGGTGAAGGGCCGGCCCGGCGCCATCTCTGTCCTGGGCATTGCCCCTCGCGGGGCGATGTGGACGCCGCTGCCGGCGAATTATATGGACAAGATTGTCGTCGATCGCCAGGCAGCCGCGGCGCTGGTGCCGGAATGTATGGATGCGCCGCCAGCCTGGACGCTGGCCCTGATAGCACGCGTCAAGCTCAAGGAAGTGCACGACCTGACCGTGGGCGTTCTGGCCCGCGCGCGGCACGAGGAATTGATTGAAGAAATCAGGGCAACCGGCGCGCGTATTCTGCTGATGGAAGAAGGGGATGTCGCCGGGGCACTGCTGGCCGCGTTCGTCGGCAGTGGCGTGGACTTGTTGATGGGCGTTGGTGGCGCATCACAAGGCGTGCTGACCGCCTGCGCTGTTAAGGCGTTGGGC
>JBJYWX010000485.1:0-6448 GCA_046259695.1 Promineifilaceae bacterium (SeqCode) | reverse complement strand
AATACCTGGGGAGATGTTGTTGAGGTTGGACTGCGCACGACGCGCATCCGCACGCGTGACAATCGCATGGTCATCATCCCTAACAACCTTATCGCCCAGAATCAAGTCATTAATTACAGCTATCCCGATCCGACCTATCGCATTGAGACGGACATTGATATCGCCTATGGATCGGACATCGAGAAGGCCCGCCAGGTGATGCATGATGCTGTGCGCCAGGTCCCTACCGTACTGCGCGACAAGCCGGTCGACGTGCTGTACAATGAAATGGGCGACTTCGCCATGGTGTTCCGCGTACGCTGGTGGATTCAGACCTACGCCGATACGCGTCGTGTAACCGACCAGGTCCATACCGCCTTGCAAGAAGCCCTTGACGAAGCCGGCATCTATTCACCGTATCCGACACAGACCGTAAGGCTGCATGAAGGAAAAGCAGATAAGGGCAGCTAATTCAATATCTATACCAACAATGGGGGTAACACACATGTCCAGTAAGAACGAAAAAGACATAATGGAAGATGTCATCAGCGATATTTCTGAGGCACATGCCGACATCGCCGACGATGCCGCGGAAGCGGTTGCTGAAATCATTGAGGAAGTTCAGGAAGCCGCCGCGGAGAGCGAGGCGGCTGCCGCCGAACCTGAGACCATCGTGGTCACCTTCGAGAACGAACTCGATGCCGAGCGTGCTGTCCGTGTTATCAACAAGGCGCTGAGGCGGCGCGAGGACAGCATCTACCAGGGCGCCATGGTGCAGCGCCGTGGCGAAGATGAGTTGAAGGTGGAGGACTTGCGCGACATGGGGCTCGGTGATGTCATCACCGGCACGGCCGGAATCGTGATTGATTTCGGCCGCGATGGCGCGCGACTGGCCTGGTCGCTGGTTACGTCCGGCACCTCCCTTGTCGCCGCCGGTTTCCGGCTTCTGCGCAAGACGGCCCTGCAGACCGCTAATCTCGCTGGGTCCACGCGCACCATCCCGCAGCGCCGTCATCTGGAGATGTTCCTGGGTGACGAGGCGCTGCAGGCGGAGATGTCCGGACTGGAGCCAGGCGAGACGGCCGTCGTCATTGTCGCCGATCACGACACCGCCAGTGAACTGGTGACGGACCTCGTGCGCAGCGGCGGCGAGCTCGTCTAAGCGCCGCAGGCGCCTGTTCTGGCCGCAGGTACCGGCGCCGATCCAAGTGCTTGCAATTTGGAATCGCTTAATGCTATGATACACTGCGATTTCGTTTTACCGCGGTTATTGGCGGCCGCGGTCTTAGAATAACGCGCTCTTCAAATAGGAGGTTTTTATGAAAGAAAGAACATGGGCAGTCTACGTCTTATTCGTCATCGCCATTATTGCCGGCATTTTGGCGCTTCTCGATGCCGCCCGCTACATGGGCTGGCTGCCAATCGCTACTCTGGGCGAACTTAAGTTTACTTTGCCCAGTGCGGCATGGCTCGGCGCCATCCTCTCCGCGCTGGTGGGCATTATCTGGTTCGTGGTCGCTAAGTGGATCTGGGATTTGAATGAGTCGGGCCGGCTCTTTATCCTGGTCATTGCCGTCGTCAACCTGATTGTGCTGGTGCTGGCCATCCTTGGCCAGACGACATTCTCGGCCGTGGCCCTACAGATCGCTGTCAACGTCATTGCCCTGGTCCTGGCTCTGTTGCCCAGCACCGAGGAAGCGTTCCGCGGCCCCAATCTATAAGGTGGGTTACCTCAGTCACTAACTCAAAGAGCTGCGGCCTGACCGGTCGTGGCTCTTTTTTTGTTCCGCTTGTGACCGTTTACATAATTCTAACGTTTACCGGTTATAGTTAGGGGTGGTTTGGTGAGAGACTCGTGGCCTCGGCGCCGGACCGTCACAAAAAGAACAGACAATATAGTATAATGTGGAGCGCGGCCCCCCTGCCGCCGCTCTGAACACACGAATATTCCGGAGGAAGTTATGAGCAATACAATAGTCGGCATTGACCTGGGTACGACCAACTCCGTCGTCTCCGCCTACTCGGGAGGCGACGCGACCGTCATCCCTTCAGCCGAGGGCGGTAACACCGTCCCGTCGGTTGTGGCCTACAATAAGAATGGCGAACGGCTCGTCGGCCAGGTCGCCAAGCGACAGGCGGTGGTGAACCCGCTGAACACCATTTACTCAATTAAGCGCCTCATGGGCCGTCATATCGATGACCCTGAAACCAAGCGTACGCAGGAAATGGTGCCCTACGAGATCATCGGCGGTCCCAATGGCGACGCGCGCGTAGAAGTGCCGATCGTCAACAAGAATTTCTCGCCGCAGGAAATCTCGGCGCAAATCTTGCAAAAACTGAAGCGCGACGCGGAAGCTTTCCTGGGCGAGCCGGTTACCAAGGCAGTCATAACCGTGCCTGCCTATTTCAATGACAGCCAGCGCCAGGCTACCAAGGACGCCGGCAAGATCGCCGGCCTGGACGTGCTGCGTATCATCAACGAGCCTACGGCCGCGGCCCTCGCCTACGGCCTGGACAAGAAAGATAACGAGACTATCCTCGTTTACGACCTGGGCGGCGGCACCTTTGACGTCTCCATCCTGGAGGTAGGCGACGGCGTGGTTGAGGTGAAAGCCACGCATGGCGACACCCATCTGGGCGGCGACGATTGGGATGAGCGCATCGTGGAGTGGATGCTGGCCGAGTTCAAGAAAGAACAGGGCATCGATCTCAGCAATGACCCGCAGTCCCTGCAGCGGCTGCGCGAAGCGGCCGAAAAGGCTAAGATCGAACTTTCCACCCTGAATGAGACAGAGATCAATTTGCCGTTTATCACCGCCGACGCCAGCGGGCCGAAGCATCTGCAGATGAAACTGACGCGCGCCAAGTTCGAGCAGCTCACAGAAGATTTGGTGCAGCGCACGCGCGAGCCGTTCAACCAGGCCCTGAAAGATTCCGGATTGACCGCGGACCAGATCGACGAAGTCGTCCTTGTCGGCGGTTCTACACGTATGCCCATGATCCAGGACCTGGTCTATGAATTGACCGGCAAAGCGGCCAACAAGAGCGTCAACCCTGATGAAGTAGTCTCCATCGGCGCGGCGATCCAGGGCGGTGTGCTGAGCGGCGAGGTCGAAGACGTCTTGCTGCTCGACGTGACCCCCTTGAGCCTGGGCCTGGAGACGATGGGCGGGGTCATGACCACGCTTATCCCGCGCAATACGACCATCCCCACCCGCAAGTCAGAGATTTTCTCCACGGCCGAAGACAACCAGACGGCCGTTGACATCCACGTGCTGCAGGGTGAACGGCCGATGGCCAAGGATAACAAAACGCTCGGCAACTTCCGCCTGGAGGGCATTCCCCCAGCGCCGCGCGGTGTGCCGCAGGTCGAAGTCACCTTTGACATCGACGCCAACGGCATCCTGCACGTGACCGCCAAGGATAAGGCGACCGGCCAGGAACAGCGTATTGAAATCACGGCCTCGACGAACCTGTCGCAGGACGACGTCGATCGCATGGTGCGCGAAGGCAAGCAGTTCGAAAATGAGGACCGCCGCCTGCGCGAGCTGGCCGAGGCCCGCAATCAGGCCGACCACCTCGTCTATTCCACCGAGAAGGCGCTGCTTGACCTGGGTCCGCAGGTACCGGACGCCGAACGGCAGCAAATTTCCGGTCTTGCCCAACAACTGCGCGAGGCGATGCAGGGCGATGATATTACGCGCATTCGCACCCTCAGCGAGCAGCTCAGCCAGGCCAATAATGCCCTGAGCCAGCAGGCGCAGTACGCCCAGTCCCAGGGAGCGGCCGGCCCAACCGATGCCGGGCCTCAGACTGGCAGTGGCGGCGCGGACGACGTCGTGGAAGGCTCATTCGAGGAAATGTAGGACACTGAATGTTTCCTCCCAATTATGACCGTTACGGCCGGCGTGGTGGCGGCGCCGGCCGTAATGAACCTACCCAGGTATTGACCGCCTCACAGATCGCGCGCATTGAGGCCGCTTTTGAAGAGCTGCAGCAAAAAGCCGCGCATTGGGAAAGCCAGGCCAACCAGTGGCGAACAACGGCTGCCGAGTCAAAAACGACGGCGGATGAGTGGAAAGAACGCGCTTCCGACCTGGAGCGCGCTCTGGCTGATGCACGCCGGCAGGCCGAAGCAGCGCAGCAAAACTGCGATCACTGGCAGTCGCTTGCCGCCGGCGCTCAAGAAAAATTTGACGCGTGGGAGAGCAAAGCCGGCAGCCTGGAGTCAGATGCCGCCCTGGCCGAGCAGCGCGTCAAGGAGCTGGAAGAAGCGCTGGCCGCGGCCCAGGCAGGGCACGATGAGGAAGCCGACCGGCTGGAGCAGATCGAAGCCGACTTTCTGGAAAGCAAGCAGCGCTTGGAACGGCGCTTTGCCATCCAAGCCGAGCAAGAGCGTAAAAACGTTTACCGCGAGCTGCTGCCCGTGCTGGACAACCTTGATCTGGCTTTAAGCCATTTGAGCGGCGATTCCGAGGATGCGCGCAATTTGCGCCAGGGCGTCGAACTGACGCGCCAGTCGTTTCTGAAGATGCTGGCCCAAAACGGCGTGCGCCTGCTTGATCCGCTGGGCGAGCCATTTGATCCGCAGCTGCATGAAGCGGTAGGCACAGTGCCCGATCCGCGCCTGCCGGCCGGGACCGTGGTCAGGGTGGAGCGGCCGGGCTACACCATTGGCGACGAACTCGTGCGACCGGCGCGTGTACTTGTCACCCCGCTGTAACCGGGTGGGAAAGGATGCATCTTGTCCCGCTTGGAAAAAACGCCTGGCCGCTCGTTTCGTACCGCTCACTTTACAAGAGAATAGATAGCTAGATGGAAGTCAAAGATTATTACCAGACCCTGGGCGTCAGCAAGAACGCCACCACCGAAGAAATCAAAAAGGCGTATCGCAAGCTGGCCCGCAAATACCACCCCGACGTCAACCCGGGCGACGCCACGGCCGAAGAGCGCTTCAAAGATATCAATGAAGCCAACGAAGTCCTCTCCGACCCGGACAAGCGCCAGAAATACGACAAGTTCGGCTCGCAGTGGCAGCAATACGAGCGAGCCGGCGGCGCGGCCGACGACTTTGATTGGAGCCAATGGGCCTCGGCTGGCCAGCCGGGCGGGCGGCGCGGCTACACCCAGACTGTCAGCCCGGAAGAATTTGAGCAGATCTTCGGCAGCCAGGCCGGCGCCGGGGGATTCTCCGACTTTTTCGAGACCATGTTCGGCGGTGGGCGGAGAGGCGCTGGCGGCGGTTTCTACAGCGACCCGCGCCAGCAGTACCAGCCTCGCCCGCGCAAAGGGCGTGATGCTGAATACGATCTTGATATCACTCTGCAAGAAGCCTTCAACGGCGGGACGCGATCGCTGCAGTTTGAAGACGGCCGTGTTATTGAGGCCAAAATCCCGCGCGGCGTGCACAGCGGTTCGCGCGTGCGGCTCAGTGGGCTTGGTGGAGCGGGCTCAGGCGGCGCCGAAGCCGGCGACCTGTATTTGAAGATCAATGTCCTGCCCGACACAGTCTTCCAGCGCGAAGGCGACGATCTAAAAGTCACCCTCCCGGTGGACCTTTTTACACTTCTGCTCGGTGGGAGCGTGCCCGTCTCGGCGCTTGATAGGACGGTGAAGCTGACCATACCTAAGGGCACGAACAGTGGCAAATCGTTTCGTCTCAACGGCCTGGGCATGCCCAAGATAAAGAACCCCAGCCAGCGCGGTGACCTTTACGCCACGGTCGAAGCCCAAATCCCGCAGAATCTCAGCAAGGAAGAGGAAGAGCTGCTCGAAAAATGGCGTGAGCTGCGCGCCGGCTGAACGCGAGCACGGTAAACGACACCAGTGTAATCGGAGTCTATTTATGAACGAAAATTCCCTCGATGAACCACGCTACACCCGCGTGGTGACCGCCCAACTGGCGGAAATCAGCATTGAATTCCTGGATCGCTGCGAGCAGGAGCAGCTCGTGCGCACGCGCGTGATGCGCGGCGGATCGGCCGGCTACAGCGCCGCGGATATACGGCGCATCGCCCGCATCGGCCGTCTGCACAATGACCTCGAGCTTGATTTTGCCGCGCTGGAAGTGGTGCTCAACATGCGCGAACAGATCCTGGAACTGCGCGACCAGTTGGAACAGTTGGAACGCGAACGACTGCGGCGCGAAGCAGAACTGCTGCGCGAACTATCCCAATTAAGACGCCGCCTGGCGGCCGATTCTGCCTGGAGGTAAATAATGCGTATTGATAAATTCACCCAAAAATCCCAGGAGGCCTTGCAAGAAGCCCAGCAGCTCGCCTCCGAGTATAACCATCCCAATATTGAGCCGGTCCACCTGCTCAAGGCCCTGCTCGACCAGGATGACGGCGTTGTGCGCTCCGTGCTGCGCCGCATCGGCAGCGACGTCGATCTATTAGAGCAAAGCGTGGACCAGGAGCTGGCCAAGCTGCCCCGCGCCACCGGTGCCTCGATGCAGGTTGGGCTCAGC
>JBJYWX010000484.1:0-3484 GCA_046259695.1 Promineifilaceae bacterium (SeqCode) | reverse complement strand
TTTTGCACCTTTTGTGATTGAGCTGCCTCCGACAAATAAATCACCTCCTACGGTATCGCCTGCTTGATCGTCCCCACGATTACCTTCGTAGATGACCGCATCGCCGCCAACTTCGCCCATTTTGGCCATCACATGCAGGATATCCGGCTCGAGTTTCTCGAGGGCATCCAGTAAACTTCCCATGTTCAGTCCATCGATGACCTCAACAACTGCCCCCGCGCTCTTATAAAGTGAAATCGGGTCATATGCGCCGCTGCGAGTCCCGCCCAGGCGATCCATCGCTTCTCTGTCTCGCACAACGAGCACATGTGGTCTGGTTCTTTTTTCCCTATCTTTGCTCTGCTGCGAAGGCACAATCGCGCGAAAAAACGCGTGCTTTTGCTGCGCCGTTTCGAAGAAGAAAGGTTGGCTGAGAAGAGAGAACTCCCATGGCAGCCAGCTGATTTCCGGATCGACTGCCAAATCATAGTTTAGAGTTGTTCCTTCGTCTGGCGGCAGCTGCTTGCCCAGGTCCGGATTTTCAAACAGCTCTTTTGCTAGAACCTCGGCGATCTTTTCCCAATTCTGCGCAAAAATTTCTACAAACTCATGGCTGAGCCGTCTTGATTTTTCGCTGCCTAATAATTCACCAATCGTAGATGAAGTTGAAACCTGTTCTTCTATCTCAATGTCAGCAGGCATCGGATATTGATAACGACTGGGCTTTGATGAAAGCCGCATCAGCACAAAAAGGGCGTTGTCGATACCCTTAGATTCTTCTGTTTGCTCGTCCGGGCGGATCTCTTTGGCCCCGGACAGTGACAAAATTTCTGGCGTTTCCATTAATCGCCAGATAGCAAACTGGTTGTCGAACTGCTCAAGGTTCTTGACCGCAAGCTCAAGAAACTCGTCTGCATCTTTCCGCCCTAAAGAAAATGCGACACGTGCGGCTGCTGCATTGTACTGTGCCCGCCAAAGATCTTTATCAGCTTCTGCTTCTTCCAGCAGCCTGTCAGCCTCGTCATAAGCTTGAGCGTAGTCGACAAGACGGGTGGCCTGTTCGATTAGCATCAGGCTGCGATACATGCTGTTGCTTGACCATGCCGAAGTCGCTCGAAGTTGTGAAAGCCACTGCTGCGAATTCTCTACCGGTACAGAATGCCAGCCGCAGCGATCAAAAGCGCGCAGCAGGTCGCGCCAAAGGTAAGGACGTATACTGTTCACACCATCCGTGAAGGCAAAGGCTCTCAGCAGGGTTTCCTCCGCCTCCGCCGTACGGCCGAGCACGCGTAAAATTTCAGCGTAGCGCATCGACGCCGTCGGGGGGTCCTGTGATTCCTCCTCCGTTGGCAGGGCTGGAAGCAGTTCCTTTGCCAGACGATCAGCTGCCTTCTTGTCTGGTATCGTCTGGCATTTTGCGAACTCCTCGAGCGCAATAAGCCGTCTCGTCGCCGGTGTTACCGCGAGCGTGGCTTCTCCCAATTTCTGAAACGCCGGAATTTCCTCAAGATCAAGCGCAATAGCGGCGATCAGCACCGGTATCTGATCATTAACTGAGGCGTTCTCAAAATGATTATCATAGAAAGACTGCAGAAGTTCCTTTGCTTCAGCGGCGCGTCCGCTGTGACTCAGCAGATGCGCTTGCAGCCCGATTGCCCGTCCGGGCAATCTACCGGTTTCTGATTTGAGCTTTTCCAGTTCCTGCACGGCTTCTCTGACGTTGAGTTCCTGCTCAAAGAGCGTCCGCGCGATATCCAGGCTCAATTCCACGCGTTCATCGGCCGCCTGCCACAGCCGAGTTTCTTGGCGCACACGGTGCCAGATAGTAATTGCCCTGGAAAGATCTGACTCTTCCGCCGCGACACGAGCATCCAGTGACTCAAACAAGCTCTTGATTGCCGGAACTTCTGTGTCCGGGAACAGGTGCAATGATTTTGAGGAATCGCTTGTTTGCTTGGGTGCACTGTCCGTCTGGCATAAAGCAAGATAACTCTCGCGCACCAGGCTGCGCTGCCATATATCCTTCATTTCCTGCCATTGGCTCTGCTGCCCGCGGTCAAGCGACTCCGGCGGTTTGAACTGCTCGTATTTTGCCAGGAGGGATATGGTTTTGTTTTCCTGCCCGACCTTCGAATAGAGCCGGATAAGTTGATAGGCACATTGCCCCAATTCAGACACATCGCTCAGTCTTGGAAAGGTGAATTCGTCCAAGAGACGAATGGCAAGATCAAAATCGCCGTTTTCCTCCAGTAAGCGGGCCCATTTCGTGCTCAGCATCAGCCATAACGAATCACGGCGTGGGCCAATATTTGACTTCTCCCATATGCCTGCCAGGCTGCTGTCGAAATCCCGCTTGATATACTCTTCGCCCAACAAGCGGTGACTTTCGCTGTGGTCGGATGGCAGAGCCAGAAGCAGATCGGCAAGGACCAGCAGCAAACGGCGGTCAACATGCTTCAGCGCATGTCTTAGCGGATCGGGAATCTCCGCAACTATCAGTTTCATGGCTTCCTCTGGCCGGCGTTCCTGGAGGAGTCGAGCCGCCTCTATAGTTGCCCAGCGATCATGCGGCAGTTCGGGCGGCAGCGGCCGGTCAAATTCGCGGAGCCACTGTTTGGATGGCAGTCTTGTATCGCGCAGCTGGCGCCCTTCCTGAGTGATTGTGCGCCAGGTTAATTCCAGTTCGGCTCTTGCTTTCACCACGTCCGGTATGGTCACAACCTCGCTCTCGCCGAATTCGGATGCGTCGACCAGTTCTTCTAGAATCCGCTGGCACATGGCGCTGACGGCGTTATCATCTTCATCATATTCCATAAGCTTGTCGAATAAGAAGTCTGCGGCGTCGTCATCAAGCGAGAGGAATTTGTGATAAACCTGTTCGGCAAGGGCGTCGGCCGTTTGTGGTTGGCGGCTGTACCACTCGAACGCGGCACGGTGCAGTTGGCGATAAATGGACCGTTGTTCCACCGCTTCTCCGGCATCGGATTCCGCGCCGTCATCGGGATCAACCGGATGCAGCAGGAGGTAGCGCATTGGGACGACTACATCTGGCTGGAATCTCACTTCCTCAATGCCATGGTTGACATAAAGCTCGATCCAGGAGTAAGGCGCGGCAAATTCCTTCAGTTTGCTCCAAACGCGGTCCACATCAAATTCATCGTCTTTGGGGACAGGAAATACATCTCCACGATCTCGTCTTTTAGTAATGTCGTCTCTCTCAGTATTGTCGAGCCCGCGGTCGCCTTCCCAATAATCGCGAATGAACTTAAGCATGACCTGCTCTATGAATTCCTTGGTGATACTGCGCCTCACAACTCCGTACCGGAGCACCCAGCGAACAGCCGGATCATCCTTGATTCGCTCGATGATGCGCCTGATCAGATATTCAACATCGCTGCGCTTGATTTCGGCCAGATCAGCGGCGGTTATGTCATCGTTGTTGAGTACAAATTCGGCCAGGGAAGCCAGCTTAAACGGGTTGCCGCCGCCTTTCTCTTTCATGACC
>JBJYWX010000483.1:0-19635 GCA_046259695.1 Promineifilaceae bacterium (SeqCode) | reverse complement strand
CTGGATAGCCCTGATGCTCACCTACCTGTTGGGTGATGTACTGCGCATCTTTAGCGGCGATTTTGCCGCCGGGGAGATTGGCGGAATGCAGGTGTCGCAAAACGTGTATTTGGGTATGGCCATTTTGATGGTCATCCCTATCGTGATGGTTGTCTTATCCGTGATGCTGGACCAACCCTTCATGCGCTGGGTTCACATTATCGTCGCTGTCATCTTCTTCGTTTTCAATCTTGTTGGCCTGCCGACCTATCCATCAGCCTATGACAAATTCTTGATCGTCGTCGGCCTGGCCTTCAATGTCATGACGGTTTGGGTTGCCTGGAACTGGGCGTGATCGATGGCAGGTTTCGCGCCGTCCTCGCTGCCTAACCGAATGCGCGGCGCACCAATGGCGCCCTGCGCAGGAAGAACTCGCTCACCAACCACGAGCCGGCCAGGCCAATAGCGATCACCAGCGGCGCCTTCACGGCCAGGGGCAGCGGCACGCCCAGGAACAGATAGGCCGCCGGATAGAGCACCAGGGGGTGGATGTAGTAGATACCGTATGAATTGGCGCTCAGGCTGCTCCAGAAAGACGACGGGCTGTTAAACCAGCGTTGGAATACGGCCGAGGCGAACAACAGCGACGAGAGACAAAAGGCATTGAACAACGGTGCATGGGCGACCTTACCGATGTCCGCCATCTCGCTCGGCAGCACGAACAGCCGATTACCCAGGTACAGCAGCCCGGCTATGAGCCAGATCGGGCCCCATACGGCCGTGCGCGGCCGGTAGCCCCCTTCCCGGAACCAACCGCGCAAATAGGCGTAGATGCCCAGGGCAAAGTAGCCGAAGTAGAGCGGCAGGCGCAATGGCTGGAAGACGAAGAGCTTTGACTGCGAATGCCAGCTGTCGATAGGGAAAAATGCGCTCATGATGAACATGCCCAGGCTCATCAGGGCCCAGAACCCAAGGAACAAGCGCCAGGAGGGCCATTCCAAACGGGGCCGTGCTCTGCGCAGACGGGGACTGATATCGTAGGCCAACGCCAGCACGAAGAACAAGAGGAACAGAATGCCCAGAAACCAGTACACAGACTGCTGAAACATCTCGCCCCAAAAGTCATTTGACCAAAACTGCAGATAGCCAACCGGTACATCCCAGCGAATATAAAGCATGTACGCCGTGAGCGGCGCCAGGAAGAGCACGCCAAACAACCATGGCGCGCCAATGCGGATGAACTTGTCTTTCAGGAAGCCGTTTGGCCCCCGTTTTACTAATGATCGCAGGGCAAAATAGCCGGAGATAAAGAACATGATCAGCATGATCGGCACATCAACCGCGAGCACCAACACCGTAAAGAACAGGCTCTGCTGTTCGTCGACGACGTACCACCATTCCGGCGCGTACAACATGTAGCACATCGCTCCGTGCATCACTACCACGAGCAGAATCACAAAGGCGCGCAAATTGTCCAGGAATGTGATACGGCCGGCCTCTTTAATGCCTATTTCCACAACGGCCGGCGGCTCAACCACCCAATCGCTTCCTGTTTCGCTCCTTCCGCTCGCTTCTCGCATTTCCATTACTCCCAATCTAACTCATGGCCACGTGCAGCATCGTCGCTATGTGGCCAGAACCGTTCCCTAGTGCGCCTGTCGCTGTCCTTGTGTGCCGGCAGGCGACACAAGACCGCCCCCAGCATAGGTAAGCTGACGCAGCTGCACAAGTGACATTTGTCATGTTTTAGAGGTGGGTGCCCAGCTAACCAGAGTTCTCCGGCGTTGCGGAACCTTTTCCGGTTTGCCCGCCCGTACGTTACAATGGCCGTGACCACAACGACATCTCCCGGAGGCGCCAATGGTGGATACGAGCGATATGACGACCGTTTTTTTGGGCTTGTTGAAGCGCGGGCCGCGTGCGGCCGAATGGGACGCCAAACCCGATGAACTGGCCGAACTGCAGATGGCCCATCTGGCGAACAATGCCCGCCTGGTCGAATCGGGGCAGCTTATTCTGCTCGGCCCATTCACCGACGACGGTTTCTGGCGCGGTGTCTTTGTTTTTGACGTTGATTCGCTGGAAGAAGCGCGGGCGCTGGTTGCCACAGACCCTTCCGTGCAGGCCGGCCGCCTGGCCTTTGAGCTGCACCCCTGGCTGATCAAAAAAGGATCGATTCGCGGTCAAAGATAACGGCTGGACAACAGGAGTCAACCATCCACTATTTGCCGCGCCTCATTCACCGTCAAGTCCACGTTGTAGATAGGCGTGCC
This sequence comes from Promineifilaceae bacterium (SeqCode), assembly GCA_046259695.1. Taxonomy (GTDB): domain Bacteria; phylum Chloroflexota; class Anaerolineae; order Promineifilales; family Promineifilaceae; genus JAACFF01. The sequence goes on along the minus strand of JBJYWX010000483.1, from coordinate 17,383 downwards.
CGGCTCCTGAACGGTGCTGCCGGCCAGTGAGCCGGTATCCAGCGGGCCAAAGCCAAGCTGCTCGATCAAGCCCGCCACCACGGCCTTCGCCGCGACATCGTCGCCGGCCAAAAAAATAACCCGCCTTTTGTCCATCGGCAGGGACGTATCGCCCTGGTTGGCCAGGTGCTGGTACCAAATGGTATTGAACGCCTTGGCCACGCGTGTCTGGGGCAAATAAGCCGCAATCAGCTCACTCTGGGCCCGGCCGCCCAGTGCGATCTGGCCGTCGCGTGCGGGATAATAGTTCGCGGCCGTGACCAATATCTTGCCTGCCAGCTCGCCGGCCGGCAGCGAGCGGTAACGGCCGAAAGGAATCGCCTCGATCACCAGCTCGCCAAAGACCGCTGCCTCGGGCGCCGTGCCGGCCCGGACCCTGGGGCCCAGTTCGGCCACCAGCCCGGCCAGGCTCTCCGGCCCCCGCGAATTGCTGATCATCACCTCATGGCCCGCGGCCGCCAACAGGGCGGCTAGGGTCGCGCCGATATTACCCGCGCCAATGACGCCGATTTTCATGGCTGCCTCCATTACGTGTCGTCACGCCAGCGCAGAAGCTGTTCGACCAGATCGAACCGCCAGGGGTGGTCCATACCGACTATTAGGTGTGTGGCGCCCGCCGCGAAAAAGGCGTCGAGGTTAGCGGGAATATCTTCATGGTCGACAAAGGCGGTGCGTTCTATGGCCGCCGGATCGCGCCCCACTTTCGCGCACCAATCGTCGAGCACCTGGTTCTTGTGTGCCCATTTGTCTGCCGGCCCAAATCCATTCCACAGGTCAGCATACTGTGCCGTCAACCTCAGCGTTACCTTCTCGCCGCCGCCGCCGATCAGGATGGGGATTGGGTTGCGCGCCGGCGGCGGTACCTCCTCGGCCATGCGCTGCTTGATCAACGGCAGCGCCTCGCCCAGCGCGGAGAGGCGGCTGCCGGCCGTACCGAATTCGTAACCGAATTCCTCGTAATCGCGCTCGAACCAGCCCGCGCCAATGCCTAGGATAAGACGGCCGTTGCTGATGTGATCCACCGTCTTGGCCATGTGGGTCAACAGCGCCGGGTTGCGGTAGCTGTTACATGTCACCAGGCAGCCTACCTGTGCCCGCTCGCTCAGCACTGCCATGGCTGAAAGCAGTGTCCATCCTTCAAAATGACTGCCATTCTCGTCGCCATAGAGCGGGAAAAAATGATCCCAGTTCCAGATCGAGTCTACACCCATCGCGTCCACCTCGGACACGGCCGAGGCGAAGGATTCATAAGTTGTGTGCTGCGGGTGCAGTTGCACCCCCACTTTTCTGTGCTTGCTCATTGGTTCTCCTTGATTGGCTCGCTGCCTCGCCGCTGCCCCAAATTGACGGGCACTATTTTGGTAATAGTAACGGCAGACGTGAGGTTGTTCAACGTAGTCGCGTGTTAACGCGCCTTAACACGAAGCGACGGCCGCGCAATGACGGCCGTCGCTTTCATGCAGGTGTGCGCAGGCTGTTAGCGGCGAGAAACTTTCACAATTTCGTAGGGCGTCCCAGCCGGGTCTGTGCCAAACTTCGCGTTAACCGCGTAGAGTGAACTACCGAACAGCGCCGCCGTCGTGGGCACATCAAAGTTGGCATTGGTTATCGGCGTGCCGATAGTTCCCGTGCTTAAATCCGGGGACAAGGTAATGACGCCGATCTGGTTACTGGCATTCTGCACCACGTACAGGGTACGACCCTGCAAGACGAGGCCGTCGCCATTGGGCAGCGGGCTGCCCAAGTCGATTTGCTCTGCTATACCGGTGTCCGGATCCACAACGTATAGGGCCTGCGTGGCGCTGTTCACGATAATCAACTTGCTGCCATCGGCCGTGGCTACAATGCCGTTAGCATTAAAATCGATTTCCTGGATCCAGTCCCCGCCCAGGGCAATGGTTTCTACAGCACCGGCATCCGGCAGCGTGCCGCCGGGACCCAGCGGTACGCGGTAAAAGAAGGGCGCAAAGGAATTCGTGAAGTAGGCGGCATCCCGCGTCACGATAACGTCATTAATAAAGCCCGCAAAGGGGGCCACCAACTCATACTCCTCCAGCAAAGCGCCGCTGGTTGCGTCATAAACGCGCCCTGCGCCGTTTAATCCGCTAGCCACGAACAGGGCATCGCTGCGCGGGTCATAATCCATGCCCACAGCAAAGTACCCCTGCGCTCCGGGTACCAGCTCCGTCCAAGTTCCCGTGCGCAAGTCCCCCTTTACAATAGCGCCGCCAATTCCATTGGCCGGATCGTTAAAGTCACCCAGCGACCCGGCATAAAATGTCGGCCCTGGGCCCAGGGCAATGCCTTCGGGCCGGAAGGGATAGTCGCCTGTTGGCAGGGGAATAATCTCCGGAAAGCCAGGGGCAGCCGCGGCGGGTAAGACCAGGACCAGTAAAGAGAAAAGAAATACAAAGAGGATCGTTGCTCGTTTCATCATGTCTCCTTCGGCCAGTTTTTTGTTAATTGGCCATATTCCTTCTGTGTCGAAAGACTGCGCGACCTGCGCAGCTATGTAGTATCCTAATATCCGTCTTGATTCCTCTCTACCAATCCTCATGGGGCTCTACAAAAAAGTTGTAGCTAATCAAACACTACTATGCGAATTATTTGTTGCGGCTCGGCTGAGCGGCCGCAGTCCGCGCGCGCTGCGTAGGACGTGTCCTTCATTCGTCATACTTTTCTCCATCGCTTATAATTCACTCATTGCGAATTGATGAGGGGCTGTTGATATGTGTCCACCAGCCACTATCCACCAAAAAGAACTGGAGGCCTTAGACATGAGCAGCGATTCCGCCCTACCCGACTTCCTCAACGATCTAGAAAAACGCGTCAGCGGCGAGCTGCGCACCGATCGCTACAATCGCCTCCTCTATAGTACCGACGCCAGCATTTACCAGGTAATGCCCCACGGCGTGCTCATCCCGCGCGCGGCCGACGACGTCCAGGCTGCCGTTGAACTCGCTGCGCAGTACCACATCCCGCTCATTCCGCGTACCGGCGGCAGCAGCCTCGCCGGTCAGGCCGTCGGCGAAGCATTGATCATGGATTTCACCCGCCACCTGGACCAGGTACTCGAACTCAACCAGGAGGAACAGTGGGTGCGCGTGCAGCCCGGCATTGTGCTCGACGCGCTCAACATCTACCTGCGCCCCTACGGCCTGCAGTTCGGCCCCGACCCCGCCAGCAGCAACCGCGCTGCGATGGGCGGGATCGTCTCCAATAACTCCACCGGCGCGCACTCCATCCTCTACGGAATGACCGCCGACCATGTGTTGGAAATGAACGTTATTCTGAACGATGGTTCAGCCGCCCATTTTGGACCTCAGGAGCCCGGGTCGCGCTATCCCACGGCCGGCCGCGAGGGCGAAATTTATCGCGCCATCGGCGAGATCGTCGCCCAGCCTGCCAATCAGGAGACTATCGCCGCGGGCACGCCGCGCCATTGGCGGCGCTGCGGCGGCTACAACCTCGATCGCTTTGTCGACCACCCGGCCCTCACCTTCAACTGGCAGCCCGACTCTCGCTTCAACCTGGCCCGCCTCGTGTCAGGGGCCGAGGGCACGCTGGCCGTCATCCGCGACGTCACGCTCAACCTGGTGCCGCTGCCGAAAAAGACCGCGCTGGCCATCGTACACTTTGAAGAGCTAGCCACGGCGCTGGCCGCTGTGCCCGCCATCCTTGAGGTTGGACCCTCGGCCGTCGAACTACTCGACAACCTCGGCCTGACCCTTTGTGGCGAGGTGCCCGCTTATTCGCGCCTGCTGGATACTTTTTTGCACGGCCAACCCAACTGTGTGCTCATCACCGAATTTTACGGCGAGAGCCAGGCCGAATTGGAAGCCAAGATCGACGAACTGGAAGCCCACCTGGCACGGCAGCAGACCGGTGCCACGGCCGTCACCCGCGCCCTTGAGCCCGCCCTGCAGGCCAATGTCTGGACCGTGCGCAAAGTGGGCCTCGGCCTGCTCATGTCGATCAAGGGCGATCACAAGCCCATCCCGTTCATTGAGGACGCCGCCGTGCCGCCGCAGCACCTGGCCGAGTACGTCATTAAACTGGAACAGTTCTGCAATGACCTGGGCACCAACGTCGCCTACTACGCCCATGCCAGCGCCGGCTGCATTCACATCCGCCCCCTGATCAACGCCAAGCTGGCCTCCGAAGTGGCCAAGATGCCGCAGATAATCGACTTCGCCGTCGACCTGCTGCACGGTTACGACGGCGCGCTGTCCAGCGAGCATGGCGACGGCCGCGCCCGCAGTTGGACTAACGAGCGCTTTTTCGGGCCCGAGCTCTACAACCTCTACCGCCAGGTCAAGCGGGCCTTCGACCCTGAGGGTATCTTTAATCCCGGCAACATCGTCGACGCCCGGCCGATGACCGAGCACCTGCGCTATGGCCCCGCCTACGAGACCATCACGCTCACGCCTCATCTTGATTTCAGCAGCGACATGGGCTTCAACCGCGCCGTGGAAATGTGCAACGGCGCCGGCATCTGCCGCAAGCGCACGACGGGTACCATGTGCCCCAGTTTTATGGCCACGCGCGAGGAGGAGCACAGCACGCGCGGCCGCGCCAACCTGCTGCGCGCTGCCCTCTCCGGCAAGCTGCCGCCCGAGGAATTTACTGGTCCGCGTATCTATGAGGCGATGGACCTCTGTATTGAGTGTAAAGCTTGCAAGGCGGAGTGTCCTTCGGCCGTGGATATGGCTAAGATCAAGTTCGAATACTTGGCCCATTACTACGAAGCCAACGGTGTGCCCCTGCGCGCGCGGCTCTTCGCCAACATCGGCCGTCTTAACGCACTCGGCGGCGGTTCGCTGGCCGGCCTGGGCAACGCCGCGCTCGCTAACGGCCTCTCGCGACGCCTGATGCGCTCGCTGGGCATTACCGACCAGCGCAGTTTGCCGGCCCTGGCCTCTGATCCCCTGCCTGATTGGTTCAGGCGCAGGCGCCAGCTTCGCAAGCGGAGCGCGCCGCAAGGGCTGCCGGGGGACGAGCCTGCAGGCGCCGGCTTTGCCGGTGATGTGCCCCGGCCGCAAATCGCCCTCTTCCACGACCCTTTCACCAACTACAACGCGCCGGAGGCTGGCGTCGCCGCCGTGGAATTCCTGGAGGCTGCCGGCTACGAGGTGCTCTGGCCCGATCATGAAAGCGATGGCCGCCCCTACATCTCCAAGGGCCTGGTCAAAGAGGCGCGGCAGGCCGCGGATCAAACGCTGGCTGCGCTGGCGCCGCTGGCCGAGCAGGGCATCCCCATTGTCGGCCTGGAACCGAGCAGCTTGCTCTGCCTGCGCGATGATTATTTCTACCTGCTGCCGGGAGATACGCGCGTGCCATTGGTGGCCGAGCATGCCTTCACTTTCGAGGAATTTGTCGCCCGCCTGGCCGACGGCGGGCAGCTTTCGCTGACTTTCACCTCTGAGCCGCGCCGCATCTTGCTGCACGGCCACTGCCACCAGAAGGCGCTGGTAGGCACCGGGCCGGCGATTCGCGCCCTTTCCCTACCGCCCAACTACACCGTGAACGAGATCGATTCCGGCTGCTGCGGCATGGCCGGCTCCTTTGGTTACGAGGCAGAACATTACGAGATCTCGATGCGCATGGCGGAGCACACCCTGCTGCCAGCCGTGCGCGAAGCGGACGAAGACACGCTGATCGTAGCCGCGGGCGTGAGCTGCCGCCAGCAGATCAAGCACGGAGCGGGACGCCAGGCGCTGCACCCCGCCCAGGTGCTGCGCGACGCGCTTGCCTGAGATCGAAGCGCGTTAGCCTATTTGCGGCCTAGGGCCCGCCCACACGGGCGCGCGCGGCCAGATGGGCGCGGGAGGGATCACCGATCTATGTCTGAACTACACCCACCGGAGGCGGAAACGCGTGCCCGCAGCACGCATACCACCACTCCTTTGCTGCCCAATATATCTGCCGGCCTGATCATCGGCTTGCTGCAAATCTTTATGGGCCTTTCCTTCGCGGCCCTGATCTTCTCGGGAGCGCTGTCCGGCTTCCTTGCCGAGGGCATTGGCCTGGCGCTGATCGGCATGATCCTCCTGGGCGTGATTATTGCCGCCTATACCTCGCTGCCCGGCACTGTCGGCGGCAGCCAGGGCGTACCGGCGGCGATCATTGCCTTAATGGCCGCCTCCATCGCTGCTGAAGTCCCTGCAGGCCCGGCCTCGGAGATGAGCCTGGTGACCGTGGTCGTGGCCATTGCTGGCACGGCCGTTGTAACGGGCTTCTTCTTCTGGCTGCTCGGCCGTTTCCGTCTGGGAGGCCTGGTGCGCTTTTTACCCTACCCGGTGGTCGGCGGATTCCTGGCGGGGACCGGCTGGTTGTTCCTGACCGGGGCGATCACGATGATGGTCGATATGCCGGTGAGCCTGGGCGCGCTGGACACGTTATTTGCGCCGCAGATGCTGGCCCGCTGGCTGCCCGGGTTGCTGCTGGCGCTTGTGATGCTGGTGGTCACGCGCCGCAGTGACCATTACCTGCTGCTGCCCGGTATGCTGGTGGGCGCCGTTTTGCTCTTTTTCGCTGCCGCCCGCCTGCTCGGCCTTTCGCCCGCTGATCTGAGCGCGCAGGGATGGCTGCTTGGACCCTTTCCCAAGGCCGGCGCTTTGTGGCCGCCCATCAGCCGGGCCATGCTCGGCCAGATCTATTGGCCGGCCATAACGGACCAGCTGCCCAATATGATGGCCGTGATGGCCGTCAGCGCGATTGGACTGCTGCTGAATGCCGGCGGCTTGGAGCTGGTGGTAGAACGCGATCTGGAGGTGAATCGTGAACTGCAGGTGGCCGGTTTGGCCAATGTCGCGACCGGCTTGGCGGGCGGGTTCGTGGGCTACAAGCAGCTCAGCCTCTCGACGCTGAATTTTAAGTTGGGCGGGAACAGCCGCCTGCCCGGCCTGGTGGCGGCGGCCGTATGTGCCTTGGTCCTCGTGGCCGGCGCGTCGCTGCTGGCCCTGTTCCCGAAGGTAGTTATCGGCTCGCTGCTGCTGCTCCTGGGCCTGAATTTTCTCTATGATTGGGTGATTGCCGGCTGGTTTGACCTGCCCAAAATAGATTATGCCATTGTCCTGGTGATCCTGCTGGTGACCGTGGCCGTGGGCTTCCTGGAAGCGGTAGGGCTGGGCTTGCTGCTGGCTGTTGTGATGTTCGTGGTCAGCTACAGCCAGGTAGACGTGGTGCGCCATGAACTGGACGGCCGCACCTTCCAGAGCCGCGTCTCCCGCTCCCGCGCTCAGAGACAGGTGCTGCGGGCGGCCGGGGATCGCCTGTTTATCTTGCAATTACAGGGTTTCATCTTTTTTGGCACGGCTAATAACCTGCTCGACCGCCTGCGTAATAGGGTCAATGATCCCAATCAAACGCAGCCCACTTTTATCTTACTCGACTTTCTGCGCGTAACCGGCCTCGACTCCACCGGCTTGCTGAGCTTTACACGCATGAAGCAGCTCGCCGAACAGGCAGGCATCACGCTTATCTTTACCGAGCCCAATGAAAGGGTGCTGCAGCAGTTAGTACAGGGCGACCTGACCGATGACGGCCCGTCCACTCCGGGCGTGCACGCCCAGACAGGCGTGGTGCGCATTTTCCCCAGCCTCGATCAAGGCGTGGAGTGGTGCGAGGTCCATTTCCTGCAGGACGCGGGCGTTGACCTGGCTGAGCCGCCGCCGCCGTTGGTCGAACAACTGTTGGAGATCCTCTTTCCGGACGGCGCTGGCGACGACGAGCGGGCGCAGGTCCAACAGATCCTGGAGCGGTTGGATAAACTGGAAATAGGGCCGGGCGAAATGCTGATCGCCATGGGTGACAAAGCGGACGACCTTTTCTTCCTGGAATCAGGGCAGGTGACCTCGCAGCTTGTGCGCCCCGGCCGGGCGCCGGTGCGCCTGGAAACAACCAGCAGCGGTAGTGTGATTGGCGAGATAGGCCTTTATCTGGGCCTCGCTCGCACGGCCGAAGTCGTCGCCGATACGCCCAGCATTCTCTATCGCCTGTCGCTCGCCGATCTGAAAGAGATGGAAATGGACAATCCCGAGGCTGCTTCGGCCCTGCACCAGATCATTATCCACTTGCTGGCTGAACGGGTTGTGCATTTGACGAACAGCGTCAAGGCGCTGGAGCGCTGAACTACGGTCTACACAAACAGCCAAAGGTTTAAATAGGAACTGGACGATTAACGACCCGATGAATGCTGTGGATAGTAGACCTGTCTTTCGCTATGGGTACCTGGTTCCGACCCTGACGTCGGGGCTTATCGCCGGCCTCCTTGAAGTCGCGCTGGCCGTTTCCTTCGGCGCGTTGATCTTCGGCGGTACGCTGTCGACATACGTGCCCTATGGCGTTGGGTACGCCCTGGTTGGGGCGATCATCGGTGGCTTGATCATCGCGCTTTTCACCTCCTTGCCAGGCATGGTTGGCGGCAACCAGGATGTACCGGCGGCAATCATGGCCCTGATGGCCGTGGCAATCCGCGAAGCGATGCCCACCGGTGCCACTACTGAGCAGACCTTTTTCACGGTTATAGCCGCCGTCGCCATCTCAACCATCCTTACCGGCCTCTTGTTCTGGGCTACCGGTTATTTTCGCCTGGGCAACCTGGCGCGTTTCCTGCCCTACCCCGTCGTTGGTGGCTTTCTGGCCGGCACGGGCTGGCTGCTGGCCGCCGGGGCGATCAGCCTGATGACCGGTCTTTCCCTGGTCCCCGCCAGTTTACCCGATCTGCTGCAGCCTGAGCTGCTCCTGCGCTGGCTGCCGGGTCTTTTCCTGGCCGTCGGCATCCTGGCTGCCACCAATCGCTTTCAACATGTCCTGGTTCTTCCGGGACTGCTTGTGTTTGCGACCGCGCTCTTTTTCGTGATTGCCAGGGCATGGGGATACTCCTTGGACGAGCTGAGTGCGGGCGGCTGGTTGTTGGGACCATTTAGTGCCGGTGGATTGTGGCGGCCGCTCACCCCGGCCATCTTGGGGGAGGTCTATTGGCCCGCGGTCGCCCGGCAGGTGGCGACGATGGCGACTATTGCCCTGGTCAGCACGGTCAGTTTGCTGCTCAATGCCAGCGGCGTCGAACTGGCTGTGGCTTCCGACATTGACCTGGACCGAGAGCTGCGTGTGGCCGGGCTTGCCAATTTTCTCTCCGGCCTTGCTGTGGCCTTGGTTGGCTTTCAGCAGCTTGCTTTTTCTATCCTTAACCACCGGCTGCGCGCTAACAATCGCCTGACCGGCGTGCTCAGCGCCGCGGTCTGCCTTCTGGCGCTTGTCGCCGGCGCGTCGCTGCTAGCCCTCTTTCCCAAGGTCATTGCCGGCAGCCTGATCCTCTTCCTGGGCCTTTCTTTTATCAACGAGTGGGTCATAGAGGGCTGGTCGAAACTGCCTCACACCGACTACGCGATCGTAGTCGCCATCTTGCTGGCCACGGTGTTTATAGGCTTTTTGGAAGCGGTGGCCTTTGGCTTGCTTTTGGCCCTCGTGCTTTTTGTAGTCGGCTACAGCCGGGTCGACGTCGTGCGCCACGAATTGTCGGGTAAGACGTATCACAGCCGCGTCGCGCGCTCGCGCGCGGAAGAGCTGCTCCTGCGCCAGCATGGGGAGGCGCTCTATGTCCTGCAGCTGCAGGGTTTTTTATTCTTCGGCACGGCCGATACCTTGCTGCAGCAGGTGCGGGACCGTTTGACCGATGCCCAGCGGCCGCCCCCCATGGCCGTGATCTTTGACTTCGAGGCGGTAAATGGCCTGGATACCACGGCGACCATGCGTTTCCTCAAAATGCGCGACCTGGCTGCTGTGCACAGCGTGCACGCTGCGCATGGCGTGTTACTGCTTATCTGCGGCACAGGCCTGCACAAAGGAGAGCGCATTCGACGCCAGTTGACACGAGGTGGGCTCGATGGCAGCCAGGGCACGGTTCGCTACTTTGACACGATTGACGACGGTATGGCCTGGGCCGAAGACCTGCTGTTGGCGCAGTTAGCGGCGGAGGCGACGGTGACCACACAAGACAGCGAGGCTCTACTGGCGTCGTTGCTGAGCCACTTTGGCGGAACGCGAGAAGTGGAGGGCCGGGCGGCGGCCGAAGCTGCCCGTATGCTGGAGACAATGCTCGGCTACTTTGAAAAGCTGGATTTGGCAGCGAATACTGTCTTCATCCGCGAGGGAGAAGAAGCCGGCAGCTTCTACATTCTCGCCGCGGGCCAGGCCACGGCGAGAATCAGCCTGCCGGATGGCAGTTTTATCCGCCTGGAGACGATGGGCAGCGGACGGGTGATTGGCGAGCTTGGTTTCTTCCTCGACAATGGGCGCACGGCCGACGTAGTCACTGACAAGCCGAGTACGCTCTATCGCCTGACACGCGAGAACCTGGCGCGGATGGAAGCGCACGACCCTGCTGCCGCTGCGGCCTTGTACCGCCTGCTGGCCGGCCTGCTGGCCGAGCGTGTCATTCACCTGACGGATACGGTGCGCGCCCTCGGCAGGTGATCAGACCAACTCCGTACGCGCAAGCTTTGCCGGCAATACCGCCGTGCTGTTGGGCGTAGTCGCGGAGATAGCTTGATGTCGATGCCCGCATTTTTGCCAGGCATGCTATGATCCCCTCATGAAACCTACCGTCTACGTCACCCGCCATTTACCCCAGGAAGCTTACCAGGAACTACAAAGTGCCTGCGATGTGGCCATATGGGACGAAGAGTTCCCGCCGCCTGACGACGTCATTCGCGCTAACCTGGCCGGTAAGGACGGCCTGATCTGCCTGCTCACAGACCGCATTGACGCCGCCCTGATGGATGTGGCCCCTGGCCTGCGGGTGATTAGCCAGGTGGCCGTCGGCTACGACAACATCGATATCGCCGCCGCCACGGAACGCGGCATTAAAGTCGGCCATACGCCAGGCGTGCTGACCGACGCCACGGCTGATTTCGCTTTCACCCTGCTGCTGGCCGCGGCGCGGCGCATCGGCGAGGCGCACGATTATGTGCAAGCCGGCAAGTGGGAAACCTGGGGGCTGACCCTGCTGCTCGGCCAGGAAGTGCGCGGCCAGACCCTGGGCATTATCGGCATGGGCCGCATCGGCCAGGCGCTGGCCAGACGGGCCACAGGCTTCGAAATGCAGCTTCTCTACCACAATCGGACGCGCGATCTAAGTGCTGAAAAGGAGCTGAACGCTTCCTACCGCGAGCTCGACGACCTGCTGCGCGAGTCCGACTTTGTCAGCCTGCACGTCAGTCTGACCCCAAATACCGAAAAGCTCATCGACGCCAGAGCGCTGCGCCTGATGAAGCCGTCGGCGATCCTGATCAACACCGCGCGCGGGCCGGTCGTCGACAGTGAGGCGCTCTACGCTGCTCTGCGCGACGGTCAAATCGCCTATGCCGCGCTCGATGTCACCGATCCGGAGCCACTGCCGGTCGATCATAAGCTGCTGACCCTGCCCAACTGCCTGGTCACGCCGCACATCGCCAGCGCCACGGTCACTGCCAGGACAGAAATGGCCCAGATGGCGGTGGCCAACTGCATCGCCGGCCTGCGCGGCGAGCCCCTGCCCCACCCGGTCAATTGATACGCTGGTCGCTGATCAGGCCGGCGCAGGAATAGGCGAGCCCTCATCGACGACCTGCTCGGCCGGATCGAGCACCACGATCAAGCCTAACAGCCCCATGTTGGCAAATAACAGCGGGGCCAGGAAGGGCGCCTCGCGCAGGAAACGTTCAACGACGATTGTCTGTCCTGATATGTCAGCCTGTATGTGCAGCGCTGCGCCCAGCAAACCAACCAGGATCAGCAGGGCCATCGCCGCCGCGTAAATGGCCATATCGGCCCGCCCCGGCTGGCTGAGCAGCGCCAGTCCAAAGGTAACGATTGCCGCAAATACGCCCACAAACAAGGGTAGCCAGAGCCAGGCGTTCTCATAGTTCACCCGCGCGTGATCCAGCGCGCTGCTGATAATCGTGGCCAGAATTGCCAGGCTGGTCAGGAACAGGTAGGCGCGCGTTTTGCTGTAGGGCATTTGCAGAAAGCGCCCGCCACCTAATCCCAGCCGGCCGCTGTCCGGCGGGCTTTCCAACCATGCCGCGCTGATACCCCACAAGCCGACCAGGGCAAACATCAATGGAGCCACCACCGGCGGCGCCCAAACAAGCAGTTGAATAGAGACGCGCTGGCCCACCGGCGCCGTCGGATACGTGCCGCGCACAACGTGAAAATAGGCGCCAAGTAACCCGACGGCGATGCTGGCGATAAACACCGCGGTAACCAGGCGTGTGGCCGCCAGACGGTTGCGCAAGGCGATTAGCCCGGCAATAAGCAGCAGGGTCCCCGCTACAAATCCGAACAGGACCGGGATCCATTCTCGCGGCCGTATGGTGCCGCTTATCAGGTGAGCCAGATAGGTATCTAGACCCAGGAACAGGAGGTTAACTGCCGCCAGCAGGAGCAGCAGCTGATCGCGTGAAAGCGGCAGCCGCACTTCCTTCAGGCGGGGAAAAAGAATCGCGAGATAGTACATTTATTCCCCATCTGGAACGGGTAGTCCGGCTGCCTCCAGCTTTTCGTTGCGTGTTTCGATCAGCTCCGCCTTTTCATGCAGCATCTCGTAGGCGCCGTGCCATTGGGTATAGTCAGGCCCCTGCATCCACATGCCAAACTTGGCTGTACGGCCCCAATGGTGCCAGAACTCAAAATGCATAAAATCGATCGGCTCGTCAAATGGCTCATCCGTCAGCAGCCCGTTTTCTTGCAGCGGCGCGATGATCTCGTTACTCTCGATCACCCTCTCGTTGACTGCTTCTGTGCCCGCGTCCGCGTTGCGATAGAGCTCCTCGATGAAGTTCTGGTTGTGACATTCCATGCAAACACTCTGCATGCGCACCACATTGTCTTGCCATGCCGGCCGGCGCTCGCTGATAGGCGCAAAGAGATACCAGGAGAGACGGTCACCGACATCATGCGTCGTCGAGGCGCCGCCGAAGCCGCTCATGTGGCAGGTAGCGCAGGTCGGCGCGGGGAAGTCGCTCACATCCAGCGTGCCCGGATCGGCTTCCCAATTCCAGTTTTCGCCGCCCGTGGCATAGGCGATACCGTGCGGTGATTCGTGATAGATTTCCCACTGAGGATGGTCAGGGCCGATATGGCAGAAGTTGCAAGTTTCAGGTTTGCGCGCCTGCTCCAGACTGAATTCATGGCGCAGGTGGCATTGCTGGCATTCTCCGACGGAGCCGTCGGCCGCCGGGCGGCCTATCTTGTGGCAGGCGACGCAGGCGAATTCCGTGATCTCCGCCCCTTCCAAATCAAACAAGGCGTTGCGCATCTTGTCCGGGGCGTAACTGCCTTCGGGGATAGCCTCGTAGAGAGCCAGCAGCTCGGGCGTCAGTTCCTCGCTGCCGGCATAGGCGACGTAGGCCGGCAGGCTGTGCCGGCTCTGGTAATATTGGGCCACTTCTGTCTGGTGACATTCGTCACACATCGCCGTCGTTGGCTGGTTGAGTACATAAGTGCCTTCATGAGCTGTGGCGCCCGGATAGTCCGCCGCCACTTCGTGGCAATCTTGGCAGACTACTTCCGCCGCGGCCATCGTACTGTGCCCGTACTGTTCGACGATGCCCGGCGTGGTGCGCGCATGGCAGGTTACGCATTCATTGTTGCTGTTGGCCAGGACGTTGACGCGTTCTTCTTCACCTGCCTGGGCGCCGGAGCTGCCGCCGACCGCGAGACCGATGAAAATAAGGCCGCCGATGAGGATGACACCTGCCAATCCGGCGATTAGAAGCCGCCACGTGTGCAGAGACCCTGTGAAAGTATCGCCGTTCTCGCTCATGCCTCCTCCCTATTTGATTGGGGCAGCCTGCTAGCTGCTGCCGGAATGGGGACCAGGAAACCAGGATCGATAGTGACTATCTAGACACTATAATTTAAGAACGTGTCAATAGCAAGACGGCTGCGGCTGATGTCATGGCCGCGCAACGTGGCGCAGCCGTATCTTGCCGGCGCACAGCGAGCGTGGCTGGATACTGAGACCAGAAAGGCCGCGTGCCCCTGACTGGCCTCTTTCTTGTCCTGTGTCATAATCTCCTCGTGGAGAGAGTTGGATGGCGCGTATCTTTTTAGGGCTGGGCAGCAATCTGGGCGACCGTTTCCAAAACCTGCAGGACGCCGTCTATGGTCTCGGTACCTTCCTCTCTCTGATCCGCGCCTCGCGCGTTTACGAGACAGCACCCTGGGGCCCGGTGCAGGACCAGCCGCTCTTCCTTAACGCCTGTCTGGAGGCCACAACCGATTTACCTGTTAATGAGCTGCTGCCGGCGATCAAGGCCCTGGAACAGGACCTGGGCCGTGGTCATAGCGAAAAGTGGGGACCGCACAAGATCGATATCGACCTGCTCTTTTACGAAAATGAGGTCAAGCAGGTGGGTGAGCGCTACGTGCCGCACCGCCAGATTCGCCAGAGAGCGTTCGTGCTGCGGCCCTTGGCCGACATCGCCCCGTACTATGTGCACCCTGTCCACCGGCAGAGCGTTGCCGAGCTGCTGGCCGAAGTCTCGACAGAAGGCATCGCGCTTTACCCGCGTTTATTAGAGCTGCCCGATGCCGCGCCGCTGGCTTAGCCGGCCTTTGAAAACAAAGAAACCCCGGGGTAAGTTCAAAAATTAGGAACGTACGAAGATGGATTTAGCGCAGATCAAGACATTTCTTATTGATGGCGACGGCGTGCTCTGGCGCGGCGATAAGGCGATACCCGGCCTGGCGCGGTTCATGGACGTGCTGGCGGCGCGGGACATGCGTTGGGCGCTGTTGACCAACAATAACACGCGCACCGTCGGCGACTACATCACCAAGCTGGCCGGCTTTGGTGTTCCGGTGGACGCCGGGATTATCTTTTCCAGTTCTACGGTTACGGCCGATTACTTGCGCGAGCGCTATGGTTATGGCGCGCCCGTGCACGCGGTCGGTATGCGCGGCCTGACCGAGACGTTAGCCGACGCCGGCTTTACCCTCACCCATGGCGAAAAGGCGCCGCGGCACGAAGTGGTGGCCGTGGCCGCCGGCATGGATCGGACGATCACGCACGAGAAAATACAGATCGCTATGCGCCTCATCCTCGCCGGCGCGGAGTTTGTGGCCACCAATACGGACGGCACCTACCCCACCCCGGAGGGATTGGCGCCGGGCACCGGCATGGTCATCGGCGCCCTGCAGGCCACCACGGGCGTCACGCCGGTCATCATCGGCAAACCGCAGCGAGCCATTTTTGACCAGGCCATGAAGGCGTTGGGGGCGGACCCGGCCACAACGGCCATGATCGGCGACCGCCTGAACACCGATATTCTTGGCGGCCAGCGCGCCGGCATTGCCACCATCGGCGTCCTCACCGGCGTGACAAGCCCTGAGCAAATGGCGGCCAGCCCGGTCCGGCCCGACCTCATCTTCGACAGCATCGCCGGCATCACCCGCCTCCTGGAAGAAGCGCCCATGCCGGCCTGAGTCAGCGAACGGCCTTTTGACTAGCTGCAAATCAAACCGGTTCGCTATCCCGCCCAAAGCGGATACCATAGCTTCACTATTGGCGGCTTTGCGGCGCCGCGCGCCGGGACGCAGGAGATAAAAAATGACCCATCCCCTTGTAGACCAGTTACGTTTCGCCCGCAGCGAGTTTGTGCGCTGCCTGGCCGGCTTAAGCGCCGAGGATGCGCAGGTGCGGCTCGGCCCGATGAACAGCATAAGCTGGATGATCGGCCACCTGGCCAATCAAGAGCATTTTTACTGGTGCGTTATTGGCCAGGGCAAGTGGGTGACTCACGGCCTGAATGACCTTGTCGGCACCGGCAAACCGGCCTCCACGCCGCCGCTGGATGAGATGTGGGCCGTCTGGCGCGAGGTCACGGCCACGGCCGATCCCTTCCTTGATGCCCTTCTGCCGCAGGAGCTCACCACCCACTTTGAGTTTCGTGGCCAGCCGTCTCCGGAATCTATCGGCACCCTTTTGCTGCGCAATATGTACCATTATTGGTTCCATACCGGCGAAGCCCACGCCGTTCGCCAGCAGCTCGGCCACACCGGCCTGCCGCAGTTCGTAGGCGATATGTCGGCCGCCATCTACCGCCCCGAATAACCTTCAATAGGGCGCAAACCTGCGCGGAAAATTCAATATATCATAAGCGCCTGCTTTGTTCCGCGTCCATCCGCGTTAGCATCGCGTTCATCCGCGTCCCCGTCATGCCACCGTTCAACCCTTTTGAACTACACAAGTAGGTTGATATTGCAGTACTATGCGAAGCAACCTGCGAGGATCCGGTTGTGTACCGCGGCCGTTTTTGCGACAATAAGCCGGCCATTTTTTGTTGAATCCGGCCTGGGACGGTTAACTCCGTTGCCCGGCCTTTACCGCCCACCGCAGGAGGCACTATGTCTGTAAGCGAACTGGCGGGCAAACCTGCCCCGCCCGAGCTCCTGACCGATATCCCGCGCCTGATGAGCGCCTATTACACTATCACGCCCGACCCCGCTGACCCGGCGCAGCGCGTCGCTTTTGGCACTTCCGGCCATCGCGGCACATCCTTTGACGGCAGCTTCAATGAAGCGCATATCCTGGCGACCACGCAGGCGATCTGCGAGTACCGCCGCGCCCAGGGGATCGACGGCCCTCTTTTCCTGGGAAAGGATACGCACGCGCTTTCCGAAGCGGCGCAAAATACGGCGCTGGAGGTGCTGGCCGCCAATGAGGTGCCCGTTTTTATCCAGCGCGACAACGGCTACACCCCCACCCCGGTCATCTCGCACGCCATTCTGACCTATAATGACGGCCGTGAGAGCGGCCCCGCCGACGGCATCGTGGTGACCCCCTCGCACAACCCGCCCGAAGACGGTGGTTTCAAATACAACCCGCCGCATGGCGGCCCGGCGGGCACGGAGACAACCTCCGTGATCCAGGCCCGGGCCAATGAAATCCTGGCCGGCGGGCTGCGCGACGTGCGCCGCGTGCCCTTGGCCAGAGCGCTGGGCGGGGACAAGGTGATTGCCATGGATTACGTCGCTCCCTACATCGCTGACCTGGCGAACGTGGTCGACATGGAGGTCGTTGCCGGCGCGGGCCTAACCATCGGCGTTGATCCGATGGGCGGCGCGGGTTTCGCCTATTGGGAGCCCCTGGCGGCGCTGTATGGCCTGCATCTGGAGGTGACGCACCCCGGCGTCGATCCCACCTTCCGCTTCATGACCGTGGATAAGGATGGCAAGATCCGCATGGACTGTTCCTCCCCTTATGCTATGAATGGCCTGATTAAGCTTAAGGATGATTTTGACATTGCTTTCGGCAATGATCCCGATTACGACCGGCACGGGATCGTGACCCGCA
>JBJYWX010000482.1:0-1683 GCA_046259695.1 Promineifilaceae bacterium (SeqCode) | reverse complement strand
TCAGATGCCGGCCTGGAGACGGACTTCACTGAGCAGGCGCTGGAACTCAATGAACGCTACGGCGACCGCCATTGGGAAGCCGCAATTCGCAACAACCTGGCCGATGTGTACCACGCCCTGGGCGTGGAGGCGGAGGCGATGGCGCAGTTGAAGGCGGCGATCACTATCCTGTCCGAGATCGGCCAGGAGGCGGGGGATTGGCAGCCGGAAATCTGGAAATTGAGCGCCTGGTAGGGGCGCTTCGCGAAGCGCCCTTACTCACATCACCCCTGGCGGCTTGACGGGGGGCCGGCGGTCCAGACGCTGATTATCTGCGGTTGCAGTGTTTCTTCGATCACCGCCGTTAACTCTTCGCGCATCTGGGCCAGGTCGGTCTGCGAGCGCGCGCTGCTCGCGAAGCGGGCCAGCACCTGCTGGGCGTCAAATTTGCGGCGGTAAAAGCGGCGGTCGATCCAGCCCTGCACGGCCCGGCGCAGCGGCGAGAAAAGGGCGGCGATCAGCAGCGTGGAAATGACCAGGATCAGCGGCGACTCGGCGCCGACAAATCGGCCGAGCAGCGCCTGCAGCAGGAAGACGCTGCCAAAATAGACCACGGCCAGCAGCGCACTCAGCGCGGCATATACAACCGTTTTGCGGATAATGATGTCGATGTCAAACAGCCGGTAGCGCAAAATGGCGATGGTGATGGCCACGGGCAGCGAAAGGAGACCCAGCACAAGAAGCAAATTGGTCAAAGCACCCATTGACTCATCCCCGGCAACGGAGTTGAGTCCTAGCACGGTAATATAGGCGAGGCCGAACAGCGCCGCGGCATAGAGCACCCACTTGATCTGCTCTCTCTCAACGAGGCCGGCGCGGCGAAAACGCACGACCAGTGAAAGAACGCTGCCCACGGTGATAACCAGCAGTCCGGCCACCCACGGGGGGCCCATCACCGCATCTATGAGCTGGTTGGGGAGAATGCCGAGTGGATTAGCCAGCCGCCAATCATAATTAAGGGGACCAATCTCTGGGCCAAAAGCAACGAAAAACATAAATAGGAGCCACATCCCCACCGCCAGCCAGTTAATCCAGCGCCAGCGCGGCGACGGCGGCCGGCCAGTAGGGAAATGCAAGGGTATCAGCAGCACCGGGAAAATGACCGCTATCCAGGACCAGGTATCAAGCCAGAGCAGCAGCCACAGCGCCGGCGTAAGCGCTGTTCTGGGTGTGGCTAGATAGTTGGCGGGCGATATCGCAATGATTACGGGCAGCATCAAAAGCCAGCCGACGCGGTTGCCGGGCTGCTTGCTGATGATCAGTGCCCCTGTAATGGAAAACGTAATGGGAATGGCCCACCCCCAGCCAAAGGTCTCCACCAGGTCGAAAGCCGTTGGCGCGTACCCCAGCCGGCTCATGGTGTTCACAGTCTGCGCCGTGGCCAGCACGATAACGGAGAGACACACGACCCAGGCTAGAATCGCTGTGCGATTTTTGCTCACGACTTCAGCTCCGTGCGCCCGCGGTCTTGCACGCCCGCCGTCCACAGCCCGGCGTACTCCGGCTGCAGCGTCTCCTGCACCACGGCGAGCAGCTCACCGCTCAGATTATCCAGGTCCGTCTCATCGCGCGCGCGCTGCGCGAAGCGCGCCAGCACCTGCTGGGCGTCAAATTTGCGGCGGTAAAAGCGGCGGTCGATCCAGC
>JBJYWX010000481.1:0-2900 GCA_046259695.1 Promineifilaceae bacterium (SeqCode) | reverse complement strand
GACGGCGGATTTGGAGGGGCAGCGGATCATCATCATGCCAGCAGCGCCCGAATTGCCAGATGTCCGTGAGGACCTCCTTGAGCAAGTGGATCGCTTCATCCATCGCTATCGACCTGCACTGGAAAAGCTTGCATCGGAGTAGCGATCGAGAAACACACCTTGATACGGCTTTGGGCGTCTATGAGTTCGTGGTGCGCACTTGAGGGCAGAACGTGGACTACTTGTCACTTACTGAGATACTGCTGATACACGCACGGCTTGTGCAACAAACGGGCGGAGCGGAGGGGGTGCGCGACCTTACGCTTCTCGAGTCTGCCGTCGCACGGCCTAAGGCGATTTTTGGCGGTGAAAATCTCTATCCGGACCTATGGGAAAAGGCAGCGGAGCTCATGGAGTCGCTGATCCAAAACCACCCTTTTGTCGACGGGAACAAACGGAGCGGGCTGGCTGCGGCAGGCATTATGCTGGAGCGGAATGGCTACAGGTTCACGGCAGACAATGACCAGGTGTTCGACTTGACCATGAGCGTGGCACGCGGTGACATGCGGCACAAGAAGATTACCCGGTGGTTGGAAGAGAGTTGCGAGCGGCTGGAAGCAGTGTAATCCGACTCTACTACTCGCCTATGATTCCGAAGGTACACCGTGCCGGTACGGCCTGCCTGCGGCTCTTGACCAACACCCGCTTCCGCCGCTGGCCGTCCAGACTCACAAGATCCGCTCCCAGGTGCCAAAGACTTCGGCGAGCTCAGTCGAGGCGTCGAGCCAGCCGTTGGTGACCGCAACCACCGCTGCGCGTCGCGGCCCATCACGCGCAACACTGCGAGTTGCGTTCCGCTTCAGGTGCGCGTCGGCATTGTACCTCTGCCCTGCTCAGGACACTTGCCTGGTGCGGTTGTGCCCCCGGTCCTCGGACCGGCTGCCTCCGGGCCAGCGGCGTCCTTGATGGAAATGCGGGGTGTGATGTTGAGGGCATTGTCCAGGGTGAACGTCCTCTTTATCACATACCGCTCTCATACCCCTGACGGCGGAGGCCATAACTGCGATAGGACGCGCCCTTAGCAGCGAAGACTAACTTCACTTCTGGAAAATAGTCTTCTCGGCGGCTGGCATGCAATTGGATGCTACGCGCAATATCGGTAGCTAACGGTTGGCTTCACCCGCCAGGCGGTTTTGCAGTGTGCCGCTCTGGCCAGAACCACTCACAATGACGAGACCAATATCCAAATCGAGCCGCGATAGCCTGGTCGGGTGCAAGCAGTGTTGGCCCGCCCTCTCTTCTACCTTCCTTGAACCCCTCTCATCAATAGTAATCCTCTATCCCTCGTCCGAACTGCTTGTCCTGTCCCGTCATCTTGATCAAGTGTGCTAACCGCTTTTCGTACTCTCCAGGTCTATTCCGCGCCACATCTATGTATGCAATCCGAATCCGCCGATATGACCCTGAGTATCTCTGAAAGTTTTTCCACGCCTGTTCATTTTCTTGGAGGGCTGCCACAATGTCAGCCGGATACTCGAAATCTTCCAACCCTATCTCATCCAAGCCTGCCAGCACCTCTGGCATCACCTTTCCTTGCTCGATCAGTTTCTTCAGCCTCTCCTTGTTCGTCTGCGAGTACCCACTCCCCGTTTTTCGCGGTGTGTAGCGTTGGGCGTATCGATCTTGGTCCAACTTCTTAACAATACTATCAATCCACCCAAAACAGAGCGCTTCTTCTACAGCATCATTATACGGGACACTGGGTTTCCCTGTTTTCTTCAGGTAACTCACTAGCCAGATTTCACTCGCGCTCTTGCAATGCTTTTCCAGCCAATCTCGCCACTCGTCTCGATTGGTGACATACAGCGTCTCAGTTACATCCACAGCAGATCTCCAATAACCTGCCTTGCCATCCAACAATTATGCGTGCTAACCGGCGCGTCAGCCGCGCCGCGATGTCTCCAAAGAATGCTTTGACTCAAAGTACCTCACATAACCCCAACTATGTCCCGATACCATGCCGCGGAGCGGCGTCGGATTGCACGCGCTTGTTGGGCAGCCTGTACGGAAAACAAAGAAGTTCAGGCCTTTCTTGCTGATATCTTCCTTAATGGGGATATAGCATTTCGCCAGCAAGATATACCATGAAAAGTGCTCCAATCACGGTAGATACATAAACCAGTAGCGCATTCTCCTTCTGCCTGACAATAGCTAAGAGACCTACGATGAAAGCTAGAATTCCGGCAACCATTCCAGCAAGCATTGTAAGCGCCAAAGCCGGTCTTGCAGCAATATCTGCCGGAATAGTCCCGCCTGCCGGGACCGATCTATATAGCGAATCCGTGAGTGACGAGCCGATGACAAACAGTATTGGCATCGCGACGATTAGCCCGATCGACCACTTACCCAATGTGGTTTTTGGCGTGATTCTCCAGGGTTGTTTCGTCATGCTATCTTCCTTCTATAGCAGAAGGCTATACAATCACCCGATTTTCCAGTCGTGCAAGCTGAGCGTGTTTCATCGACATCGATCAGTTTCGAACCCAACAATACAGAGCCACGCAGTTCAAGACACAAATCAGGATCGGGGTTGAGAGACTGAATCTCAACGCCGCCCCTTTATGTCGTACAGACCATCTCTTCGCTGTGGCCCACCAGAGCCGCAAGCGTTTACGCGCAAGATAGCTCTGAGTGCACCTACTCGCCGATGATCTTGACCAGCACCCGCTTCCGCCGCCGGCCGTCAAACTCCCCGTAGAAGATCCGCTCCCAGGTGCCAAAATCCAGACGGCCGTTGGTGACGGCGACCACAACCTCCCGGCCCATGATCTGGCGTTTCAGGTGCGCATCGGCATTGTCCTCGCCGGTGCGGTTGTGCCAGTACTGGTCGATCGGCGCGTGGGGCGCCAGCCCTTCGAGCC
>JBJYWX010000480.1:0-13967 GCA_046259695.1 Promineifilaceae bacterium (SeqCode) | reverse complement strand
TGGAGGGATGGCAGAGTGGACGATTGCGACGGTCTTGAAAACCGTAGTGGGCGTAAGCTCACCGGGGGTTCGAATCCCTCTCCCTCCGCTCGCCGGCCGCAGATTACGCGGCGCGTTTAACATGTAACGTTTAACCCAGGCACCCGTGCACCGGGGAGGTGCCAGAGTGGACGATTGGGGCCGCCTGCTAAGCGGTTAACGGTCTAAAAAGCCGTTCAAGGGTTCGAATCCCTTCCTCCCCGCCTTAATAATCCCAGGCAACGCTTGCCAGCCCCAGGCAGTTTTGTTATTGTTGGGAACGATATAATCTGCGCCCTTAGCTCAGTGGATTAGAGCGTCTGGCTACGAACCAGAAGGTCGGAGGTTCGAATCCTTCAGGGCGTACAGAATGTAGCAAAAAACCCCCATTTCGGGGGTTTTTGCTTTTTGGCTGGTGCTCCTCGGGCAGTGCCGTCACCACGATAGTAATCCACGCTACGATCGTTAATGCAGCTATACAGCAACCAAATTAATTGTATAATACGAAAATAAGACATCGGCCGATTGGCAGCCGATTGTTATACATGCGCTGCGCTGCCTGGAACAAAGTGGCAGTGAGGAGAATATCATGACTGAAAAACAACCTCCCGAAAGCAAAGAAGTGCGCCTCTTTTCACCTCCTTCAAAGGATTTTGATCCGTTCTCTGCTTCGACGCGAGAATTGATGAAGTACGGGCTGCCGCTGCGACCCGATCCCCAGACTCAGCCAGGAATGGCTGCCCTGTGGGATCGGCAGGCGGCACGCTACCGCAGTTTCGAGCATCTCGAGCCGCGGCCGGACACATCAACTGCTGACAAGCAGCCGGCCACCACGCCTGCGCTGGGGCCAAGCCCCATCGAGTCCTGCGCCTACCAGCTCTTCAGCTCCGCCGCGCCGTTTACGGCCTTGTTCCTCACCTGGACGGTGCCCAATCTGCATTACACTCCGAGCCAGCTCGGCGTCGATCATTTCCATACCTTTGTTGGTCTCGGCTTTCTTGACGTCCACGTAAACATGACCGTTGACGCCAGCCAGAACGTTACCTGCCAGCTTTGGGCGCAGGGCATCGGC
This sequence comes from Promineifilaceae bacterium (SeqCode), assembly GCA_046259695.1. Lineage (GTDB taxonomy): Bacteria > Chloroflexota > Anaerolineae > Promineifilales > Promineifilaceae > JAACFF01. Next base: position 12,877 of record JBJYWX010000480.1, on the reverse strand, counting down.
GATATCAACCTGCCAGTTCGCCCCGGCGATGTGCTCAGCGGCTCACTGTGCCTTCAGACCAACCAGGCCGGTACGGCGGCCTACTTTCTGGCGAACGAGACCACGTCACAGACAATCAACTTCGCGTTTGACACCGGGTTCCCGCCAGCGGTCACCATCAATGCCGGCGTCACGCGTAGCTGGCCCCTCAACCAGCCGTTCCCGCCCTTGGCCAGTTTTGGGGTCGTCTATTTCGATGAAATCAGCGCCTATACGACGAGCGGCCCCCGTTCACTCACCTCGGGCGACGCCATAACCATGGTTGACCAGAACGGCAAAACCCTGGCCAGGCCCGTCCGGCTCAACGATTTCGCCTTCAAAGCCGTGTTTGTAACGGCCTAAGCCCACGCCAGCGATTAGGATGCCGTTGAAATGGGCAGCCCTTAACTCTAGCAATCAAAAAGCCCATCTTTCGGATGGGCTTTTTGACTGCTGAACTATTCGAGGGTCGGCTTAAGGCTCATTCAACGTATCCGTGCTGTGAATAGCATAAGGGTAGGCCAAGCCGAAGTTGAACATCGCCATTTCGTCCCTCACGAACGGGAACGGTCCCGTAGGATTGGAAGCAGCAGTGCCATACAACTTGGCGGTGGATACGCCTTTGGGCGGTAGCACACGCAGCTCGTACGTTCCGCTGCGCACCTTGCAGAATTCATACGTGCCATCGTCGCGGGCCAACTGATGGTCAACCATCACATAAGGGCCAGTTGTAAACTCGAAGGGTTCTACGCCTAACAGAAATACGCTTGCGCCGTTCGCCACGTCTTCATTGGCATCCTGCACACCATTGTGGTTTGTGTCAAACCATACCTGTCCATAGATGCAGCCCGCCTTGTCCGGCGGCGCTTCCTGTGCGCCAACCACGGCCGTTAATGAAAAACCCAGGAGCAGAACCAACAGAACCAGGAATACCAGGCCGCCTCGCCTGCGCGTTATCAATCCCATCACTATGCCTCCTTCACCGTACTGGCGATATTACCTGTTTAACAACTCTGTTCACCGCGACCCGCCTCCAGGCTGTCCTGGCGCAGATCACCTGCACTTCAGTATAAACCAGCTTATGAGAGGGGTATACGGCCGTTGGTCAACTTTCACGCAAGTTTTATAGCCCTGCAAGATAATAATCACTTCGGTATGGCGGCATAATGCGGTAGAGTATGGCGGGTAGCTGAGGATAAATGTTAACGCAGAACTAATTTGCTGGCCTTAGAGTATTTACCTGTAAAGGGTCACCATTTATGATAAATCCCGCCGGGCAAGAATGCCGCTTTTACTACCAGGATTTCCACCGCGGTCGCAGCGAGCAAACTTGCCGCCTTATCGACGGCAACCCCGGCTCGCCTGCCTGGCAGCCGAAAGATTGCACTAACTGTCCGGTACCGGGTATCTTACGCGCCAACAACAGCCCTGACCTGGTGCTGGAAGCGACGGTTAAGAAAGGCGTGCTTGGACTCAACCGGCATGTAGAGGTAACTGCTTTTTGCAGCCGCCATCTCATTGATGTGCCCAAGCCCCATGTCGGTTGCCCGGAATGTGCGCGAGAGAAGCCCGGCCTGCAGGAGCTGTTCGGGGACTGACCCCTCCTTTTCTTAGTTAGCAACACACAGCGCACGATGATAAAGGCCATTCTACTCGATCTCGATAACACCCTGCTTGGCAACGACATGGATGTGTTCTTGCCACATTACTTTGACCTTTGCGGCACCCTTGGAGAGCGCCATTTACCCCGCGAAGCGTTTATGCAGGCCTTGTTGGGCGCCTCGCGCACAATGGTGCAGAACATCGATCCGGCCAGGACAAACAATGAGGTATTTTGGGATCAATTCAACGGGCTCTCGGGATTGGATAGCGACGTCATCGAGGCCGATTTTGACCGCTTCTACCACAATGAATTTGAACAGCTGCGCCAATATACACAGCCCTCGCCGCTCGCTAAACGCCTTGTAAACGCCTCTTTCGCCCGTAGATTGAGCGTGGTCATCGCCACCAACCCCATGTTTCCGCGACAGGCGATTGAAACGCGCCTACAGTGGGCCGGCGTGCCGGTATCAGAGTACCCTTATGCCCTGGTAACCACTATGGAAAACATGCATGCTACCAAGCCGCAGGCGGCCTACTACCAGGAAATTCTGGACGCTGTTGGCTGCGGGCCGGAGGAGGCACTCATGGTCGGAGATGATGTTAGGCACGATATTGCGCCGGCGGCGGCTATGGGCCTGTTTACCTACTGGATCGAGCTGCCAGGCGCCGAGCTTCCTCCCGGCTTGCGGCCCACGGCACAGGGATCCCTGGAAAAGCTCGTGCTGGGCATGGAGAGTGGCTGGTTGTCGAGTAAGCCGGATTTGCCCTGACGACATGGAACCAACACCACCTGCATTCGAACTACTTGCGGCGCTAGAATCTTTCGCTCTCGTGGTGAGCGCGCTGCTTGATGACCCGGCTATTAATTGGCATTGGCAGCCGGATGAAGAATCCTGGTCCCTGACTGAGGTGATGTGTCACTTGCGCGACGTGGAACGGGAAGTGCATTTGCCGCGCTATGAGGCGGTGCTTGCGCGTGAGCAACCATTTTTGTCGGGTGTCGATTCCGACAATTGGGCAGCGTCACGCGCCTACCATGCGCAGGACGGCCGCGCGGCGGCCCTGACTTTCCTTGCCCTGCGTGCTCAGAGCCTTGATCTCCTGCGCGATTTGAGCTGGGAACAGTGGCAGCGTACGGCGAACCACGCCTTTTTTGGCAACACAAGCCTGCAAGAGCTGACCAACCTGGCCGTGCAGCATGATGAAGCGCACGAACATCAGATTCAGGAGCTAATGGTCGCCGCCGGCTAAACCGGCCTCGCTGTGTTCTCGTTCCTCCCGAACCAATTCAACACAATAGGGCCATGGATCTTCTCCCGCTTGCAGAGCGGCCAGGGCCGGGCTGCCGGCGTAGACACCGTGGTAACGTTCAGGCAGGAGGCTAGCGATGTGGATCATGATCAGATGGGTCAGCGCCTCGAGATCGGCGCTTCTGGCGCGACGGCCGAGGTCAGGCAGCTCGTATGGTTCGCCAATAGTCACGGTAATATGGGTACGCCGTAAATGCCGCGCATTGGCGAACAATTTATCACTGTTGATAACGCCTACTGGGACAATCGGAACCTGGCTGCGGCTGCCAAGGTAAGCGGCGCCTGCCTTGGCCGGCTGCATGGCGCCCACCTTGCTGCGCGTCCCTTCGGGCGCAAGGCCAAACACCGCTCCCTCTTGCAGCGCCGCCAGGGCTTCCTGAATTGCTCGCCGGTCTGCTTCATCCCGGCGCACATAAATCGCCCCCAATGAGCCCATGAACGGTCCCCAAAGCCAATGATCTTGCCACTTCTCACCAGCAAAGAAGCGCCACGGCATGGTGGGAAAGGCGACAAAAAGCAGCGGCGTATCGGCCATGCTCATATGATTGACGGTAACCAGGTAAGGGCCCTGGGCGGGAATATGCTCCCGCCCGATGACGGTTAGATTGGCCAGACTGAGTTGAACGAGCCTCCAGAACGCGCGGGCCACATGATAGCGCAGCATAATCCCTACTGGTTATCCATGATGGTTGGCTTGGGCGGATCATCGGTGCTGTTTGTGCCGCTCAATAGGGAGGCCAACTGCTGCATATCCTCTTCGACCAGCTCAGGCCGGTTCGCGGCGTGGATGCTGTAATATTCGGCCAGGCTGATCGCACCATTACGCGGCACGATACCGCCCCCGTAACGTATGGCGTACAGCTTGGTGAACTCAGCCCCGTACATCACAATCTGCGCCGAATAATAAATCCAGACCAAGATTATTATCAAAGAACCCGCGGCTCCGTAAACGGAGGCAACGCTGGTGAACTGCAGGTATATGGCAATGAAATAGTTACCCAGCAGGAACAGCGAAGTAGTCACCCCAGCCCCCAGCCATACATCCCGCCAAGCAATGCGCGCTTCCGGCAGTGTTTTAAAAATAATGCCGAAAAGAAAGAACATGATCGCCGGTGAAATGAAACGCGTTACGGTGGCGTTCAGTTCAGTCAGGCCGGGAAGGTACTGCACCAGAAAACTGTCCATGGCGGTAACCAGCGTATTGAGCGTGATAGCAGCAAGGAGCAAGACACCCATGAAAACAACCATGGCAAAGGCGAAGAAACGATTGCGCAGCGCGAACAAGCAGCCTCGCTGCGGTTCCGTCGGCCGTCTCGTAACGCCGTATATGATGTCCAGCGCCCGCTTAAGATGGTTAAACACGCCCGATGCAGCCCAGAATAAAAAGAGGATACTGATGATCGTGAAGCGCGAGGAACCTATACTGGCACTGCGCAGTATATTTTCCAACATGATAGCCGCGTCTGAGCCTATAAACATATCGATTTGGGAGACGAGCTGGCCTTCGATCACTGCCTGAGTAAAGACCCGGCTGGCAATGGCGACTGAAAGCACCAACAGCGGCGCAATGGAGAAGGTCATGTAGTAGGCGATGGACGCCGCATAGAGGGACGCTTTGTCCTGATTCCAGGCAATCGCTGCGTCTACAATCAGGTTAACAATTGCTTTAGCTATACGCATCGTTGTCAAACAGCGGCTTTGAGCGCCTGGTCCAGATCGGCCACGAGATCATCGCCGTCTTCAATACCAACGGAGAGGCGCACCAGGCCGGGATCGACAGCCAGCGGCGAATCGGCTACCGAGGCATGGGTCATGGGTCCGGGCAATTCTATAAGCGATTCAACCCCACCCAGTGACTCGGCCAGCGTAAATAGGCGCGTCTGCATAACCAGGCGGCGTGCCGACTCTTCACCGCCGCGCAAGATAAACGAAAGCATACCACCCGGAGCACGCATTTGCCGCCGCGCCAGTTCATGCTGCGGATGGCTCTCCAGGCCCGGGTAATACAGCTCGCGGACGGCCGGGTGCTTGGCCAGAAAAAGAGCAAGCTGCTCTCCGTTTGCACTGTGCTGGGCCATGCGCAGGGCAAGGGTGCGTATGCCGCGCAGGAGGAGAAAACAATCCAATGGGCCTGGCACCGCGCCGATCGCGTTCTGCAAATACTTGAGCCGCTCATAGATTTCGGGATCATTTAGAACAACAGCCCCACCAACGGCATCGGAATGACCACCGATGTACTTAGTCGTGCTGTGGATGACAAAATCCGCGCCGAGCGCCAACGGCCGCTGCAAAATGGGTGAGGCGAACGTGTTGTCAACCGCAAGCCAGGCGCCGGCCTTTTGAGATTGGGCCGCAATCTGCGCGATATCGGCCACCTTGAGCAAGGGATTGCTCGGCGTCTCCAGCCAGACCAGGCGCGTCTGCCGGCGCAAAGCGGCCGATACGGCGCCACTATCAGCCATATCGACATAGCTAAACTCGATGCCAAATTCGCTCAGGATATGCTGGAATAAACGATAGGTTCCGCCATATAGATCGTCACCGGCCAACACATGCTCCCCAGGCTTTACCAGGCGCAGCAGCGTATCTATGGCGGCCATGCCCGAGGCATAGGCCAGGGCAAATGACCCACCTTCCAGGGCAGCCATTGCTTCTTGCAGCGCGCTGCGCGTCGGATTGTCGGTGCGCGCGTATTCATACCCCTTGTGCTGCGCCACATCGCTTTGGGCAAAGGTGGAGGTCTGGTAGATAGGCGTTATTACAGCGCCCGTTGCCGGGTCCGGGTGCAATCCGGCGTGAACGGCCAGGGTCTGCGGCCGCCACCCGTTAGATTCATTGATGGGATCAGCCATATGCTCACTCAAATTGATCGTCTGGAGGCTGATTGTATTGACCTTTGGCCCCTTACGCCAAATATAGGCGCCATCCCGGTGATCGCTAAACGATTTCAGCGCCGCGCGCCAAAGCCAGGATCATAGAGGTACAATGGGAGACCGATGTCATCTTTGCACACGAGCAGCCAGGGACGGGTTTGGGGCGGCGTCGCCGCCTTGGCCCTCTTCTTCACGGCCGGCCTGGCACTTTCGCGCCTACTGTATGAAGGATTGTTCCCGAGCAATCTATGGCTCGGCCGTCCTCTGCCGGCGCTGCTGCTGGCGGCCGCCTTTGCATTAGTGGCTGCAGGTGCTTGGCGCATCCTGGCCAGCGGAAGCTTGGCACCTGGTTGGGCGGGCGCGGCTGCATTCCTGCCCCTGCTGCTTAACCTGTTCTACCTGTTTCAGGATCGCGTCGACCTGGCAGCGAGCCGTTTCCTCTTCGCCGCCAGCCTGTGGCTTTGCACTGTATTCCTGGGTCACCTGCTGGGCCTGTTTGACAGACAGCCGTGGAGCGGGATCGTTCTGCTTTGGCTGGCGCTCCTGCCGGCTTATCTGCTCACCATGCCTTCCGTTGTGGGCCGGGCCGACACATTCGAGTTTCAGGTCGTGATTCCCCAGCTAGGCATCGCGCACCCAACAGGTTACCCGCTGTATATCCTACTCGGCCGTCTGTTCGCCGCTTTGCCGTTCGGCTCCGTCGCCTGGCGCATCAACCTTGCTTCAGCGATATTCGCCACGTTAGCGGCCACCATGCTCTATTTGGCCGGACGTCGCCTGTGGCGCCAGCCGGCGGCAGCGCTGATCGCCGCCGTCGTCTTCGGCCTATCGCCAACCTTCTGGAGCCAGGCAGTGCAGGCCGAAGTTTATGCCTTGAACGCCCTGATCGTGGCCTCCGTGCTGTGGCTCATAGCAACCATGCTCACTTCTGCGCCGGGCACCGGAAACTGCAACGCGCCCCTTTTCAGCGGCCGCTTTACGCTGCGCTGGCAGTCGTCCATCTGGTTGCTTGCCCTTCTACTTGGCCTCGGCCTGGCCAACCATCTAACTACGGTCATCCTTTTCCCACCGGCGGTTCTGGCTGTGTGGCTGGCTTACAGCCGCTGTTTGCGCCAGCAGAACGCCCGCCAAAATACCCTACTGCTGCTCAAGGTCAGCCTGGCCTTCGTGCTGCCGCTGCTGCTTTATGCCTACCTGCCGCTGCGCTGGTCCGCGCTGCACGGCGCTCCCATGGGCATGGATCGTTTCTTGGACTGGGTCATCGGCGGCCGCTTTCAGGGTGCGCTGCAGCTCGACGCCTGGCTCAACGACTTTTCGCGCTACCGCATTGTCGGCCGCCTGCTGCTTGGCGAGTGGGGCTGGTTTAACCTGTTCTTCGCGCTGATTGGATTCGTCTACGCCGTCTACCGTGACTGGCGCGCCGGGCTAATCTTGCTGCTTGCCCTGCTGGGCTATCTGTTCTATGGCCTCAATTACCACGTGCCGGACCTGGCTGTATTTCTCATACCGGCCCAGGTCATCGTCGCCCTATTTTGGGGCGCGGCGCTCGCTGGCGCCGTCACGCTGACGGGCCGCGCTCTAAAGCAGCGTGGACATGGTAACTGGGCCGGCCCATTTATCGCGCTGCTGATCTTGCTGCTGCTTCTGCCCACCCTGCTGCGCACGTTCCAAAAACTGCCGGAAGGTGACTACACCGATCTCGCCGCTTTGCAAACCTGGGGGGAAGGCGTGCTTTCGCGCCCCCTGGCTGACGGGGCGACGATATTGGCCGACAGCGAAAAAATCGCGCCCCTCTACTATTTGCAGCAAGCCGAAGGCCAACGGCCTGACTTGAACATCATGGTCCTGCCCGACGAGGCCGCCTATCGCACTGAACTGGATGCTCGCCTAGCAGCGGGAGAAACCGTCTACCTGGCGCGGTTCCTACCCGGACTGGCAGGAATCTACCACCTACGTTCCATGGGGCCGCTGCTGGAAGTTAGCAGGGAGCCCATTTTGTCACTGCCGGATGGCGTGACGGCAAGCGAACTGGATACAGGCGAGCTGCGTCTGCGGGGCTATAAAATCGTCGAGCCAGCGCCGGAAGACCCGTCCGCGACGGCCGTCACGCTCTACTGGCAGGCCGAACGATCAGCAACGGAACCGGCATATATCTATTTACGCTGGTCAGGGCCGAATTATGAAGGCGCCTCCAGCCCGTCCGGCGGCGCGCATCCTGCCGGAGACAGCTATCCGACTATCGCTTTTGAGCCGGGCGAAATCGTCGCCGATTTCCATCTCCTGCCACGGCCGGACGGCAGCTCACCGTTGGCGCTGGACTTGCAGGTAGCAACGGGACCGCGTTTTGCAACGGCGGAGGAGCTAACCTGGCACACTATCGCGAGCGAGACTGTGCAGGCAAAGACGATATTGGACGGCGGGCAGCCATATCGGGCTCAGAACGGTCGTTTACTGCTCAACAGTGCCGCCTTTCCCGATACGATACGGCCCGGCACGCCCCTGCCACTTGTGTTCGGCGGCTACGCTCCGCAGGCCGATGTCGTTACGTGGCAGCTGCTGCCCGCTGATCAACCAATCGAAAATGCGCCGCGGCCGGGCACGCTGACCATCAACCGCCTAGCGCCACGGCCGCTGGTCTCCGCAACGGCCGTCGCTACCGATCTACTTAACGGCCCATATCTTCTCTACGGGGCCGATCCGCTCTCCGCGGCAGCCTGCGGCTGGCTGGCACCCATCAGCGCCGGCTGCGTACTGGGCGAAGTTTCAATCAGCGGTATCGCCCTGCCACCCGGCGCGGTCAATTTCGAGGACAAGATTGCTTTGCTCGACGTCGAGCTGCCTCAGAAAAAATTGGAGCCGGGAGGGGTTCTGCCGCTAACGCTGCGGTGGCAAAGCCTAGCGGCCATGGACGAGGACTACACCATTTTTGTCCAGGTCTTGGATGCCGACGATCGCCTGGTCGGCCAGGTCGACGCCTGGCCGCTGCAGGGAACCTACCCCACGAGCCAATGGTCACCTGGCGAACAGATAAGTGACCCTTACCAGGTACAGCTCAGCGCCGATATGCCGCCTGGCGAATACCGCCTGCAGGTTGGACTTTACCTGCTGAGTACGTTGCGGCGGCTGCCCGTGATTGACGCGCAGGGCCAGGCAGTTGACGACAAAGTAGTCATTCCCGGACTGCTGGTCGAGTAACCAAGCCTAAACGCTCGGATTTTTGTGAAACTGCTTGGAATGCCCGGCAAACGCCCTCAACTGAAGATAAACGCGCCATAACCTACGACGCGATCGCGCGAACCGCTCGTATCGCCGGAATTGCGCAGATCCAGCAACCGCGCTTTCAACCCTTTCTTCCTGGCTTCCAGCAGCAGGCCTCGAATAGCGTAACGTCCACAGGCGCTGTCTGGGCCTAAGGCAGAACTATCAAGACGCGTGATCGCCTCCGCCGTCTGGCGATCGAGGTGCTGGGCGGCGGCATAATCAAAATAGTGGCTGAGATCAGAGCTGATAATGACGGCCGTTTCCGGGCCGCCCCACAGCAGATCCAACAGTGCGGCTACCGCTTCCTGATCGATACGGCCAGCGACAAAGGGCACGATGCTGATTCCGGGATAGAGGCGCTGCAAGAAAGGTAAATGCACTTCCAGGCCGTGTTCAAAGGCATGGGCCTCGTCCCAAACCTGAACCTGAGGGAGCGCAAGCGTGCTGGCAACCGCTTCCTGATCCACAGGCACCTCGCCAAGCGGCGTGGCGAAAGCATAAGCGCTGCTTGTCGCCAACCCTTCTACGGCCACGCGGTGCGCGGGCCCAATCAGAACCGCCCGCCGCACATCCGGGCGGCCCGCAGCCAGGGCCGCATAGGCTGAAGCGGCAATCGGCCCTGAATAGATATAGCCGGCATGGGGAGCGATAATGGCTTTTACCGGCAGTGCATCTGTGACGGCCGCGTCATCCAGGAAACGATCAACCATATCTGCTAGAATGACCGCATCGGCCGGATAGAAGGTGCCTGCAACTGCTGCTGCTCGTACCGTCGTCATGATTCGCTCCACGTGCCTCGCGCACACAATCACGTTCGTCCTTATAGTATAATAGATACTGGTAACAATTTCGCGGCGACTCCGGAGAAATTCAAAATGAACGCGCATACCGTACCTACCATCTACTGGCACAAGCTCGAGGATGGCCGCGTGCAGTGCGATCTTTGCCCACGCTATTGCAAGCTTCAGGAAGGGCAGCGGGGCATGTGCTTCGTACGCGCGCGGCAGGATGATCAAGTCGTTCTTACGACCTACGGCCGCTCCAGCGGTTTCTGTGTCGACCCTATTGAGAAGAAACCACTCAACCATTTTTACCCCGGAACGTCCGTGCTCTCTTTTGGCACGGCGGGATGCAACCTAGCCTGCCGTTTTTGCCAAAACTGGGATATCAGCAAATCGCGTGAGATCGACACCCTGGCCGATTCCGCGTCTCCGCAGCAGATTGCCAGGGCAGCGCAGGCTCTGGGCTGCCGCAGCGTCGCCTTCACCTACAATGATCCGGTGATCTTCCTGGAATACGCTGTGGACGTCGCCCGCGCCTGCCACGACCTGGGAGTGGCCTGCGTAGCGGTCACGGCCGGCTATATCAATGATCTGCCGCGGCGCGAATTTTTTGCCCACATGGACGCTGCTAATGTAGATCTGAAAGGCTTCACGGAAGCTTTTTATGAAAAGTTGTGCGCTGGACAGTTGCAGCCAGTGCTCGACACGCTGCGCTACATCAAACACGAAACGGACACGTGGTTGGAAATCACCAATCTGCTCATACCCGGCCAAAACGACAGTGATGAGGAGCTGGACGCGCTCACTAAATGGATTGTGAACGAGCTCGGACCCGATGTGCCGCTGCATTTCAGCGCCTTTCATCCCGATTATAAGATGCGCGACATTCCGCATACCCCGGCAGCGACGCTCAGCCGGGCGCGCAGCATCGCCTTGCGAAACGGCATGTATTATCCCTATACAGGCAACATCCATGACGGTGAAGGCGGCAGCACTTATTGTCACAACTGCGGGCAGTTACTTATCTACCGTGATTGGTACGTGCTCGGTGAGTGGCGGCTGACGGCCGGCGGAACCTGTTCGCGCTGCGGCGCCCTCTGCGCGGGCCACTTTGCGTCGCAGCCGGGCAGTTGGGGCGCCCGGCGGCTGCCGGTGCGTCTGGCCGATTTCGCCTTTTAGAGGGCGAATAGGTTTACCGATTTCGCGCGCTTCATGAACGAGAAGTAGGAAGGGTGCCCTTTTGGGCCGGAAATCTCTACAATCGAGCCGATGATAGCCCCTAGTTCTACCTGGCGTAATTTTGATTTCTGGCTGCTCGGTGCGGTCGTGCTGCTGACCGGATATGGCATCCTGATGATTCGCAGCGCGGTTACCGGCGCGCCCGCGTTTGAGGGGTACCCGAGCCAGCAAGTCATCTTTGCCGTAATCGGCCTCGTGGTTCTTTTCGCCGTGGCGGCTATCGATTATCGCTACCTGACCTCGTCGCATTGGTATATTTATGTCGGCATTATTCTTTCGCTGGTACTGGTAATCGTCGCCGGCCAGTTTGGCAACGAAGCCCGGCGCTGGATCCAGGTGACGCCCACCTTTCGTATCCAACCTTCAGAATTCGGCCGAATTCTGATCACGGTCACATTTGCCCAATTCCTGGCGACTCGGCAGCATCTGATCAACCGCTTTTCAAACACGCTGCTTTCGCTGGTCTACATCGGTATTCCCGTGGGCCTGATCTTCTTCCAGCCTGACCTGGGTATGTCAATCCTCTTCATGTTCGTCTGGTTCGTCATGATCTGGGCCGCGGGCCTGCCCGTTTCCCACTTTGCCGTTCTAGCGGCGGTGGGCATACTGGCGATCGCTATGGTTTACCCGTTCCTCGCCGACTACCAGCAGGAACGCATCACCACCTTCCTCAATCCCACCGAGGCCAATGAAGCCGATCTGTTTAACATCGAGCAGGCGCAGATCAGCGTTGGCTCCGGGGGCCTATGGGGCAAGGGTTACATGCAGGGCACACAGAGCCAGCTTGGATTCCTACGTGTGCAGCACACTGACTTTATCTTCAGCATGATAACCGAGGAAATGGGTCTCGTTTTCGGCTCACTTGTCGTCATCGGCCTGCTTGGATTTATCCTGCTACGCATCCTGCGCGCCGCCGCGCGCAGCACTGATTTTGCCGGAAAATTGATCTGTATTGGAATCGCCGGCATCCTCTTCTTTCAAACCCTGGTCAGCATTGGCATGAATGTGCGTTTGCTGCCTGTCACCGGCCTTACCTTGCCTTTTGTTAGCTACGGCGGCAGCTCGTTGGTAACGCTTTTCCTGGCCGTCGGCATCGTCGAATCGGTGCTCATGCGACAGCACAAGCAAGATTTCGGTTAGTGAACGACCGTAAGATCCGCTATACTCCTTCGCGTCAACTTTCCCAATTAAGGACAGAGTAACAATGACAGTTCGGGTTCGTTTTGCCCCAAGCCCAACGGGGTATCTACATATTGGCGGCGCGCGCACCGCCCTTTTCAACTGGCTGTTTGCTCGCGGCCATGGCGGGCAGTTTATCTTGCGCATTGAGGACACCGACCAAAAACGTTACGTGGAAGGCGCGGAACAGGCGATCATCGACGCTCTTCATTGGTTGGGACTTGATTGGGATGAAGGGCCCGATATTGGCGGTCCATACGGTCCTTACGTACAGAGCCAGCGCAGCGAACTGTATCGCCAGTGGGCAGACTGGCTTGTTGACCACGACAAAGCCTACAGATGCTACTGCACGCCGGAGGAACTGGCGCAGATGCGCGAGGAACAGTTGGCTAACAAACAGCCGCTGGGTTATGACCGCCGCTGCCGGATCCTGACGGCCGAGCAACGCGCTGAAAAAGAAGCTGCTGGCCTGGTGCCGGTCATTCGTTTCAAGATGCCCCTGGAGGGCGAAACGGTTGTCCACGATCTGATCCGCGGCGATATCACCGTGCAGAACAGTCAGATCCAGGATCCGGTACTGCTCAAGTCAGACGGGCTGCCAACCTACCATCTG
>JBJYWX010000479.1:0-2443 GCA_046259695.1 Promineifilaceae bacterium (SeqCode) | reverse complement strand
ATCCCTCCTCAAACTCAAACGAATCAAACTTCAACGTACGGCCGTTTTCGCTGACGGTGCGCACGATGCCTTCTTCGAAGCCGTCGGGCTTGCGGGCGGTGATTTCGACGGTGATGTCGACATCGCAGCCGACGAGTTCGGTGAGGCGCTGGATGATTTCTTCGACGACGACGTCCATTTCCTTGGTTACGCGCTGGGGGTCGAGCTGCACACGGCCGTAATAGCGCACCGGCCTGCGCGCAGGGAGCGGTTTGGGCGGCGGCACAGAGGTATCCGAACCGAATTCCCCTGTTTCAGTTCCGGTCTCATCGCCGGGGACGGGCGCCGGCGGAATGATGGGTTCGGGCGGCGGCGGTTCCTGGACGTAATCGGGATGGATGAGCAGGCTCTGGTCGTCGAAATAGACCGGACCAATGGTGTGAAAGACGAGACCGGTGTGATAACCGGCGCTGTCCTTACCAGCGGCATAGGCGAAGGGGGCATCGAGACGCTGCACGCCGTCTTTTACAGCCTGCAGAAGCACATTTTCGTCAAAAAGGCGCGGTAGGTAACAGTACTGTGAAAAATAGTTCCACAACTGTTTCAGACCCACTTCATAGCCGCGATCCTCGCTCCAGATGTAGTTATCTAATTCCATGCGCAAGATGTAGGGCGAGAGATGGCGGATGAGGAGCTCGTCGTTTTGCAGCCTCGCCGCGGCGCGGTTGTAAAGATTGTCGCTGCCGCTGACCTGGTTGGCCTGCAGATTAATGGGGCCCAAGGGATCGGGCTGGGTGGGGGTAATCAGCCAGCGATAGGCCTCCTGCAGGCGGGTATCGACTGTGTTATCGGCCGTCTTCAAGCTGTTGCTGACCTGCCGCCGCTGCTGGGTGCCTAAATCAAGCGCGTCCTCTTCATCCTGGATGGACTGCCAGGCCAGGAACTCGCGAACGGCCTCCTCCAATGCGCTCATGCCGTTGGCGCCGGCGGCCATAAAGACGAGCATATTCTTATAGAGGCGCTGGGCGCTGCCGCGCGTGTCCAAAATCTCCCTGGCCGCGTCCAGCGCTTCGCTGTCATCTCGTCCCTTGCGGTGGGTCGCAGCGGGCGGCAGGACGACGATGCGCGCCCGCGCTTCATCGGCCACGTCGCCGCTGCTCGTCGGGGCGACATGGAAGGCGGCGAATTCGCGGTTCTTGGTCACTTTCCCCAGGCGCCCGGTGATCTCATGCTCTACTTCCACCTGCGGGAAGGCCTGGGCGCGATCGCGGGCTAAACGATTGACCGTGGGCCGTGTGTCGTACCAATAGCGGCTGCCGTCGGTGTAAAGGTAAGTAAGCTGGCTGCCCATGCGGCGCAGGGCGTCGCCAAAAACGGCCGCCGGTTCGCCCGGCTGCGCGCAGCCCAGGCGAATGCGCACTTCCTCCTGGCCACGCACGGCCTGCCCGGCCACCGAGGGGGCGCTGCCGATAAAGACGGTGCGGGCCACACGCCGCGCGGCAGCATAACGACCCAGGGCCGGCACCTCGCCGTCGATCTGGTAGGGCAAGGAGTCGGGGCCATCAACATCCCTGTCAAACACGGCCGTCCAGGTATCAGGCAAATAACGCAGTAGTTCGTTGCGCACAGGTGAGGCGGCTAATGGCACCGTGCCTGGAAGAATCAGAAGGGAAGGATCGTTGGCCGTCCACAGTTCGTGAATCACAGCGGCCATGAAGCGCAGCACGCCGCGGGTGCGCTGGAAGCGCTCCAGTGTCGACCAATCTTGGTAGAGGCGGTCGAAAAGCTCGGGGTGAATGGGATAGGCGGCGACCAGACGATCGTAATATGGGCGTTCAGCTACCCCGGAGGGGAACTCGCCGGAACTGTTGCGGTACATGTCACTGAAGGCCTTGAGCACGGCGTCGCGGGCGGCGTAATCGACATCGGTGGAGAAGAGGCGACGGCGCACAATTTCAAAGCTCTCGTTGGCCGTGACCGGCTTCCAAACGGACTCAATACGGCCGACGACATGGGCCAGGTGCTCCAGGGCCTGCTTGCCCGCCTCGCCGCCGACTTCGATGTCAGACTCCGGTAGGGAGATTAGGAGCATGGAATCATCGGAGCGACGAGTCGCTTCGGTGAGGGCCTGGACAAAGGTCATCACGGAGTCGAAGGTGCCCGCGGGCAGGTCGTCGACGTGGTAGATATTGCGCGCGTAGGCCACAAACTCGTCGACGATGATCAGGCTGGGGCCGAAACGGTCCAAGAGCTCTTTTAAGGTGTCGGAATTCGGGCTGACGCCTTTTTGATCAGCCAGGGCCACCATGTCGTAGCCTTCCTTGCCGCCAAGCTGGTAGGCCAGTTCGCCCCACAGGGTCTGGGTTGTGGCGTCGGGATAGATGCGCGGGTTGGATGGGTTTAGGGCAGTGCCGACAAGGACGGCGCGGTTGGCTTCGGGCAGGTCGACATCGCCAATTAAATC
>JBJYWX010000478.1:0-3364 GCA_046259695.1 Promineifilaceae bacterium (SeqCode) | reverse complement strand
TGAGGATGATATTCCTTTTTAGCCTGTTGTTGTAGTGGCGTCAATTGCTATTGAGTGAGCGTGGCCGCACCGGTGCGGCCACGCTTTTTTGTTTCCCCTACGCCTTACGTCCCAAGGCCACAAAAATGCTAAGAGCAATGGATTCGCCCCCAGGATCACCGCAGTCGCAGGTGCCGGCGGCGCAGTCAACATCAATCGCTTCCAGCCCAGCTTGCTCGTACCAGCGGCGCACGTCGCCGCGCTCAAAGCCCAGCCAGCGATCGGCCATGGCTTCGGCCATCCAGGCCTGATCGTGGCTGTCCAGGTCGGTGATGATCAGCTTGCCGCCAGGTCTTAGGATGCGGACCATTTCTCGCACGGCCGCCGGTGGATCCGGCACGTGATGGAGATACATGTTGGCAAAGACAGCGTCGTAAGCGTTGTCTTCGTCGGGCAGTACACGGCCATCTGTACGCTTAAACTGCACCTGCGGGCAAGCGGCGAAGCGTTCGGACGCTACCGCCAGCATCTCCGGGCTCTCGTCAAAACCAGTGAGGCGCTTGGCCCGGTCCAGCAGCCCGGCGAGGACGAAGCCGCTGCCCGTACCAACGTCAGCTACCACGGCGCCCGGCGGCAGATCGGCCCTGGTTATGGCCGCGTCACGCATCGCTTCCGTGAAATAGCCGCTGCGCAGCTCGTCCCACTGCCGGGCAACCTGTGCAAAGTAAACGCGTGATTCACTCATGAGTGGTCGCTCCTTCCCACCGGCTTGACGGCCGTGATGCGCGCGCTAAAGGGACGCGCCGTGCCGGTTGTGGGCGAGACAGCCGCGTATTCCAGGTCATCGCCATCCTTGGCACGGATCGACACGTCGACAAAGCCGGCGTCGCGCAGCATGATCGTGAGTGCGCTTACTTCCTCCGCGCCACTGACGCAGGAAGACCAGGCGGACATATCCGCCCGCCGGTCGTCACTGAACCGGCCTTCGGTCACTATGTCGGAAATCGCCAGCCTGCCGCCAGGCTTGAGCACGCGATACGCCTCGCGCAGCACGGCGGGTTTGTTTGGGCTGAGATTGATTACGCAGTTGGAGATGATGACATCTATCGTGGCTGAATCGACAGGCATTGCTTCGATTTGTCCCAGACGAAACTCAACGCGTGCTGCCCCCAGCTTCTCTTTGTTGCGATTTGCCTTGGCGAGCATTTCCGGTGTCATATCGACGCCGATTACGTGACCCGCTGCACCTACCTGTTCGGCAGCCAGGAAACAGTCCAGCCCGCCGCCCGAACCCAGGTCGAGCACCGTTTGCCCAGGCTGCAGTTCGGCCAGGGTAATTGGATCGCCGCAGCCAAGGGAAAAGCCGGTTAGCGCTTGCGGCAGCCAGGTGGTATCCACCTCGTAGAGTGTGGAGCAATCGCAGCTTGCGGAGCCTGTGTCATCAGCACAGCAATCAACGACATCCAGCTCAGAGTCATTCTGTGCTAAACGGCCGTAATGTTCCTGCACGCTCTTGTGTATGTTATTCAGCGGTATATTGTTCATGGGCACACCTCATATTGATTCCTGTCTATATATCAAAGTAAAAAAACTACTCACGCTCCGGCAGCATCAGCAACACTTTTTCCGGAGCAAAGGTTTGCATCAGCGTCCCACAACAAATGGTGACGGCGTCCTGATTGAGCGAATAAAAAACCTGTTTGCCTTCGCGCCGCATGTGCACCAGGCCGGCCTCGCGCAGCACGGCCAGGTGATGGGAAACTGTCGGCTGGGTGACGTTGCCCAACCTGGCCACCACGTCGTTGACGCACAGCCATTGGCAACAAAGCAGGCGCATAATCTCCTGTCGTGTTTCGTCGGCCATAGCCTTGGCAAAAGTGATCGCGTCCATATGTCGCTACGAAATTATATAGATGATAGTCTATATGATGAGCCAGTATATAGAACAAGAGCGCATCTGTCAAGGGCTAGTGATGGTGCGCCTGTGCTAACGATCCATGACGAGGAAAGTAGGCACGGAAGAGCCCCCTCCAGCGGATACGTTGAGCAATGGATCATTTGAGAGTCGTGTCAGGCAGCCGTCGACGTAATCACCATAGAAAATAAAGGGGGCCGTATCAAACATGCGGTCAAAGATCTGTAATTGCCCGTCGACCATGCTGGGGTAAGGTTCTTCCGGGATCGGTATACGCTCCTGCACCACGTAAGGGCTTTCCAAAGCTTGCGTTACCGCCTGCTCCCAGCCGCTGCTATTTGTCTGCCAGCCGAGAACTATGCCATGCCCACCGTAATCATCATTGGGCTTGAGGACAAATCGTTCTTGGTATTTCAAGATGAATGGGATCAGGTCGACCGGCAAATCGTTATAGGATGTTTTACGCTCTTCAACGTTGCGCGTCCAGGGGATGTGACTGCGGATAGCCTTCATTTCATCTTTTGTGAACAGTTCGCTATTGCGCTCGTCGCTCAGTACCGCCAGGCTCGATTTCTTATAAAGTATCTTGCACTGGAAAGGGTTGACCATGCAGACGTTGCCGTCACGTACCGCCTGGATGACAGGATGATCCAGGCCGCCCCGCTCAACTAGTTCGGTAATGAGAACACGCTTGTAGATCAGGTGAATGGGAAAATCGCCGGCACTCAGACGGCCGTTCTTATACTCCACATCGCGCGGATCGACGATCTGGCAAGCATAACCCTGGCCTTCAAAGAAACGAATGAACAGCTCAAATTCGCTGTAGGTGGGCACTTCGCGCCAGTCGAGGATGGCAATGTTCGGCCGTCCCGTTCCGCCCCATTCCTTATAAGCTTGCAGCAGCACATGGAGCACATCATGTCTGGTCATGATCGGGTTAACCACGTAGTGATGTAAGAACTGTCCCATGACCGGCAGGCCCAAGAACACCTTAGTCAGCGTGTCATTGTAGGCGGATGCGGCGGGCACTTCGGCGTTGTACTCTGTGAAGCGAAGGTCGCCGCTTTCGTGCAGGTAGAAAGCATCTAGACGCGATAGGGGCGTATGGCTGGTGTAGCCCGGATCGATCTGAATTAGAACTTCCTCCCAGTCGCTGAGCCGGAACTGCTGCCTAAAATCCGCATCCTCCACCGCAAGATAGGATACCTTGTTGAAGGCGCTCAGCAAGGGGCGTATGGCGCGACGCAGGAAAGTATACTGATCCAGGGACAAGAATCGTGGCCGCAGCACGGTACAGAGTGGCCGGTCGCCGAAATAAAGGCCGCGGCGCTGCAGCTGATCATCCAGCTGCCCTTGCGACTCGGCCGCCATTTCATCGGTCAAGAGATCATGGTATGTTTTGATGGCGTCGTTAATGGACATGCCTTCTTTTCCTGCTTAGGCTTGGTGCGTCAAATGATCGTTACTGGC
>JBJYWX010000477.1:0-1617 GCA_046259695.1 Promineifilaceae bacterium (SeqCode) | reverse complement strand
TATCCACGCTCCGGTGTGCGCGTAACGCGCAACCTGCATAGAGGGCATTGACAGCCAGGTATTACTGTCTACAAGATACTTGAATACTTCGCTGTTCGATACGGTCGCCGTGTCAAACAGGTCGGTGGAAGAGGTACCGCCCATCAGATAATAGCTGTTAGCGCCAGGCTGTGCGGCGGAAGCCGACCAGGCGAAGTTCTTGCCCCTTACTTTAGGTACGGCAGCGACTGACGTCCAGTAGCCGGGATCATCGCGGTCATTAGGGTCGAAGGTATAAGCCCAGTGGAGCCCGTCATAGCCCAGGTCATTGCCGTTGTAGCCTGAGGGGATGAAGATCTGGTTGTCTACCATCGCCGCGGTCGTATTGGAGTAGCCCGCCCCAGGGATTGTTGCCAGATGGGTCTCCCACCGTTTGGTGCTGGTGTTCAAACGCAAGAGCTGGTTGGAGACAATGGGGATGCCTGTTCCGCCGGTTTGCCCGCCAATTACGAAGAGCATGTCAAACAGTGATGCTGTCGAATGGCGGCTGATGGCTGGCGGCGAAGGTCTTGTTTCAACCGCATTCCAGGCGGAATCAAGCCGCTGCAAGAGAGCGGAGAAGTTGAGAATCTTTTCATTGCCGATACCGGGGTCTCTATCGGCTATCTCGATGTAATACGTTTCGCCGGCGGAAACGGCAAAGGTTCTCTCCGATGAAAATCCATTAACATCGTCACTGCATTTCACAGCCGTCAGCTTGCCGCAGTCGCCGGTATAAACGCCCAACACCGTATCATATCGGCTGCTGAATGTATCGAGCGTAATTCGACCACTGAACGGCACGATAAGCTGGTACCAGACAGTGCGAAACCCCTGCCTGCGCGCCGGAGTACCCCACATACAGGTGAGAACAGGGTCGTCGTCGGCTTCGGTGGCATTTTCCACGTTGTAGCTTATGCCGTCAGCCGGCGCTTCCGGTAGAAGTACCAAAAAAGGGGCATCTACGCAGGTGTCGGAGGGCTCAGTCGCCGCAAATGCCATCGTTCCCATGGTGCTCATGAGCGTCATCTGCGGATCTGCCGTGCCGTCGATCATGGCGCCGGGCTTCCAGACAAGATCTTCAGCACGAACGGTGATGAGCGGTTTTTCCTCGCCTTCTTGGGCCACGGTAACGGCCGAAAGAAAGGCGGTCAATAAGACAGAAAGAATCAGTAGAGGTAAAAATCGGCGCATCACATCCTTCCTCACGCAATGCGGCGATCCATATGAGGCATCATCATGCCAATGATTGTACAGATAGAACAACTAATTGGCTAAGATAATAAGCCGGCGGATCACATTACTATAATCCGCCGGCAGAGGACTTAGTGGAATGCTGCCCTAATCGACGCGGCGCAAACGGATCAGTACGTCGTCATCGCCGACGCTGACGGAGCCCTCATACAACGCACCGGCCATGGCGCCGGGTTCAAGGCGCACGGCCAGCGTTTCCTGGGCGATATAGTCGCTGAAATCGCGGATCGCGGCGCCGGCCTCCCCACCGGCTTCGTAAGCCACCTCGATGCGATCAGAGATGTCCAGACCGGCCTCTTTGCGCATATTGTTCAGCGCACGTACCAGGTCGCGGGCATACCCTTC
>JBJYWX010000476.1:0-10454 GCA_046259695.1 Promineifilaceae bacterium (SeqCode) | reverse complement strand
CACACCTCTGGAAGCGATCTGCGGACAGCTTGAAGGTAATGATGTCACGTGCGTTGTTGAGGAAGCGGGCCACTCGGTGGCTGAAACGATTATTGACTACGCGTTGCGCAATGGCATCGACCTAATTGTTATGTCTACTCATGGTCGCACCGGGATACGTCGCTGGGTTTACGGCAGTGTGGCTGAGAAGGTGTTGCGAAGTGGTTGTTGCGCTACAATGACCATAAGAGATTAGTTTAGGGTCGAAGTTCATATGGATCGTTTTTTCACCATCGTGGGAGCGCTGGTCATGCTATTGGGCGTGGGCGCCGGCGCCTTTGGCGCCCATGGTCTGAGCGGGTATTTTTCTAACTATCCTCAATTGGAGGGTACTTATGATACGGCCGTGCGTTACCAGCTCATCCATGGCATAGCGCTCTTCCTTGCGGCTTGGACTGGCCTGCGTTACCAGGCTGTCTTTGCCAACTGGGCAGGTTACCTCTTTATCTTGGGTATCATACTCTTTTCAGGGAGCCTGTATTTGCTTGTCTTCACACGAATTTCCTGGTTGGGCGCCGTTACGCCACTTGGCGGGGTTGCGTTTATCGTTGGCTGGGCGCTTATAGCTCTTGCGGCCTGGCGTGGATAGTGCATTTCCCAGTGCCCGGCTTAAATTCTATATGATCCTTTGCTGGCACGGTAAGACGAGTCAAGTAGGCGCTATGACCCGTCTGCGGCCACAACCGGCACCTTATTCCCCATAGCCTTTCTAACTAACCATTACAATGATAACATGCTGAGCACTTGACGCTCACATGCGGGCGCTGTTGTGTTACCATAAGGGACGGTGCGGACCTCTCTGTGATTGGAGACGGCCTCCTCTGGTTTTGACCAGAAATGATCGTTGGAGATGACATCCTCAGCTACTGAAACAAGCGCGTACCTCGCGCCGCAATTCCTCCTTTCGGCCTACTGGCAGGGTATCTTTCCAATGGCTGACGACGATGGGACAATTTACTGGTATGACCCGGACCCCAGAGCCGTTTTGCCTTTGGAAAGCTTCCATGTTTCGCGATCCCTGCAGCGCGTTTTGAGCCGGCGGGAATTCGAAATCAAATTTGATACAAGTTTTGAAGAGGTTATTCGTGCTTGCGCGGCGCCAGCCGTGGGCCGCGAAGAGACCTGGATCAGCAGTGAGATTATCGAGGCGTATGTTAGACTTCATAAACTGGGATTTGCTCATAGTGTGGAAGCATGGCGCAATGGCCGCCTTGCTGGTGGTTTGTATGGTGTGGCGCTGAATGGTCTATTTGCGGGAGAGAGCATGTTCAGCCGAGAGTCGAATGCCAGCAAGGTGGCCTTAGCTGCCCTGGTGGAGCACCTGTGCTGCCGCAACTTCCTGCTGCTGGACATCCAGTTCCTCACGGAACACCTGGCGCAGTTTGGGGCGATAGAGATCTCACGCCGGGCCTATCAGCAGAAGCTTGCCGCAGCGCTCAGCCAACCGGCTGGCTTCTGATCATAGAATTCACCAGAGTACATGAAGTGAGAAGTGGGATATGCATATATTTAAACCACCTATAGACGAGAATGATGTCCGGATATTTAGTGGACAGTCGAACCCGGTCTTGGCGGAGCATATTGCCGATTACCTGCAGATCCCGCTGGCCGAGACGCATATTGCCCGTTTTAGCAATGACAACCTGTTTGTTCAGTTGGGTGCCAGTGTGCGTGGGCGCGTGGTTTATATCGTGCAATCACTCGTGCCGCCCGTGAGCGATCACTTGATGGAATTGTTGATGATGCTGGACATTGCTAAAAGTGCTGCAGCACGGGAAGTACATGCCATCATTCCCTACTTCTCATATGCGCGATCGGATAAAAAGGATGCTCCACGCATATCAATTACAGCCAAGCTGGTTGCCGATCTACTGGCGACATCAGGAGCCACGCATGTGATGACCATGCAGCTTCACTCCCCTCAAGTACATGGATTCTTTGGTGTGCCTACAGATCCTTTGACCGCGCGCGGCCTGTTCGCCGAACATTTCCGGCCGCGACACTATACGGCCGAGGATACGGTTGTTGTCGCACCGGATGTTGGTGGGGCGAAATCATCGGCCAGGTTTGCTGAGATGCTTGACCTGCCGGTCGCTTCGGCAAACAAGACACGTGTCTCGGATACGGAGGTTGGAATCGGCGGGTTGATCGGCCGCCAGGTCAAAGGGTTCCGTCGGGCAATTGTACATGATGATGAGATTGCCACCGGCGGTACTGTCTTGAAGCTATGCGAACTGCTTGTGCAGCAAGGTATCGAGGAGATTTCACTGGTATGTACTCACGGACTTTTCCTTGGCGAGGCGCTGCCCCGCATCGCGGCCTTCCCACAGATCAGTGAGATCGTAACCACGGATACCGTGCCGCGGTTAACAGAAGACCAACCGGAGAATATGACAATCTTGCGCACTGCGCCGGTATTCAGCGGTGCAATACACCAGAATTATTATCGCCGTTCAATAGGTGAGCTGTTTGATTTTGGACAGGATGGCGGTCATGGGTAATCCGACTGAACAAGTGGTGACTATATTGCGCCGCGTCGATATCTTCGACAATCTCTCGGCTGTGCAATATGACCTCATAGCCTACCTCTGCCACGAGGATAGGCCGCAAACGGGGACTATCCTTTTTCGTGAACAGGAACAGAGTGATGATCTATACGTTATTGCTGCCGGCGGGGTAGAAGTCCTGGTGGATACGTCAGTCATTGTCGCCAGCGATGCTTCACGGCCAGAAGAACGTGTATTAACGGAGCTACGGGAGGGACAGGTGTTTGGCGAAGTCGCTCTTGTGGACCAAGGCATCCGGTCAGCTTCGATACGCATTAGCCGGCCCAATACCTATTTGCTGCGAATTCCACGGAAACAACTGATTGCTCTCTGTGATACCTATCCTGCTCTGGGTTATAGAATAATGCGCAACCTGGCGGCGGAATTGGCGTTGAAGCTGCGCAATTCCGGTCTTACCTTTCGCGAATTCCAATTGTCACTCTCCAAGCACGAATCTGCCGAAAGGGGCGGCGAGAATGCGCCCTGACAATGGGCAGAAAAGTGCACAAGAAAATGATGGAGCTGAGCTATGCCGGTGGATGAACCATCTTTGACAGGGAGTGACCCTCGCCGGCGGCTAGGCCGCTGGGGCGAGAATTTGGCGGCTGATCATCTGACGGCTAAAGGTTACCGAATTCTCTCTCGGAACTGGCGCACGCGCTATGGTGAAATAGACCTGGTCGCTGAAAAGCAGGAGCGTATAGCCTTTATAGAAGTGAAGACCCGGCGCGGAAATCAATTCGGGTTGCCGGAGGAAGCGATTACGCCGCAGAAGGGACGCCGCCTGTTGAAGTTAGGCCAGGCATACATCAGCGAGCACGGACTCCATGACACGTCCTGGCAAATCGATCTGGTTGCCATCGAATTGGACGACGAAGGGAGCCTCATTCGCTGCGAGCATATCCCAAACGCCGTAATGGAATGGTAGGCCCTGTGTGGCAGTAGCCGCTTGTTAGGTATCGACTCAGGTTATGAATCATACAGAAATCGGTTCGGGACGCGGCAAATTGCTGGTCATCGTCGGGCCAACGGCTGTTGGCAAGACCGCTTTGTCGCTGGACCTGGCCAAGCGTTTTCGCGGTGAAATAGTTTCGGCTGATTCAAGACTATTCTATCGTGGCATGGATATTGGCACGGCCAAACCAACGCAGGCAGAGCAGGCTGCTGTGCCACATCACTTGATAAACATTTGCCGGCCGGATGAAACGGTAACGCTGGGGCACTATCGTCGATATGCCTACCAGACTATCGACGATATATTAGCGCGCGGCAACCTCCCCATTCTTGTGGGAGGTACCGGCCAATATGTTATGGCGGTCGTTGAAGGGTGGGGCGTGCCTGAAGTGGCGCCCGACAGGGCGCTGCGCCGCGAGCTGGAGAAACTGGGCGAACAGGAACTGGCGCGCTGGCTGGCTTGTCTGGATCCAAAGGCGGCGGAACGGATCGATCCGCGCAATGTGCGTCGCGTTGTGCGTGCTCTTGAAGTCACGTTAATCAGCGGCCGTCAGATTTCCAAGCTGCAGCAAAAGTCTCCTCCGCCCTATGACATATACATGGTCGGTCTGGATCGCGAGCGTGACGCGCTCTATGAACATATTGACCGCCGGGTCGATCAGATGATGGAAGAGGGCCTTCTAGAGGAAGTGGTTGCGCTTCAGCATGCCGGTTTCAATGAGCGTACACCAGCCATGAGCGGGCTTGGCTACCGGCAGCTGTTGGCCTATTTAGACGATAAATACGATCTGATCGAAGCGGTTGAGCGGATCAAGTTTGAGACACACCGTTTTGTGAGGCAGCAAGCCACATGGTTCCGTCTTGACGATATGCGCATCCATTGGTACTCGGCCTCGTCGCCTGACTTGGCTGATTTTGTAGCTGAGGATCTTTTAAAGTGGTTCACGACCATAGCGCCGGGGGAGAATGTGGGGGAGGCTGAGTTGTAACGACCGGGTCCACCGTTAGTAAGCCCGCATGCGCCATGGCCACGGTCAGTGATAGAATCACCTTATGCAAGAAAGGAATGCTAACTTCTGGATTGGAAACGTTCCAATCTTTGGCGATGCTATATTGTCTCCCATGGCCGGTTATTCGGACGTTCCTTATCGCTCCTTATGCCGAGCCTACGGCTCAGCAATGAATTACACGGAATTTGTGCCGGTGGAAGGACTGCTGGGAAAGAAGCGGAATAATCGCTTCTGGCAGCGGCTGGATACTAAGTCTGGCGAGTATCCGGTAATCTTCCAGATCTTCGGCAACAATGCGCAGAAGATCCTGAATGCTGCCCTGCGGATTGAAACGCTGCAGCCCGATATTATTGACGTGAACATGGGCTGTTCTACGCGCCGCGTCAGCGGTCGCGGTGCCGGGGTTGGCATGATGCCGCAGCCTGAGCTTGTTGCTGAAACCTTCCGCCTGCTCAGCGCTCACCTAAACGTTCCCGTCACGGGCAAGATTCGCCTGGGTTGGAATCACGACCAACGCAACTATGCCGACATTGCCCACATTATGGAGGACAATGGGGCGGCAATGATTGCCATGCATGCCCGGACAAAGGTCCAGAAGTATGGCGGCCGGGCTGACTGGCAAGCAATTGGCGAACTGCGCGCAGCCGTAAATGTGCCTGTGTTGGGAAATGGAGACGTCAAGGCGCCGGCAGATATTGAAAGAATGAAGCAGGTTACGGGCTGCGATGCGGTCTTGATCGGGCGGGCGGCGATTGGAAATCCTTGGATCTTCGCGCGCAAAGAAAAGACAGAACTCTCGCGGCAAGAACTCCTACAGGGCATTAAGCTGCATGCGCGGGAGATGGTGAGTTATTACGGCGAGCGACAGGGTGTGCTCCTATTTCGTAAGCATCTCAAGCAATATTTGGCGGATATGGGGGAGGCGGAGCCGATGCTGCCTGGCCTGTTGCAGGCGAGCCAGCTTGAGGAACTGATGCTGCTTCTTGAGCAACTGGCCTATTCGGCCGACATTAGTCGCTGAATATTGCGCTGAATTTCTGCCTCGAAGGCGCGGTCGTCGATTGGCGCAAGGTGGTGCCGCCGGATTACCGCCGATCTTGCCGCTAGGTAAGCATCGAGTAAACCGGCCAAATGTTTGGTGGTGGCCGCAGCATCCCGGCTGTAGTATGCTGCGACAAGATCCTGATGCGCTGGGTCGTCGGCTGGCAGGGCGGCCAATAACGGGGGCAGCGTAGTGAAAAGCAGCCGCATGTAGCTCTGAAACGGTTTGCCGCTGTCGCCACGCGCCAGCACACGTAGGATATTCCAGAGTCTCACCCAGAACGCTTGGTCGATCGCATTGAGTTCGTCGTTATTGATCGCGCGTCCCGCCGCGACTTGCTGCCCCGATGCACGCTGATGCTGCTCGGCCCAGCGCTGCGGCGTATCCTTAAGGATCCGTATTCTTGCGTCGGCGGCTGAGGGACGTAGCGATTCGATTGAATCGTATCGATAATCGAGTTTGGTGCCATTGGCGAAAAGAGTTACATAGAAGTAGGGCCGGATATGCGTGGCATCAAACGCCTTGAGGGGCACGTAGGGCATGACCGATTTAGCGAAGGCATACCTGTCATGCCAAGCTCGGTCACGCGCAGCATCCGTTTCGAACACCAGGACCACATCGACATCAGAGTAGTCATCTTCGCTATGGCGACCGTGTGCCCCGCCCAAAAAACAGGCCGCCAGTTCCGGCTCGGAAAGAACGCGGCGCTGTAGCCGACCTATCACGCGTTCTTGCTCAAACAATGTTCACCACCGAACACCAATCATACAAAACAGCCAAAGAACGTAAGCAGCAAAACAGTGCCCGCCCCCAATGCCAGACCGCCGAGCACCTGCGATACAGTGTGCCGTCGCAAATAGAGGCGGACGGCGATGACTAGGCCCAGTAGCGCTAGGACAGGCAGGCTGTAAAGCCAGCCGAATACAAGGGCAGTAATTGCCCAGGCGGCTGAAATGGCCGTGGCGTGAAAACTAATGAGCCAGCGCGTGTTGATCACGGACAATGCACTCAACGCTATCAAATTGAATATACCGAGACAACGTAGCAAATCCGGCCCGTCGGCAAATACGATGAGCGTCAAGAAGAAAAGGGCGCAGACGATCGCTACGAAATAGGGAAGCTGTCGTTCGCCCGTGTCGCTCATATGCAGTTCCTGGACGCGACCTGTTTCTAGCAGCCAGAGGACGAAGAGTATCGGTAGAAGAGAAACGAATAGGCCATAGGTAGCCGCCCATGTTAGCGCCTGAGGTGCTGGCAGGGAATACAGAGCAAGGACCAGTCCAACTACGGCGAATATGACCGGTGGGCTAACTATGTTGGAAAAGAGCCGGGCAGCACGGGTCCATCCCGTGTGATCCTCAGCATGCCAGTCACGGGGGGCGGTCATCATGGGTCCTATAAAGAAAAATGGGGAAGGGCGAGAGTGCCTAAGCAGCCCTTCCCCAGAAAAGCCATAAGCAATCAGGTCCCTTCTTCCCAAGAATTGAGATAGTGGACCTGCTCAGCAGTCAATTTATCGATCTGAATGCCCATCGACTCGAGCTTGATGCGGGCAATCTCTTCGTCTAATTCCGCTGGGATTACATGGACCTTGTTCTCTAGTTTTCCCTGGTTGTCCACCAAGTATTTGGCGGCCATGGCCTGTCCGGCAAAGCTCATGTCCATCACCGCTGCCGGATGTCCTTCGGCGGCAGCGAGATTAATGAGGCGACCCTCACCAAGCAAATTCAAACGACGTCCGTCGGGTAACTCAAACTGGTCGACAAATGGTCGTACGCGGCGCGGTTCATCTATTGCCATATCATAGAGCGCTGGCTTGTTGATCTCCACGTCAAAGTGGCCCGAATTCGCCATCAGCGCGCCATCCTTCATGATTTCGAAGTGGTGACGATCAAGGACATGAATGTCGCCCGTCGCGCTGACGAAAATATCGCCGATTGGCGCGGCCTCCATCATGGGCATAACGCGATAGCCGTCCATCACGGCTTCCAAAGCCTTTAGAGGCTCAACCTCAGTTACAATAACGTTGGCTCCCAATCCTCGCGCGCGCATGGCGATGCCGCGACTGCACCAGCCGTAACCGGCAACGACAACATTGCGGCCGGCAATCAAGAAGTTAGTGGCGCGTATGATACCATCCATTGTGGATTGTCCAGTCCCATAGCGGTTGTCAAATAGATGCTTGGTTAAAGCATCATTGACAGCCATCATGGGAAACTGCAGCGCGCCATCATTTGCCATTGCCCTCAGGCGAATGATCCCCGTTGTCGTTTCTTCTGTACCGCCAAGCATGTTAGGAATCAACTCGCGGCGCGATTTGTGAATCGTGCTGACCAGGTCGGCCCCGTCGTCCATGACGATGTGTGGCTTGGTATCTAGCACCGCTTGAATGTGCTTGAAATAGGTCTCATTGTCCTCGCCTTTGATAGCGTAGACTGGTATCTCGTAATGACTGACCAGCGAAGCGGCGACGTCATCCTGGGTACTGAGCGGATTGCTGGCCGACAGGGCAATATCGGCACCGCCAGCTTGCAGCGTGACCATCAGGTTTGCCGTCTCAGTGGTGACATGCATCGTGGCGCCAATTCGCAGACCGGCAAACGGCCGTTCCGCCGCAAACCGCTCGCGAACGCCTTGCAGTACATCCATTTCCTGGTCCGCCCATTCAATTCGGCGGCGGCCGCCTGGCGCAAGGTCGAGATTCTTTACATCGTAGTCCATCGTTAATTGTTCTCCTTAAATTACGTAAATCTTGCCCGGTGGGCAACTCGCGTTCTATGACAGGGTCCAAGAGGCTTCGATCAACTGGTCAAGCGCCCCTTCATCATCAAAATGCTGGCGATAACGGGCTACGAAATCGTCAGGCGTGAAACGGTGATTTTGCGTCCCCACATTTTCTAACACAAACGCAGCGGCAAGCGCGCCCATGCGTCCTGCGATTGGCCATGGCAGGTCCAGTTCATAACCGCGCATCAAACCGGCGCGAAATGCATCACCAGCGCCTGTCGGTTCCACAATAGCGGCGGGAGGCACCGCGGGAATAGACCACTGCCCACCTTCAATAATCAGCTCAGAACCCTTTGCTCCCGATGTAACCAAAAGACCGCCAGCCAAATCCTTGATTTCGGTTTCGCTCAGTCCCGTACGTTCCTGAATGAGGCCAAATTCATAGCCATTGACCGCCAAGAGATAGCAGCCGTTCAGGCCATCGTACAATTCCTCACCACTAAGGCGGATGGTCTGCTGGCTCGGATCGTAAATATAAGGAATGCCGAGGGCTTTGCACTCGCGTACATAGGCCTGCATGGCCCGGGGGTCATTTGGCGAGATTATGGCTAGCTCTGTGGTTGGCGCAAATTCACGAAAGGTAAGCGTGTCGGCATAAGCCATTGCGCCAGTGTAAAAGCTGGCAATCTGGTTCTGATCCAGGTCAGTATTGACAAAAAACGAAGCAGTAAATACTTCGGGAATCTCGATTATTGCCGAGGTGTCAATCCCTTCGCTTTCCAACCACTGGCGGTATTCAGCGAAATCCTGGCCTGCGGTGGCCATAATCGTCGGGTGCCCACCAAGTAGGGCCAACGTGTAAGCGATATTCGGGGCTACGCCTCCGCGTTGCTTGACCATCGTATCCACCAGGAAACTCAGGCTAATATGCTCGAGCTGGTCGGGCATGATTACCTCGGAGAATCGGCCGGGAAAGGACATCAAGTAGTCGTATGCGATGGAACCTGTCACAACAATGTTCGCCATTTTACACTTGCTCACTTATCGAATTATGTGCCAGCAAACCGATAAAGGATGACACTTCATCATTACATTCTTACTTAAGAACGCTCGTCGTGGTTCACTCGGGCAAGGGCTCGCGGCCTTGCTCTTCGGCTGGCCTAAGCACCGGAGTAAGGCCAAGACGATCGCGGATCATGGTCTTGAGGGCACGAAGACCATCCATGCTGGTGATCTTTTTTCCCTCCGCGTATGTGCGCGGATCGTAGCTTATTGGAATCTCGAGAATCTGATGCCCGGACAACAAGATCTTATCCGGAAGCTCGAAATCTAGATTAAAGTCAGTTGTAGTAAGATTCAGCGCCTGAACAACATCGGCGCGCACCATTTTTGTGGCTGTAGCAACATCCGTCAGTCGACCACCAAATAATAGATTTGTCATTAATGTCAGGAAGCGGACGCCCAGATAGGCGCGCGCATATTCATATTTGACATCGCCACCCAACACGCGCGAGCCGAAAATCGCCGCTGCCTTGGTCTTATCAGCCACCTGAACAAACCTAGCGTGTTCTGCCGGATCGTATTCGGCATCTGCATCCTGGATAATCATGTAGTCGCCGGTCATGTTAGCGATGCCGGTGCGGATCGACATACCTTTGCCCATGTTCTGGTCATGAAATATGGTTCGCACGGCCGAATCGTTAAGATTTTGAAGGAGTTCGCGCGTGCCATCTGTGGAGCAATTGTCGATCACGAGGATCTCCCGGGACCAACCTGGCCCAAGGTCCACATCCTTTGTCCTTGCTACGACATCAAGAATTGTGCTGTGCTCGTTGTAGCAGCAGATGATTACCGAAAGCTTTGGCATGAACGGTGACCGCCCTAATACTGCTTGAAGAACAGGGCAAACTGTTCAATCATATAGTCAAGGCGAGGCTTATCTAGGCCGGGAAAGACTCCGACAAAGAATCCGCCTTCCATAATTTTGTCGGAAATGATCAAATCGCCAATGGCACGATGTTGGATCTCGGCATATGCGGGCTGGCGTAAGATGTTACCGGCAAAGATCAATCTCGTTTGTACCTTGCGTTGTTCCAGGAAGCGAGTTAGTTCATGGCGCAAAAAGGGGGCTTCCGG
>JBJYWX010000475.1:0-3348 GCA_046259695.1 Promineifilaceae bacterium (SeqCode) | reverse complement strand
CGCAGCAACGGCCGTTGACCGTGCCTGATCGCCTATCATTGCCTCGGCAACGGCCGTTTCTTTTGCAACAACGGCTTCGAACTGAAACGTTTCGGCTGTAATTTCTGACTCCTTTGCCCGGAGGAAGAAAATAACGGCCGCGATCACGAATAGAATCGCCAAAATGCCCAGAATGCCAATCAAGCGAGTTAACATGTTCTGGCGATTTAAAGTATCCTGGGCGATATGACACGCTTTGAGGAAATCCTCCTCTTGTTCTTTAACCTCGCTCTTGTTATTAAGTGACCATTCGTCCGCTTCAGCCAACGCCTTGCCGCGCAGAAGCAGATCCGGGGTGCGTCCCTGCTCATCCCATAAGGCGGCAGCACGCTGCAGCGGGCTCAAATTTTCGGGAAACCAGGCGGCATTGCTGGCACGAATGGGTTCAACGAAGCGATCATGGACCAGTTCCACCCTGGCATCGCCCCCGCGCAGTTCGGTACGCACCAGGAAACGCCTGGCGATCTCATCGACGACCTCATTGGGCACTGACCCTGTGTATCCTGTTTTTTCGTTGCGCAGGACGTTATTGCGGACACCTGTTTCGTTGATTAACTCATCATCAAACCAGGTTCGTAGAACCCGTTCCGTCACCCCACTTTCGCGCACTACCTGCTGAGCCAGAATGACGGCCAAAGTGTCGTCATAAAAAGCTTCCAGTGATTGGTTGATATTGCCCGCCGTTTCCAGATCTTTTTCCGTGATCTGCGCCCTATCAGCCGTGGCAGGCCCCAAATTTTCCCAGAGCTGGTAACAGACGACCTGCAGCTGCACCGGTTCGATATACTGGCCGGAAATAGTTTCCTCGCGCCCGGGCACGCGCACCTGGCTCAGTTCGTCGATGAGTTTTTCGGCCACGCCAGAGGCGAACGGCCGTCCGGCACCGGCCGCCGGATTTTTCACCGCCTCCAGGGCATTGCGGCGCTGCATGCGCTCCATGTAAAAGCGCGCGCGCAAGCGGTTAAACATCGCCGCGGCGTAAGGCTCAAGCGCGGCGACATAATCTTCGCGCAGGCTGAGCACGACCCACAAATTCGGATTATCCAGCAGGGCCTGGTTAAGCTGTGCAAAGAAGACCTCGCGCTCCTGCCACAGGCCAAGGTTGCTGGTTATGATTTCTTCAAACTGGTCGATCACCAAGGCAAAGCGCGGCGCCGGTCCACCCTCCAACTCGCCGGCAGGTTCTTCTTCCAGCGCTTCTTCAAAAGACTCCAGGGCCGCGGGATCGTAGCGCCAGGTCAATCCATCTTCGGTGACCAGGTGATCGAGGAATTCGCTCAGGGAGAGGTGGGCGAACTGTGCCGGGTTTTCGTTCTCCTTGTCCAGACTGCTCATCAGGTTGAAGAGATAGATATTGTCCACACTCTCTATCCCTTCCGGTAGCTGGCCGCCGACACGGCCGACCGGCAGCACGCTGTAGCCCTCTTCCTGGCGCAGCTGGGGGATGAGGCGGGTGTTGATCAGCGAGCTCTTGCCTGCGCCCGATTGGGCGTAGAAGAGCAGCAACCGCTCGGAGACGACCCGCGCCAGCAGGCTGCGCGCTTCCTTCTCACGGCCGAAATACCAATCACGGTCCGCGTAGTCGAAGGTGCGCGGGCCGACGTAAGGATTGGATGTGCTGTTCTCTGCGGCGGCCATCACTTGATCTCCCGGCGAATCTGTTCCAATTCCGCCGCATATTCCGGGAAGTCTTTCCAGATCGGCTCGAAGGGCGTCTCGCGCTGCAAATAATCCTGGAAATACGCTTCTTCCTCCGCGCTGGGCGGCAGCTGCACGGCGATGCCGCGTTTATCCTTGCGCCTGTCGTCCGACTTGATTAACCCTGCGTAAAGGGCGCGGAAAGTCCAACTGTTGAGGCTCATGCCCAGCACCAGCAGGTCGCCGCTGAGGGCGCGGCGCACCTCGGCGGGTACGCTGTCGCGGCTTTCATCCCCGCGCGCCGTGCTCACATCCACCAGGTAAGCCAGGTAATCATCCTCGGTCAGGACCAGGGATTTCGAATATTCGTCCAGCCCAAAGAGATGGCAGACCAGCGGGTTCTTGTGCGGCTTTAGTTCCGGGTCAGGGGCAGGACCTTCATCGATCAGGTCGCGCAGTTCCGGCCGCCAGCGAATCACTGACGTGCGCGGCGTCTTACCCGCTTTACTCAAGGCGCTTTCCAGGAAGGTGTAGGGGCTGGTAGTCAGGTAAACCTTAAAAGGGAGATTGGCCAATATCAGCAGGGGATGCCCGGTCTCTTGATCGAGGCGCGGGTAGCCTAACAGCCTGGCAAATTCGGTAGCCGTCGTTTTCAAATACTGCGCTTCTGCTTCATCCAGAACGTCCTGGCTGGCCCCCTGTTCTTCGGCATAGGCATAGAGGAAATTCTTGACGAAGAAGAGATAATCGGCGCGCAGGTCGTCATTGTCAAAGTCACGCCCCTCGTCCCGCTCTTCCTTCTGTTTTTTGAGCTTGTAAAAACGGGCGATGCGCGGCAGGTTGTCTGTATCGCTCAGGGTATAACCGGCATAATCGCAGTAGGTCTCCACGAGCGAATTATGGCCGCGCAGTGCCTGGGCAAAAATCGCCTCGTCGCTGATGATGGGCACGGTGGTGCCGTTCTTGATGCTCTCCACCAGTCCGGGCCGGGTGCGCTTGCGGTTGCGTAGATCTTTCATGAAGGATTTGCCTTCACGTGCAGCAAGACGCGGAAACCGCGCCAGGCAATCTTGCTGCGCGGGGCGGCATTGCCGCGCCTGGTTGTGCTCACCTCTTCCGGCCTGGAACGGTAGGAGCCGCCGCGGTAGACGACGCGCATCTGCGGTTCCAGGTCGTCAATGCTTTCAATAAGACGGCCGTCATCCGCGTCATACTCCTCGTATGTGAACGCCGGCTCGCTGGGATTGCTGCCCCAGGCCGTGCGCGTCCACTCCTGCACATTGCCCAGCATATCCAGCGCGCCGTAAGCGCCGGCCCCGCTTTCATATGCCTTCACTTCCGTCGTGCCTTCGCCGGCCACGTTGCAGCGCCCTTCTTCCCATTCGTCGCCCCAGGGATAGCGGCGCTTGCGCCCTTCCAGCGACCAGCTTGCCGCCTTCTCCCATTCGGCCTCGCCGGGCAGGCGGTAATCGCGCCCTGTTTCCTCGCTTAGCCAGGCGCAGTAAGCCATGACCTCGAACCAGCTGACGTCGACCACGGGATGATCGAGCAGTTCATCGGGCGGTTTGCGGCTGAACCAATAGCCAGGCGCGTCGGCGCGCTTATTGGCGCGGATATAGCGTTCGTAAAAGCGGTTGGTGACGGGAAAACGGCCGATATAGTAATCGCCCA
>JBJYWX010000474.1:0-29286 GCA_046259695.1 Promineifilaceae bacterium (SeqCode) | reverse complement strand
ACCTCTTCCATGAGCACGGCCGTGTTGGTCAATTCCGAGTAATAGCGGACGCCTATGGTTGTGATCCATTCATCAATAATCTTTTGGAAGTCGCGCAATGAAGCTTCAGCCATCTTATTTATCTCGGTTTATCTGCAGCGGTGGCTATTGGCGATGCCGCTCCATGACCAGATAGATGATCAACAAAATGCCTACACCAATTATGGCCCAAGAAAAAAGCTGCGGCGGCAGCAGCAGCGCCGCGGCGGCCGCCGCGAGGAGTCCCAGCCCCACGCCCAAGACGGTGCGCGACACGCGATTGGTGGTTGGGTCTGTAGTCTCCGAGTTTGAACCAGATAATGGGCCGGGGAAAACCCACAAGGCAAGGGCGAAGATAATAAAGAGCGAGCCCAAAAGGCCGCCGAGAATCCCTCGTTCCAATAACATGGTAGCAACCGCCAGACCAAGCAGTACAGCGGTCCAGATCCATCGATTTGTCATGGGTATTGCCGGCCGCTTAGCGCCTTACACTGGTTCCGAGCAGCTTTAGGAGCAAGTAGAGCACAATAAGCAGGGTGAATCCAGCATAGAATCCCCCCAGTACACCGGCACCAAGAAGGAGTGCCGGGCCAAGACTCCCGCTTGTCAGAAAAGAGACAATCAAGGCAACGATGCCAGCGAGTCCCAGCAGCCCGCCCATATAGACCATACAGCCTGGAACCTTCCGCGCCCGCTCCAGTGTCTGGTCGCGCCAGCCCAGCCAGGTATCGATCAGTGCGCCAATTAGTGCGAGGCCAAGGCCGATTCCGAGGCCAATATAGAAAAGTGAACTATCCGTCTGCAAATGCGTACCTCTTTCTGACGCCTACATGCAGCAGGCAAATGGTTCACGCTTTGAAACGCCCAGCATCTAGGCCGGGCAAGGAATTGATCGCCTCTTAACAAGAGCGGCGAGGGTCCAATTGTACATACATTTCATTACTTTCGCAGCCCTACGACGCTTGCCCAATGGGTATTGGGTTGGGGAAATAATGCCAGACGCCGTCGATCGTCTCTTGCCGCACAGCCCCTTCCGCTGACAGCAAATCGAGATATCCGATGAGCATCCACATAGCGGTAAGCCGCAGGCCAGGTGGCTGGTGAGCATACATCTTGTCCAGTAGGTCGAGGGGCACGCGATGCCCGGCCGATATCCAAGCGAGACATTCCTCTTTGCGGCGCCTGATGCGAGCGCGTTGGCGGGCAATGAGGGCGCGGTGATCGCCAATGGGCACGCCGTGTCCGGGCAGCACATGGCTGATTTCAAGCGCCTCCAGCCTGTCCAATGACTGCAAGAACAAAGGCAGGGCCGGTACACGATCCCGCGAACCATCAAGTGGACCTTCTACAACCGGCGCCGGTGTGGTTGCCAGGAGCATGTCGGCCGATAACAAGAGCTGGTCTTGCGGGTCATAGAAACAGGTCTGCATACTGGCGTGTCCGGGCGTATGGAGCACGCGCCAGGCGCGTCCGCCCATCTCCAATTTTTCGTCAATGCCGAACGTGCGCACGCGCGATACCGGGATAGGATCTGCCTGCTCGTTCATGGCCTCGAAGCCGGCCATGACCAGGGCAATCATTTCCGCGGAAAGCCCGATATTTGGTAAGAAATAATCGCGATAAAAACTCGTGCGTAGTTCCTCAATTCTGCTCACTTCGAGCAGCCAGGGCGCGCCCAAGTCGGATATCCAAATCTCGGCGCCGCTCCTGTCAGCGATCGTGCCTGCTTGGCCGTAATGATCAACGTGCGCATGGGAAATGATTACGCGGGTCAGATTGCCCACTGTGAGCCCAAATCGCGCAAGGCCCTCTTCGAGCGCCGCCCAACTCTGCTCCAGCTTGATGCCCGTATCGACCAAGACGGGTTCCGGATCGGTAAAAAGATAGGCGTTAACCGAACCAACTTGCAGACCTGTCGGCAGCTCCAGACGGTACGGCTGCGCGTCTAATCCAAGTTCGGAGTCGTTATCCAACAGAATTCGTCCTTTTCTTCTCCAGTCAGGCTAAAGCCGGATTTTCGCAAGACGCGTATGGAGGCGACGTTATCCTTCCTGGTGCGCGCGAAAATACCCCGGCAACCTGGCTGGCCTAGCGCCCAATCAGATAGTGCGCATACAGCCTCCGTGGCATATCCCTGGCCGCGCGCAGCGGAGTCGACACCATAGCCTATCTCTACCAGCCCCTCGCTCCCTGGCGTGCCCTTGAAGCCAATCAGGCCGGCGGCAAGGCGTGACTCGCGCAGAATGATAAGCCAATAGGTGTGCCACGGTATGGCACCTGCCGAGGCAGTCTCCATGCGGCGCGCCTTTTGTCGGACGGCGCGCCGCACCGGTTCTGACACGGGTACCTCCACATAGCTCACGCGAAGCGCGTCCGCCAACTGCTGCGGTCGGCTGAGACGGTACAGAAGCTGGGCCGGATTGAGAGCTTTCAGTGTAAGGCGCGGCGTCTCGATTTCAAACCGATCTATCGTCCGCCACCAGCTTATGGCGAGGCGTTCCCTGTCCTCGATAAATGGGTCCTTACCGGCCATATAGCTTTCCTGGTCGAACCTATGCAGCGCGGCCAGTTGCTGCTTGAGATGGCCATACTCATCTCGCGCTGCGGGATGGGCGATGAGGTAATCTCGAAAGCTCAAGTGGCGTTCTATTTCCGGGTCGTTACTTTGCCACGTATGCACATGGCTCAGATGGCGCTGCCCGTCCAAACGTGGGAAGTAGCGTCGGCGCGGCAAGCCATACTCACCGCGGGGCGCATAACCGAGCTGAGACATGGCCGGGTTAAAGTCGTCTACTTTGTCTATGTCTCGTACTTCCAACAGGATGTCAATGATTGGTTTTGCAGGGAGGCCCGGCACTGAGGTGCTGCCGATATGGTGTACGCCAACTACCTCGTCGCCGAAAAGCAGGCGCAGCGTGCGTGCTTCTTCGCGAAAAAGCGTGACCCATTGGGGATCAGGAACTGTGACGACTATCTCGCGCGGCGCATCTGCCATTGCCTTCTCCAATCGGACAGTGCCAAGCTCACTAGACGACATAGGGCATGCTGGCCGCGGTTTTGGCCATGCCGGACGGGTCGACAGCGACATTGACACAGGCCGGCCGGCCGCTGGCGAAAGCGCGCTCCAGGGCCGGTCCGATTTCCGCCGGGTCGGTGACATGCTCGCCGTATCCGCCGAGTGCTTCCACAACTTTGTCGTAGCGGGTGGGCGCCAGGGCCGTGGCAATGGCGCGATCCTCGCCGACCATCTTGATCTGCGGCCCGCGAATCTGGCCCCATCCGGCGTCGTTGCCCACAATGCTGACGATGGGAAGGTTGAAGCGTACGGCCGTATCAAATTCGAAGCCATTCAGGCCAAACGATCCATCGCCATTGATGATCAGCACTTTCTTGTCCGGGAACAGGTGCGCAGCCGCAATAGCGAATGGGGCACCAACCCCAAGACAACCCAATGGCCCGGGATCGAGCCACTGGCCCGGCCGTTCAGCATCGATTACTTTGGCACTGGCGCTGACGATATCACCGCCATCGCCAATGACAATCATGTCTCTGTCTATGAAGCGGTTAATCTCTGCGGCGAATCGAAAATGATTAACCGGCCGGTCGTCCAGCGCTTCCCAAAGCGCCTGCTGCGCCCGTTTGGCGTCTTCGCCAGCCCGGACCCTTTCCAGCCAGTCGTCATAGCGCACTCCCTGCAGGCCTTCCGCCAGGGCTTCCAACACCAAGCGCGCATCCGCCACAAGAGCTACATCTGCCACACGGTTATGGTTTAGCTCCTGCGGATCGTTTTCGATCTGAATCAGCTTGCCGTCCGGATTCCATTCGCGCCCGTATTTGAGGCGGAAGTCAAGCTGCGTGCCGATCAAAAGTACCAAGTCAGCATCGCGCAGCACCTTGGAACGCGTCGCCTTGAAGCAGTTTGGATGGGTCATAGGCAGCGTGCCGCGCCCGGCGCCATTGGTGAAAACCGGAATGCCGGTCTGCTCGGTCAGCTCCTGCAGCGCTGCTGAAGCATCATCCCAATAGACCTGTGTTCCGGCGATGATGAGCGGGGCCGACGCCGCGCGCAGCAGAGCAAACATTTCCTGCAGGGCGACAATGCCGGGCTCTACTACCTTAACCGGTACCGGTTCAGGGGGTGGCGGGGCATCAATGGCGTTGAATAAAACATCGAACGGCAGTTCAACAAAGACAGGTCCGGGACGGCCGTGCAGCGCGGCGGCGAAAGCGCGGGCCATGCCGGCCGGGACATCTGCGGTGCGTTCGATGGTGAAGCTGTCTTTGGTGAACGTTGTAAAAAGATCGGTTTGCGGCATTTCCTGCAGTGCGCCCATGCCTTTTGTGCTGAGCGGCGCAGCGCCACCAAGGAGAATCAATGGGCTGCGTGCCTGATAGGCGTTAGCCACGGCCGTAACCGCATCGGTGACGCCAGGGCCGGCCGTTACCAGAGCCACGCCCACATTCCGTGTCAGCCGGGCGTGAGCGTCCGCCGCATGTCCGGCTGCCTGTTCGTGCCGGAAGTCGATCACGTTAATGTTATTGTTTAAACAGCCTTCATAGATAGGCGCGATATGGCCGCCGCAGAGGGTATAGATAGTAGAGACGCCCTGCGCAGCCAACGAGCGCGCAACCAATTCGCCGCCATGTAAATAATCCATGCTGCCTCCCAAGCTTGATACTCTTTTTTATAGACCCAGCCCCCAGGCGTATTCGAGGTTGCCGTAGTTCTGGCCCATTGTCTCGTGATTGACCGGTTTGCCTGCCACCTGTCCACTGAGCTGGGCCATGCGGAACATATACTCGCTGTAGCTCCAATGCGTTTCCAGTCGGTTGTTCAGCACCGGCCGGTCAATGTAGAAATAGGAATGGCCGTAGGTCTCGGCGCGGAAAGCGAGATGATCGCCCGCGTTATTGCTTACTCTTACATCAAATTGGGGAAAAGGGCCAAGCCCCAGCAGGGGCGTGATACTGGCCTTGTTGAACAGGATCTCATCACCAGGGCCAGGCGTATCCCAGAAAGCGGCGTCAGCAATGGGGAGAGTTGTCTGCTCGATTCGCTCACGGCCGAAGAATTTGTAGCCCTTGCGCAAGAGATTGAAACCCACGTAGGGAATGTAAGCCGAGAACATAGTGCCATCCGGGAACACGGACCAGATCCATTTCCAAGGGAAGAGCGGTGCATTGACGCACGGCCGCTGAAAATAACAAATGCCTGACAAATGCTCTTTGCCGTCCGGCAAATCAAACTCACCCTCAAAGTTCATGCGCCGCCAGGCAATAAAGTGGGCTCCACCCAAAGGCGTGTCGATATCTATCGATTCATGCGGCGACGAATTTTTGGAGTCAAGGTCTCCCCAAGCTTCAAAATGGGCCGACCCATTCGGTCCGCGCACCATTGCCTCCAGGGCCAATGGGCGGTTTGACGAACTGCGGATCTGAATGCCATAACCCGTCTCACTGTCTGGTCCTGTCCAGCTGCGGATGATTCTCTCATGCTCTGAAAGCAGCACGGGTGCCGGTTCCTTAAGCATATAGTGATGTGTTCCGGCGCCATCGTTGTACCAGGCGACGTTCATGGCGTGGAAGCGATCGACGCCGTCCACGATTTTGCGTCTGAGATCGATGCCGGGTAACCAGACATCGTTCACGCGTATGCGCTCGCCGGCACGGCTGGCGATGGCAAACATAAGCTGCCGCCGCCCGTAAATGGAATCCTCCCTGGGAAACATAAGGAAGAACCACCAGGAAGAGGCGTGCCGATTTTGCATCTCCGGCATTTGAGACCAGATCAGATTGTAGACCCGCTCGTTCTCCAGGTTAGTGCGATACGTCGCTTGTGCTGCTGCCATTCTCCCCTCTCGCTGAATCAATTAGGTGGCCAGGAACTCTTTGATAAGACGGCCGACGCGTTGGGGCTGTTCGTACTGCAAGAAATGCTTGGGGCCGTCCACCCGTTCGAAACGCGCGTTCGCCATACGCCGGGCAAATTTTAGTCCCTGCTCGGCCGAAAATACAGAATCGTGATCTGAAAAAAGAACTAGGCTCGGAATGTCCCACTGCTCAACGCGTGCCAGAATTTCCTTCAAAATGGGATAATTCGGATGATGGACGCTGTCGGGGATCATGTGCGGGAAAGCCGCAATGCCCGCGCGCGAATCCCAGTCGTGATTTGCCCGAAAGTAGACTGCCTGATCCTCCGGATCCATTATAGCCACGCCAAGCCGCTGGAAAAGATTGCGTTCCCGCACTAGATAGGCAAATAAGCGGTTCAGACGTAACAAGACGTAGAACGGTATCTGGTAGATAGGCATGATGCGCATCGGCGCTTCGGTCATTGTATTGAGCAAAACCAGCCGTCGATAGCGATGCGGCTCCTGCAGCGCTGCTCCTAGGCCGATGGGCCCGCCCCAATCATGGACGACAAGCGTAATTCTTTCCAGTTGCAGCTGTCTTATCACCGCCGCGACCTGGTCGATATGTCCCGCCAATGAGAAGCGCCCTACTTCGGCCGGTTTGTCCGACATACCAAAACCAAAGAGGTCGGGAATTACGCAGCGGTAATCGGGAAGTAACTCTTGCATCAGCGGCACAAAAACATAGCCGGCTACAGGGTTACCGTGCAGCATCAGGATAGGTTCAGTCCCCGCTCCTTCATCGAAATAAGCCATTTGCCCGGCGTCGATTGCGGCGAACTGCGGCCGGAAAGGAAATCCCGGCGGATAGATAGAAGCCGGACGGCTGCCCGTAGATGTTAGTGTGACGCGCTTACCCTCCGTAGGCTTACTCAGCGCCCCTTAAAAATCAACTCGGCCTGCCTGCCCATATCATCCTGATCGAACACCACGCAACTGCTGCCCCCAACGCCCTCTCGGCTTACCGCCTTAATCAACGCCCGGCCGAACGCCGCGCTGGCCTTGCTGCTCTGGATAGATGCTAGGCGGGCCACGCGCTTGACGTTTTCGGAAACAATACGATTTGCTTCCATTTTCACCAGCTCCGGCGTCAATTCCGTGTAGTGGCGCTTAATCATGCGGTCGAAGATCATATGCGATTCCTGCAGGCCAATAATATAGTCCTGGTAGAGCTGACCAATTTCGTCTGGTCTCTCGATGATCTCTTCCGCGATATACCCGGCAACCAGCGCGGCGCCTACACCTGAGGCCGATGGGAACCATACCTGCCCATAGGACGGACCGGCCAACAGCCAATTCTTACCGTAGGCCCGATCGTGGAAGAAATACTGCTGGTAAGGCACGGACATTAACTTGGTCGGATGGGGGAAAAGCTCTTTATAGGGAATGCCCCGCCTGGCATAGGCTTCCGCCAACAAGGCTATTACTTCTTCGTCGGGGCAGTCATTGTCGTCCTTTGGCATACTGACACCGGCGGATACATAGGGGCCAAGGGGAATCAGCCAGGATAGCCCGTTAATGCCGTCTATATCTTCATAGAGTCGCAGGATATTGGTGGAATGCAGCCAGTCCAGATCCATGGTATCACAGAGGGGTACATCTCCCTCGGATCTGAAGTGGTCAAATACAACGCGCTGCGGCTCACTGATGGTCTTAAGCGGGATATTTAGTGCCCGACCCAAAAGGCGAACGTGATTGGTGCAATCGTATACGTAGCGCGGTTCCAATACCTGGCCGTCGTTGAGATGAATCTCCTGGATCAAATCGGTTGTTTCATCGTAGATGATCTTATCCACAAGAGCCTCAATGCGATGGCAGTGAGGGCTGGCTGTTACCCTCTCGTAAAAAGCGTTATCAAAGCCGACGCGATCGACATGTATGAACTCCGGTGGAGAGTCGAAGCCCAGCAGCTTCAGGCCCACCACGCGGTTGAAATTTTGGCTGAAGTCGCAGGACGTCGCATAGTTGCCTAAAAAGACCGTAATCCATGCCTTACGGTAATAGAATTGATCGTATTCGGGATAGTATTTGAGCAGTTCCAGCGTGCCGGCGGGATCGATCGATTCGCCAAGGCGCGGCAGATTATTTGGTGCTGCGCCAATCATGATGTGATCCACGCCACCGCGAGTAAGCCAGTCGCTGATGGCCATTCCCGAAAGACCCGAACCAACAATAACGGGCAACTTATCACTCATTTTCA
The DNA here is from genome assembly GCA_046259695.1 of Promineifilaceae bacterium (SeqCode). GTDB lineage: Bacteria > Chloroflexota > Anaerolineae > Promineifilales > Promineifilaceae > JAACFF01. The sequence continues at coordinate 21,156 of JBJYWX010000474.1, read as the reverse complement.
TCTGGAACTATCCTCCGAAGCTATGTACTGGCGATACCCTTGCGCTGTTTCGCCAGAAATTGAACTGAATCGACCCGGTGCTGGCGTGAACGGGCGGCGTCAATAAACGCCTGCTACGGCCAGCATTGACCAGGGCGTCCGTATTGTATCATTGGAAGGGTCGCGCTGGTATAGTCGGCAATCATACCGCGCCGGAGATGACCACGACGTACTCGCCCCGTACCGTTTCATCATTGAGCTGGGCGATCAATTCTGAGAGCCGCCCTCGTTGTACTGACTCGTAAAGCTTGGTCAGTTCGTTGGCCATGGCCGCTTCCCGATCGCCATAAACCGCCAACGCATCTTCCAGGAAGGCGCGCAGCCGGTAGGGGCTTTCGTAGAAAACCAGCGTATGGGGGGAGTCTTGGTCAACTTCCAGAAAGCGCCGGCGTTTTCCTCCCTTGCGCGGCGGAAATCCACGATAAGTGAAGGAGTGAGCCGGCAAGCCCGAAAGAACTACCGCCATGATGACGGCCGTTGGGCCGGGAATCATCGTCACCGGCAGCTCATTGTCGATCGCGGCCCGGACCAGGATATAGCCGGGATCGGCGACGCCCGGTGTGCCTGCGTCGCTCACCAGTGCAACATCCTGCCCCGCTTCGAGCAGACCGATGATACGCGTTACGGCGCGGTCCTCATTATGTTCGTGAAAGGATATCTGTGGTTTGCTGATTTCAAAGTGCTTCAATAGGCGCCCGGTATGGCGCGTGTCTTCGCTGGCGATATAGTCAACGCCGCGCAGCGTTTCCAGAGCGCGTAGACTGATGTCTTGCAGATTGCCAATTGGTGTGGCGACGATATAAAGCATAATGGACTTTCGCGCTCAGGCCGCACGAGGGGCCATGGCAAACATAAGCAGCGGCTAACTGCCCCAGCGCATAGTCGCGCCGAGGCGCTGCATAGCCTCTACAAATCCGGGAAAGCTGTCATGTGCACATTGTGCGTCTAGGACACACGTTTCCCCAGCGGCGATCAGGCCGCACACCGCCAGGGCCATGGCCAGGCGATGATCGTCATGGCAGTCGACAGTCGCCCCGAGCGGCCGTACCGGCCCATCTATGGCAAATCCATCCGCCATCTCTTCGATAGGCACGCCCAGCTTGCGTAATTCGCCGCTCAGAACGCTGATACGATCTACTTCTTTTACCCGTAGCTCGCTCGCATCGGAGACGAGGCTGCGGCCCGCTGCCTGGCTAGCGGCGACAGCCAACACGGGAAACTCGTCAATGCCGCGCACTACCATGTCGCCGGCAATAGTGGCGGCATGAAGTTCGTCAAAACAGACGCGCAAATCAACGGCGGGTTCGCCGCCCGTCTCACGCTCATTCTCTACCGCAATCTGCGCGCCCATTTGGCGCAGTATGTCCAATAAGCCGGTACGCGTTTCGTTCGCGCCAATGTTGGCCAGGACTATTTCGGAATGGGGCACAATCGCGGCAGCTACAAGTGGAAAGGCGGCCGAAGAAATGTCACCGGGAACGGTGAGATCGAGCGGCAGCAGTTCGTCGGGACGCTCGGCAGGCAAGGTGACCCAGGCACCATCAGCCAAGATGGGCACACCCATCGCGGCCAGCATGCGTTCCGTGTGATCGCGCGCCGGGCCTGGTTGGAACACGCGCGTCTCGCCGGCAGCATAAAGGCCGGCGAGCAAAATGGCGCTTTTAACCTGGGCACTGGCAACGGGCATCCTGTAGCTGATACCGTGCAACAGTGCAGGCGAAATCTGCAGAGGGGCGCGAGCATCTTCGCCATGAATCCGCGCACCCATTTCGCCCAAGGGCTCGATGATGCGCCGCATGGGTCGCTTGCGCAGTTGTTCGCTGCCGTCCAGCACCGTCGGAAATGATTGTCCGGCCAGCAGACCGGCCAGCAGGCGGATCGCCGTACCGGCATTGCGACAGTCCAGCCATTCTGGCGGCGGTTGGAGCCCTTTGATTCCCTGGCCTTCAATGCGTAGATTCCAGGCAAATGGCGCTGCTTCATCCACTTCGATAGGCACGCCGAGGGCACGCATAACCGATAGGGTTGCCAGCGTATCGCCGGCGGGCAGCCAGTTGCGGACATAACTGACTCCATCGGCGACGGCGCCCAGGATCAGCGCACGATGGCTGATCGACTTATCACCGGGTACGGCAATTGTGCCGCGCAGCGGCGTCTGTTGGGAACTAACTAGCAGAGGGCGTCCACTCATAACTAAACGGCTTTGCGCCGCGTTTGGGCCATATGTGGCTTGGTGCTGCCGTAAGTGCGCTGCCGGCGTACCTGGTCCCTTTCCGGTTCGAAATCGTGCCCTTCTGCCTGGATAGGTGCTTCCTTACGATTCTTGTCCAGACGCGCGACGGGAGGACGACCCGCTTCTACCGCCTTTTGCAGGGCGTAATGGATGATCAGGTGATTGTTATTGGCGACGTATTCAGCCGTAGTTAACCCTTCTCCGGCCGGATCTGAGGCCTTGATCTCCTCGATGTACGCCACTAAGCCCTTACTTTCGTCGTCCGGGAGGTAGGCGGCGACTGTACTGAACTCGGTCCTTTCAAACACGGGTACGGGCCTGGCCAGGATCACCTCACCGATGTCTACATTGCCACGGCCGCTGGCCTCGAAAACAGAGAACGTTTCGCCGCTGAAGATATCGCGCAGTTCGAGTTCTTGTCCATCATAGCCGGTGAGCTCCAGGGCGCCTGCCGGCGGTGCCTGCCGCCAGCTTTGCAAGAGGGCTAATTGCAGCGGCTTCAGGCTGTCGCCGTTTGCATCCGCATATAAATCAATGATGCGGGAGCCATCGGCTAGAACATGATCGAAGACGAGCCAATCAAGGTAGCGTAGTGCCTCAAACTCGCTCATCTGGCCGGCGTTGTCGGCCGTGTAGTACCCGTTCCAGTAAAAGGGCAGTCCTTCATCGAAGTTGGCGCTAAACTGTTCTCCTCTGGCGAACCGCGGCAGCTCGAGACGCAAGAAGCGCGCCGCCTGTGCCTGTTCCCGTTTTTCCCGCTCCTCCGCCGCGTCGATTGGCAAATGGCACTGTTTATATTTCTTACCGCTGCCGCAGTAGCAAGGCTCATTTCGTCCAAGTTTAGCCATAATAAGTCTCCGCTGTTTTCTGATACGTTTGCCTGCAGTCCCGCAGTGTCGCGGGAACGCTAATTATACAGTTGCCTCCTGAGCGATTCAATTATCACCGCCAAACGCTGTTCTGAAGGCTAGGTTTCGTCGCCAACGGCTGCCCGTGGACTGTTCCGTCCCTATTGCCGGGCGGCGTGCAGGGATCGTTAATAATTATGGGTGGGAAGCCATGCACGGCCCAGGTATGATACACTAGCGATGCGATAGATTCGCATGAGGATTTGTGATGACAATTATGGAAAAACGGCCGTTCCCGGTGCCTTCAGAAGTGGTCATGCGCAGCGCGCTGTTCACCCTGGCAAATCTGAATGCCAAGCTGCAGATTTATAACGAAGAAACCGGCGTTATTGTGGCCACCGTTGCCAAGTGGATGGGCATGCAGCAGCAGGAGCTGATTGTCAAAGTACGTCGCTTTGATGATACATCAATCCTGGAAATAGAAGCGCCCGATCCGCAGAAGGCGCAGGAAATCTTGAGCCAGATTTCCGCTTATGTGACTGACGGCGCAGGCCGTGTACAGGCCGACGCCACAATCCGCTGGGTAGATATCACGCGCCAGCGCGAAGGTGAGGCGCGCCGCCGTGAGCTTGTTAACAAGGCACGCGCCATGCTGCCCGGCCAAAGTGAGGGTTCCGTCGCGGCTGAAACGCTGCCGGCGGTTGTGGATGCGGAAGGCAATGCCTTGCTTCCCGCCGCGGACGAGAATGGCGCGCCCATACCCATACCTGACAATCCCGGCGTGCTGGTAAAGAATAGGCAGGACAAAGTTATCGAACTGAAGGTGGATCCGGCTGTATTCACCGACCGGACCGCTTACTTGGAAGTCTGCCACGCCTGCTCGGCGACCGTAATGCGCGGCAGCAAGTATTGCAGCTCTTGCGGCCGGCCGTTGACCTTGGAGGCGATTCAGCCGGAATTGACCGAAACCTCGAATAAGGCGGCGCGAAACAGTTTGCGCGCCGGCCTGATTGCCCTGGCCGCCTCCTTAGTACCCTTCTTGCTGCTCATCCTGCCTCACCTTGTCGGTGTTGACGCCACGCTCTCGTTCTTAGAAAAAGTACGCGAGTCGTTAACGCCGGTGCGTCTGGCGCTAAGCGCCTTGCTGGGCCTCTTACCGGGGATGCTCTTTGGCTATTGGGCCATCAGCCAGGCGAAACTGGCGGGCTGGTACCAGAACCTGGATGCTCTATTTGACCAGCCCGGAAAAACACGCGCCGAAGCGGGGCGCATTTTGGGTTGGGTGGCGATCTACATCTGTATCGCCTGGGTACTTTTTATCTTGGTGGCTTTACTGCTCACTTAGCGCCAAGGGTAAGTCCTTCAATTACCCAGGATGAGGATGGCTCCGAATCGCCCGGTTTGGCCGTCCTCTGCACGATGCGAAAAGAACAGATCGGTGCGACAGGCCGTACATAGATTGGCGAGTTCGATTTGCTTCACGCCCGCGCGTTCCAGGTTGCGCCGGTTCGCCTCGGGTAAGTCGAGATGTGGCCGGCGGCCATCGTCCGCCCAAGGCTTGCCCGAATCCGGGTCCAGGAGCAAAGTGTCACTCTCCCTAAACCGGCCCAGCACCGCGCTGATTACCTGCTCACCGACCTCGTAACAGCAGGGACCAATACAGGGCCCAATCGCTGCCAGCATATCGGCCGGATCGCTGCCAAAAGCGCGCTGCATAGCGCGCACGAGCGCGCCGGGCAGATCGCGCACCGTGCCCATCCATCCCGCGTGTCCCAGTCCAATAGCCTGGCGCCGCGGATCATAGATCAGAATGGGCGTGCAGTCGGCGTAATTCATGGTCAGTGCGCAACCCGGTTCATCGCTGATAATGCCGTCCACCCGCGGCAGCCAGGTTCCATTATTCGCTGTTGTTACCCGCGCCACGTCCGCGCCATGAACCAAATGGGCGTGTACCACTGTGTCGGTATCACGGCCGAAGAGACCATAGGCGCGGTGTCGATTAGCGTAAACACATGCTTTCTCATCGGCAACGGACACGCTAAGATTGAGCGAGGCGTAAGGGGCTGGGCTGACGCCGCCTTGCCGCGTGAATACCGCATGCCACAATTGCGTACTGTTGGGGAGTTGCTCGAACTGTAAGTAGGGTAGATCTTCTTTCTGGTAGGCCCGCATAGTCCGCCTCTGCCGCCCTGCCCAGCGGCGACGATAATCATGATATGGTATCACAGCGCCTGACGGCTTTCCATAATCATGTTATAATGCTCAGGTCAGGAACATTTGAGCTATGGCAAGAAAGAGCAGTACCGGAAAGACGAGCAGCCGCAGCGCGCCCGCAAGCAAGCGTGGAAGCGGATCGCGCAGCAAGCGCTCGACCAGTTCTAAGAACGAGAATCGCGGCTTGGCAACTTCGCAAAAAGCCCTTATTACTGGCATCAGCGTCATCTTTGTAGCTGCTATTCTTCTGCTCAGCCTCATTGCTCCCAACCAGGGTCAACTTACGTCCTGGTTGTCAGGTTTACTCGGCCAGGCGTTTGGCTGGGCCGGCTACTTGGTGCCTTTCATCGCCGGCGCGTTAGGCCTATACCTGGTCATGTGGGGCATGGAGCAGCCACCTAAATTGCCCACTTACCGCTTAATTGGCGCTGCTTTACTCGTTGTCGTATTGGCTGCTTTCGCCTCTATGATCGTCTTTATGCGGCAGGACAGCCTGGCCGATTATTGGGAAGTGGCGAAAATTGAGCAGGGAGGCGGCTATTTTGGCGGTGCGGTAGCCACGGCTTTGACGACTTCAATGGGCAATATCGGCGCTATTTTTATACTGGTTGTCTTGGGCCTGGTAGGCGCGGTACTCGTGTCAGGCGTGAACAGACATGACGCCAGCCGCTATTTGCGCGCGGCCCTTTCTGGGGATGCTGGAAGCGAAGAAGCGTCGCAACGGCCGCCTATTCGCGTGAACCCTGGCCGGAGCCAGACGCCGCAGGCGGTGCAGTTGAAGCTGGTGCCGGAGGAAACGGAGAATAAACCTGCCGCCCTGGCAACCAGGCAGGCAGTGCAGCAAGAATCGAAACGTATTCGCCTGCGGAACAAGAAAAAAGAGAAAAAGAGCAGCCCGCCAACCGGCGCACCGGTGCGCGAACCGGTCGTCGCCGCATCTGCCGCGGCGGCCGACAGCCCCGGTTACACCTGGACGCTGCCGGTCGTGCAAAACATCCTCGAGTCAGGGGCGGATCACGATGTCAACGATACCGCGATTCGGGAGCAAGTGGAGATTATCGAGCATACGCTGGAGAGTTTTGGCGCCCCGGCAACGATTGTGGAAATTAACCAGGGGCCAACGGTAACGCAGTTTGGGGTGGAGCCAAATTACATTCAGATGCGCAACGGCCGGCAGACAAAAGTGAAGGTCGGTAAAATCGCCGGCCTGGCCGACGATCTGGCGCTGGCCCTGGCCGCCAAATCGATTCGAATCCAGGCCCCGGTCCCAGGCAAGAGCTATGTCGGTATCGAAGTGCCCAACCCGGCCAAGACTCTGGTCTCCTTGCGCGACGTGATGGAATCGCCCAATTTCGGTAAGCTAAAAGGCTCTCTTGGCCTTGGTCTGGGCCAGAATGTGTCCGGTGAGTCAATCGTCGCCGATCTTGGTACCATGCCGCATCTTTTGATTGCCGGTACGACGGGCGCTGGCAAGTCAGTCTGCGTTAACAGCATCATTGCCTGCCTGCTCCTGCGCAATACGCCCGATGAGTTGAAGCTGGTCATGATCGATCCCAAGCGCGTTGAACTAACGGGGTATAACGGTATTCCCCACCTCGCAGCGCCGGTCGTGGTGGAGATGGATCGCGTGATCAGCACGCTGCAGTGGGCCCTGCGCGAAATGGATCGCCGCTACGAGGCCTTCGCTACCGTGGGCGCGCGCCATATCGATGAGTACAACAAGAAAATTCGCCGGCGGCGCGATATCCAGAAGATGCCCTATATCGTGATCATCATTGATGAATTGGCTGACTTGATGATGCTGGCGCCGGAAGATACGGAACGCGCTGTGACGCGCCTGGCACAGATGGCGCGCGCCACGGGTATTCATATGGTCATTGCCACGCAGCGGCCGTCGGTAGATGTCGTTACGGGCCTGATCAAAGCAAATTTTCCCGCTCGTATTGCCTTCGCCGTTGCCTCCGGCACCGACAGCCGCGTGATCCTCGATACAACCGGTGCGGAGCGTTTGCTGGGGCAGGGTGATATGCTCTTCCAAAAGCCGGACGCACCTGCACCGCTGCGCCTGCAAGGTTGTTTCGTGAGTGATAATGAGCTGGGCAGGCTTATCGGCTACTGGCAAACGGCGCGCCGCCAGAATCTGATTACGGCCGAATCTGCGCAGCCGAAAGCTCAGCCAGCCCAGCAGCCCGCTCCGCAGGCCAGGCCCGTGCCGCCCACGCCTGAACACAAGAACGGCGCGACCACTACGGCGCAATCGAAGGCCACGCCGCAGCCAGCGGCTGCTCCCAAGAGAGAAAAACCATCTGCGCCGGCAAAGGGCACACCACCGCCCGAAAAGGTACAACCGCCGACTTCAGATGCACCCGCAGCAGCCAGCAGTAAGCCGGCCGCTGAAACACCAGCGGCCACAGGCAAGCCGGTCCCTCCACCACAGCAACCGCTCTGGGAGGCCTTGCAGGAAGAAGCACAGAAACCGGAATTTGCCGATGAGCTGATGCCCGAGGCGATCGCCCTCGTGCGTAAATTGAACAAGGCTTCAACTTCGCTTTTGCAGCGTCGTTTCCGCATCGGCTACACGCGTGCCGCGCGCATGATCGATGCCATGGAGGAGCAAGGCATTATCGGCCCGCCAACGGGCACCAGCAAGGCGCGAGAAGTTTACGCGGAAGGCGCGGGCGAGGGAGCAGCAGAACAGGCGCCGCACTCTGAAACCTGACCAGATAGGTGACACGGCCATCACCTGATACCCAAAATAGCGCGCAGTAACCTTATGGCTCACTTACAAGGACAAGAACGCGCACGATACGTGCAGGATATGTTTGCTCGCATTGCCGGCCGCTATGATCGTATGAACCGGATCATGACTTTTGGCCAGGATGTCAACTGGCGCCGGTATGTCATTGCCCATGCCCAACTGCCGGTCAATGGGCGCCTGCTGGATATCGCGACAGGCACTGGTGAGATCGCCCTGGAAGGCCAGGCTCTTGTTCCCGGGCTGCAGGCTGTCGGCGGCGATTTCACGCTGGAGATGATGCAGGTCGGCAAACAAATACCGGTGCGGCAAACCATCCGTTGGGTTGGCGCGGATACCTTGGCGCTGCCTTTCCCTGACAATACCTTCGACGCCGTTACCTCCGGTTTTCTGATGCGTAATGTGATCGATGTGGATAAGGCGTTTGAAGAGCAGATTCGTGTCACCAAACCGGGTGGCTTTATCGTCGTGCTCGAGTCGAGCCCGCCAAAGCGGAATCTGCTGCGCCCATTCATCTTGATTCACCTTAACACCGTCATCCCGATGCTGGGCCGGTTGGTAGCCGGTGACGCTGACGCCTACCGTTACTTGCCGGACAGTACGCAAATGTTCCGTGATCCGGATACACTGGCGGCAGCCATGCGCGAGAGCGGGCTGATTGATGTTTTCTACAAATTGTTTATGTTCGGCACGATCGCCGTGCATGTGGGACAAAAGCCGCCCGCCTGACGCCATGAAACAAGATCTCTTGACCGGCCAAGTAGCGATTGTAACCGGGGTAGGGGGCGAGACGGGCGCAGCGATCGCCTTGTTGCTGGCCAGGCATGGCGCTCGCGTCGCCGCCAATGATATCAATCCCGATCGCGCCTCGCGCGTGGCGCGTGCGATACTTGACGCCGGTGGGGAGGCGCTGGCCATCACGGCCGACGTGTCCAACCGCTTCCAATGCGTCAATTTGATCGAGAGTACGCGTGAAGTATGGGGCCGGCTCGATATCCTGGTTAACAATGCGGCCGTATCGCCTGCCGCGCCGCTTCTGAAAATGGACGAATGGGCCTGGCAGCGCTGCCTCGACGTGAACCTGAAGGGCCCCTTTTTCATGTGCCAGCTCGTAGGCAGGGTTATGGTTGATGAGAACCAGGACCGCGGCGGCGTTATGATTAATCTGGGGGAAGCAGGCAGAGCGGAATCACTGCCTGGGCGTGCCGCCTATGCCGCGAGCCAGGCAGGGCTGGCCGCCTTCAGCCGCCAATGCGCGCAGGAGCTTGCGCCTTATGGCATACATGTCTTCTATCTTGAGTCCGGGACGGATGCTGAAGGCGTAGCCCAGCGCACTTTGGCCGCTGTCCAGGAAGCGGGCTGATTAGCCGTTATCGCGCAGTATCTTGACGGCCTGTTCCATGGCTGCCGGGTCAAATACGGTCGATTTGCCGGCTAGCTTGCGGACAGCCGACACCTGTTCCAGCGCCGCGTCATAGCTGCGCTTGCGCAGCGCGGCAGCGAGCGCCACATAAGCTTCATCAACTGCCTGGTCCCCGCTAAAGACGTCACCCAGACTCTCATCAAAGAGGAAAGCGGCAGCCGGCAGCAGTTGGCTTGCCATGGCCTGCTCAGGGCCTGGTGGAAAATCTTTCAGCAGCACGTAAGCCTCAAATCCGCGCCCTTTGGCCAGATGTTTTCGTGCCTGCAAGAGGCGTTGGTCCGGGTCGCTGCTGCCCGAAATCTTCGGGGCTGGGGGCGCTTGCTCGATCCCTTTGTTGACGAAGCGCTTAACCAAAGCGCCGGGACGGACGCCCACAAATTCATCCACTACCTGGCCGTTGCGGAACAACTTCACCGCTGGAATACTGTGAATCTGATATTGCTGCGCCGTGCGCCGGTTGTGCTCGGTATCCAATTTGGCCAGGATAAAAGCGCTGTCGCCATCGAGCGCCAGTTCTTCCAAAATGGGGCCCAATGCCCGGCATGGGCCGCACCACGCGGCCCAGAAATCGACTAGAACAGGACTCTTATGTGAGCGCTGAATAACCTGCTGCTTGAACTCTGCGTCGGAGACATCAATAATTGCCCAGTCGCGCGACTCTTTCTTTTCTTTCTTAAATAAGCTAAAAATACCCATTGATTACCACCGTTAACCGGCCAAATGTCGTAAGATCACCTCGACTTGGCTTCTCGAGCCAGGCGCAAGTGTAGCACACCAGCCTGTTTATAGCGCAGTTTGCTTAAGACCAATGGAACGCTCGGCCGTAAAGAGAGAACAATCCACCAAATCCGATGCCTCGCAAATCAGCGTCTTTGACATGATGAAGATCGGCGTGGGACCTTCCAGTTCGCATACGATGGGTCCGTGGCGCGCCGCGCAGCGCTTCCTGGCTGACCGGGTGGCGGACGGCTCGTTCAAAAAGCTGCAGCGCATCCAGGTTGAGCTGTATGGTTCCCTGGCCAAGACAGGCAAAGGGCACGGTACCGACGTCGCCGTGCAAATGGGTCTGCTCGGGGAAGATCCTGCCCGCTGCGACACGGCACTCATCCCGGTCAAAAGCCGCGAGGTCGAGGAGGCGGGCGCCATATCCCTCCTTGGCAGGCGGCGCATACCATTTGAGCCGGCGCACGATATTGTTTTCTTGATAGATCGCGCATTGCCCTTCCACCCTAACGGGATGCGCTTCATAGCGACCGGCGCCGATGATCAGAAATGGGAAGCGACCTATTATTCGGTAGGTGGAGGTTTTGTCATAGAAGAGGATGAGGCGCTCGCGCCCGCAGATCTCATTTTGCCCTACCCGGTCAGAAGCGGAGAGGACGTGTTGGCCCACTGCCAGGAACAAGGGTTCTCTTTCTGGGAACTGGTATTGGAGAACGAAAAGCGCTGGCGCAGCGAGCAGGAAGTGCGATCCGGCTTGTTGGAATTATGGGATACAATGGCGCAAAGCATCTATCGCGGCTGTCACACGGAGGGCGTGTTGCCGGGTGGGCTGAATGTGCAGCGCCGGGCTCCGGTCATGCACAGCAAGCTAATTGCCCCCGAGGCGCGTTATACGAATCACCGGCAGTGGATTAGGGCGATTCGTGCGCGGCGCTATAACTTCCAGCGTATTGTCAAGTGGGTAAGCTGTTTCGCCTTGGCGGTAAACGAAGAGAATGCCTCTTTCGGGCGTGTTGTCACCGCGCCAACCAACGGCGCCGCCGGGGTCATCCCCGCCGTGCTGATGTATGATGTATGTTTCTACGAGGCGACCGACGAAGATATTATTCGCTTCCTCCTCGTTGCCGGTGAAATAGGCGCTCTGTTCAAGAAAAGGGCGACCATTTCCGCGGCCATGGGCGGCTGCCAGGCGGAGATTGGCGTTTCTTCGGCGATGGCCGCGGCTGGGCTAACCGCCTGTGCCGGCGGGACAACGGCCCAAATATTGATGGCCGCGGAAATTGCTATGGAACATCACCTGGGCCTGACCTGTGATCCGGTTGGCGGGTTGGTACAGGTGCCTTGTATTGAGCGTAACGCAATGGGTGCCATGAAGGCGATTACGGCCGCCAATCTGGCGCTGGAAAGCGCTCCGCAAAACGCCAAAGTCTCCCTAGACGCCGTGATTGAAACAATGTGGGAAACGGCTCTGGATATGAACGAGAAATACAAGGAGACATCGGAAGGCGGACTGGCGGTGCTCATTCCGGTAAGCGTTAGCGAGTGTTAGGGTGCGTGCTTTTCGCCGTGCGGCGCCACCAAAAGGAGTAATAGAACATGCCAAAGGCAATCTGGAACAATGTTGTTCTGGCCGAGAGTAACGAGACGGTAGTGGTAGAAGGTAATCACTATTTCCCACCTGACGCCGTCAATTGGGAATATTTTAAGGACAGCCAGACGCATACGACGTGCCCCTGGAAGGGCGTCGCCAGTTACTATACCATTACCGTTGATGGCCAGGAAAATAGGGACGCCGCCTGGTATTATCCCCAGCCATCGGATGCTGCGCGCGAAATCAGGGATCACGTTGCCTTTTGGCGCGGCGTCCGCATTAGTTGATGGCGATCCGGCTGCTGAAGCGGTAAAGCCTTTGAGCGGGCAGCGCTCGTGAGCCGCATGAACCGCGCTTCCGGAACGATTCTTGCGCGAGCAACGTTATAGTACAAGGTAGTCGGACAAACAGAGGAGTGACCTATGTCTGGAAAGTCGCGGCTTCTGCTCATTTTTTGGGGCGCGCTGTTCCTGATTTCAGTATTGATATTGTTCTTCAATTTGCGATCGCTGAGAATGGCATCCGGCGCGATACTACCTCCTTTTCCAGGCGATCTCGTCGATCTGGAGGACGAAACAACCATTGATAAGCCGGGGAATGGCTTGATAAACGATGGTGATATGGGCTGGAGCTTGCTGCTATCTACTGTCTCGGCCCTGGTCTCCGCGGCCGGCTTTATGGCGACGACCTATTTCGCCTTTCGCACGGATCGCCGCGAGACACGCCTGGCGGAACTGGAGATCGCCAAAATGGCGACTGAGATCGAGCGCCAGCGGTTGGAAATTGAGGAGCTACGGCGCGCCCAAGAATAAGTGGCCAGGCAGTGTTGGACGGCTTGACAGCGCTGCGTTATGATCAGTTGCCGGCAGCTCCCCGGTGACAGGTCTGATGGAAGTGGATGTAGCGCAAACGGCCGACCAGCCCGAAAATGAAGAACTGCCGGCGCGCGGCCAACCGTGGCTGCCGCTGCTGGTAGGCGCGGGTATTGCCTGTTTCCTGCTCTTGATCTGGTCGACGGTAAACGGTGATCAGTTCACGGCGCGCTTTGATTCACTCACCAGCACAGACATCGAGCAAGGACGCCTCGATACGCCGCTGCCCGCTCCCCAAGGAGATCGCGTCTTCTCCCAAGGCTTTGTGCCCCGCCATGATGGCCTTAACGAAATAGAAATCACCGTGCTGCGTTATGGGGAACCGACGCCGGAAGAAAGCGCGCAACTCACCATAGAAGTAATTGATGATCACGGCCAACGCCTGGCCGCGCAGTCTTACCCAACGGCGTCTCTCGCCCACAACCAGATTCTGCGACTATCGTTTGAACCTCAGCCCGATTCGAACGGCCGGAAATACCAGCTGCGCCTGTCCGGGAGTGAGGATAATGAAGTGTCAGCCTGGGGTTATAGTATGGATGTCTATGCAGGCGGTGAGCTGCAGCAGCTTGCAGCGCAGATTCCGGACCCCACGCCGCTGCCCGCCCTGGATCTCCGTTTTATAACTCGCTACCAGCTCGCCTGGCCCGAGGCATTAGCCGGCGCTGCACGGGCGGTTTTCTATGAAGGGCTGCTTTTCGCGCTCGCCCTATTATTTCTGCCCCTGCCGGGCGTCTTGCTGCTGCTTGGCGAACATGCCTATCGCGCGCGCCACAACAGCGGCGCGGACGATCCACGTTGCCAGGGGTGGGACCCCGCCGCCTGGTGGGGCGCGGCTCTGGCCCTGGGTGTGGCCACCTGGCCCGTTTTATGGCTCTGGTTGACCATGTTCCGCGGGCGTTGGAGTGGCTGGTTGTTGGCCCTGTTCCTGGCAGCCGGGTGGCTGGTGGCAGCCGCCTATTGGTGGCGCGAACGTGCGCTGCGGGCAAAGGCGAAGGAGACGACGGTGCCAAGGCCGCGCATCGCCGCGCCGTGGCAGTGGGACCATTTACTGCTGCTGGCTATTTTGCTGATAGGCTTCGGCGTGCGCCTGCTGGCGGTGCGCGATACGCCGGTTTTGCCTTGGGTGGATGCGAGCCGCCATGCGTTGATCACGTCCGTCATGGCCAGCAGCGGGCAGACAATTAGCGATTTCGCGCCTTATTTACCCGTCACGCGCTTCCCTTACCATTATGGGTTTCACACCCTTTCGGCTTCGTTGAGCCTGCTGAGCGAATGGCCGCTCGATCGTCTGCTGCTTTATCTTGGCCAACTGTTAAACGCATTGGTGCCATTGACACTTTTCTCGGCGCTGTGGCTAATGGTGCGCCAGCGCAGCGCCGGCTACCTCGCTGCCTTCCTGGTCGCGTTGGCGTTTTTCTTCCCGGCTTATTACGCAACTTGGGGCCGCCTGACCCAGCTCACAGCCGTGCTTATCCTGCCCCTGGTTATTGCTTTCACCTGGCAGCTTTTGCGCGGAAAGGAGGCATGGATCGATCGCTGGTGGCTGCTGGGCATCTTGACAGCTGGCCTTTTCCTGATCCATTTTCGGGTGCTGGTTTATTACCTGCCTTTTCCGGCCATCGCGCTTCTGATCAACCATTTTCGGCGCCTGCGCTGGCTCGCCGCCTCGGCCATTCTGGCATTTATCCTGGTTCTCTCGCGCCTATTCACCCTGTTGGAAGATACGGATCCCGTGGCACGCATGAGCCGGACCATACCCGGCTACAACGAGTTTCCTGTCAACTACGTGACGACGGGTTGGGAAAGGGCATTTCTGGTTGCAGCCGGCGTCGTGGTTTTGGCGGCCGTGATAGCCGCCATTTTGCGCCGCTCCTGGGCCATCCTGCCGCTGGCGCTGGCAGGCTGGATTGCCGCGCTTTTCGGCGTGCTGTCTCTGGATAGGCTGGGCGTTCCTGTGCCCTCGCTATTTAACCTTAACAGTATGTACATTATCGTTTTTGTGCCTGTCGCCATGCTGCTGTCTATCGCTTTCGGGCAGTTCTGGCTCTGGCTGGATGAAGCATCGCGGCCAGTCTGGTGGCTGGGTTACGGCTTAACTGGATTGGGTCTGGTGATCCTGCTTGTCTATGGTGCGCGGCGCCAAGTAAGCATTCTTAATCCGCAGACCTTGCTGGTAGAGACTGAAGACATGATCGGGCTGCGTTGGCTGGACGAAAATCTTCCGCAGGACGCGCAAATCGCGGTTAACAGCTGGCAGTGGTTGGGCGAGACCTGGGCCGCGGCCGACGGCGGCGCCTGGATCCTGCCCTTGACTGGCCGCACCGTGACTACCCCACCTATCGATCATATCTATAACAGCGATCTATTCCAACAGGTCCGCGACTTCAACCAAGCAGCAACTGCCGTCAGCGACTGGTCGGATCCAGCTCAGGCGCAGTGGCTGCAAGAGCAAGGGGTCAGCCACATCTTTGTGGGTAAACGTGGCGGCTTCTTTGACCCGGCAAAGTTGGCTCGCAACCCCGATTTGACACTTCTTTTCGCCCACGACGGCGTCTTCATTTTTTCCGTGGAGGGGTAGTGAGCGCTTGCTCATAACGCAGTGCGGCATTATAATCAGGCGGCTCATTATACCGGCCAACAGCAGACCCAGAGGACACTGGAGGTAACCTATGAAAGTTGTCGTTTGTGTTAAACAGACACCCAGTACGACAGCAGTTTTCAGCGTGGAAAACGGCACAGTAAGCTGGGATGATCCGGGGGGCAAGCCGAATATTGTCAACCCCTGGGACGAGTACGCGGTTGAAGAGGCGATCCGGCTCAAAGAGAATCATGGCGCGACAGACGCTATTGCTATCAGCATGGGCGATGAATCGAGCGCCGAAGCATTAAAGACCTGCCTGGCCATGGGCTGCACGGATGCGATTCTAGTGTCTGATCCGGCCTTCTCCGGTTCTGATTCTTTAGGCACCGCCCGCGTCCTGGCCGCGGCGATTAAGCAGGTTGGTGACGTTCAGGTTGCCCTTTTTGGCAAGCAGGCAATTGACGGCGACAGTGGCCAGACAATTGTACAGACGGCGCGCAAGCTCGGCTGGACGCCGTTGACTTCCGTGTCGGCAATCAAAGAAATCGGTGATGGCAGCATTACGGTTGAGCGGCTGATGGATGAGGGCAAGGAGATTGTCCAGGCACCGCTGCCCGTTGTCCTCGGCACAGTGAAAGAGCTGAATGAACCGCGCTATCCCTCATTCATGGGTATTCGTAAGGCAAGCCGCGCCACGATTCCGCAGTGGACGGCCGGCGATTTGGAGATAGACGGCGCCTACGGCGGAGCTGCCAGCAAAGTCGATTGGTCGGATGTTTACGCCATTCCCGCTCGTGAAGGGGAAGTGGAGATCATTGAAGGCGACTCTATCGCTGAAAAAGCCAAAAAGCTGGTCGACAGATTGTTTGAGGAGAAGGTGATATGAGCGGCGTATGGGTCATTGTGGAAAATCAGAATGGCGCGATCAGCCCCGTCGCCAAGGAGGCGATCGGTGCAGCGCGCATGGTTGCCGATGAGCTGGTCGAAGATTTGACCGGCCTGGTTTTTGGTGAAGACGTGGCGTCCGTCGCGGACGCCGCCTTTGATTTAGGCTGCGATGAAGTCATCGGCGCCGACGATGCTACGCTGAAAGACGGCCGTGTAGAAGCGATTGGCCCCTTGGTAGTTACTCTGGCCGAAGAGCATGAGCCGGACGTCATTATGGCCGGCGCCTCCACCCGTGGGCTCGATCTGACGGCCTGGATTGCAGCGGATCTAGATGCCGGCTTAATGTCGGATTGTATCGCGCTTGAAGTTGATGGCGGCACGATTAAGGCCACGCGGCCAGTCTATGCCGGTAAGCTGCTGTCCACGGTTTACATCAAGGACGGCGTTCAGGTGCTGAGCCTGCGCAGCCGCGCTTTTTCTCCAGCGGAGTCGACCGGCGGCAGCGGCACGGCGGACTGGGTTGATGTGGCTGTTGAAGAGGATGGTATTCCCAGCAAAGTTATCGGCATTGAGGAGAAAGGCGGCGGGGTCAGTGTCGCGGATGCCAGCATAATCGTTAGCGGCGGACGCGGCGTCGGCGGGCCAGAAGGATTTGCGCCAGTGCGCGAATTAGCGGAGGTGCTGGGCGCGGCGGTTGGCGCTTCCCGCGCTGCTGTAGATGCGGGCTGGATTCCCTACGAGCACCAGGTAGGGCAGACGGGCAAGACAGTGAGTCCTGATTTGTATATCGCTGCCGGTATTAGCGGCGCTATCCAGCATCAGGCCGGTATGCGAACTTCCAAGGTGATTGTAGCGATTAACAAAGATCCTGAAGCGCCGATTTTTAAATTGGCGCAATATGGCATTGTCGGCGATTTGTTCGACGTGCTGCCGGCCCTGACCGAAGCGTTTAGTGAAAGGCTGGGCTAATATCTCTTGACTTAGTAGGTTAAAAAGGCGTCTGGCCGTGATAATGCGACCGGACGCTTTTTGTTATAATTCTGGCGGCACTAAGTAGGAGCAGCGTAGAGAGCAATAGCCGTCTATGAATGACGAATCAGAGTTAACCGAGTCTGGGGAACACCGATACCTGGAAGGTCGCATTGTGAAGGCGCTCAGTGGCTTCTTCACCGTCGATACGAGCGAAGGTCCCATCGTGGCCCAGTTGCCGGGCCGGCTCAAGAAAGATTGGCGCGACACCGATATCGCCGCTGTAGGTGACTGGGCGACTATCTCCGTCAATGAGGATGGTTCTGGCACCATCGAGAAAATAGCCGAACGCCATTCGGTTCTTTCGCGCACGCGCCCCGGCGGGCGTGATGATCGGCGGCTTTCCGCCGATCGCGAGCAGGTGCTCGTGGCCAATCCCGACCAGGTAGTGCTTGTGTTTTCGGTCAGAAAGCCGCGGCCCAGCCTGCGCAAACTGGACCGTTTCCTGGTTGTCGCCGAGCTGAATGATCTGCCGGCCATAATTACCGCCAATAAGGTCGATCTGCTGGTCTCAAACGAGGAAGCGCGCGAGCAGTTTCGAGTTTACGAGGACTTGGGCTATCGCGTGATCTATGCCAGCGCCCATTCCGGAGAAGGTGTGGATGAACTGGCGCATGTTTTAAAGGATAAGATTTCGGTTATGACAGGTTCTTCCGGGGTGGGGAAGTCAAGCCTGCTTAACGCGATTCAGCCTGGCCTGGGCCTGCGCGTCAGTGAAGTGAGCGAAGCGACTGAGAAAGGCATGCATACCACGCGCCACGCGGAGATGTTTGCCCTGGATGAGGGTGGTTACGTCGTAGACACGCCGGGGATTCGCGGTCTGGCGCTCTTTGATGTCGAGCCGGCCGAATTGGATGCTTACTTCCGCGAGATTGCGCCGCTGGTAGAACAATGTCGCTTTAGCGACTGTTCTCACCGCCATGAACCGGGCTGCGCCGTACGAGCCGCGGTCGAGGCGGGCGAGATTGCGCGCGAGCGCTATGAGAGTTATTTGAGGCTGCGCGAAGAGCATGAGCAGCTCGAAGACGATTTATTCTAAGACAATATCTGCCGGTTTCCCATTCCGTCAGCTGAGGTGCTGCGGCCCGAAGTGCTGGGGCAGCAGCGTGTGCAGCGTCGTCTCCTGGACATTGCCCTTGGCGTCGCTTAGCAGAACAGGAATATCTCCTGCAAACTCCACCATGACCTGGCGGCAGGCGCCGCATGGCGTGCCGCCATTGTCTGTGCAGATGGCGATGGCCAGGATCTCTTTGTACCCCTGGGTGAGGGCTGTGAAAATGGCCGTGCGTTCGGCGCAGTTGGCCAGGCCATAAGCAGCGTTTTCCACGTTGACCCCGGTAACAATTCGGCCGTCTTTAAGCAAGACAGCCGCACCAACCCGGTATTTTGAGTAGGGCGCATAGGCGTTAGCGCGTATCGCGCACGCCTCGGACAGTAGCTTCTCTTTCTGCGCTGCTGTGACCATACTGTTTTCTCCTCGCCTGGCGGCGGAGCGCGCATGCGGCAATTCGCAGCCTATTCTTCGCTCAGCAACGTGAACGGCCGGAGGCGCGTGCCTGGGGCCACGCTGGCCCGCTCGACCACTGCCTGCTCAACTATACAGCCATCGCCCACGATAGCATCGCGGATTATTGTATTGGGACCGAGGATGCATGCTTCACCTATGACCGAGGCGCCCTGCAAGAAGGTGTTCGGCCAGATGACTGTATCCTGTCCGATGTTTACGTCCTGATCAATATAGACTGTTTCCGGGTCAACAAGGGTCACGCCGCGCGCCAGCCAATACGCGTTGGCGCGCCGGCGGAAAGCCTTTTCGACCAGGGCCATTTCCTGGCGCGTGCCGGCGCCTAGGCATTCATCGGCGTCTTCGACGGTCAAGGCCGCCACTCTCTTGCCCTGTTTAACCGCCATTTCCACCAGGTCGGTCAGATAATACTCAGGGCCGCTGCGCGCCTGCCGCAGAGGCAAAGCAGGGATTGTTTGCCACAGCCATGAGGCATCGAAGCAGTATACTCCGGCGTTCAACTCCGTAATCGCCAGGATTTCTTCGCCATCCGGGCGCTGCCTTGCTTCCGCCACTTCCACGATCTCCTGTACATTGCCTGAGGCATCGCGGACTACGCGTCCGAATGGGCTGTTTGCCGGTCCCTCAACGCTAAGGAGGGCGAGGGCCGCGCCCGATGATGCCTGCGATTCCGCCAGGCGGCGCATTGTCTCACCGCGCAGCAGCGGCATATCGCCATAGGTAACCAGAACCTGGTCGCTCTTGCCCTGCAGCGCCTCTTTGGCCATCTGCGTCGCGTGACCGGTGCCCAGCTGCTCGGGTTGGGTAATGTAAGCGGCCTCTTCGCCGAACAGTGCGGCAACGCCAAATTCGCCGGGCCCAACAATAAGCAGCGGCGGCCGGTCAGCGATGGTTTCTGCCGCCTCAAACACGTGTTTGACCATCGGCTTGCCGCCTACTTCGTGCAGGATCTTCTGGGTCCTGGAGTTCATACGCGTGCCCTGGCCGGCGGCCAGGATAACTACGGCTAATGACATGTCGTTTCCTCGAGAGAAGTTGAAACAAAAAGGACCGAGACGCAAATCGCTCAGTCCTGACGTAAGCTGGGGCGGAAGGATTCGAACCTTCGAATGGCGGATTCAAAGTCCGCTGCCTTACCACTTGGCGACGCCCCATAAGACAAAAAATCGTAGCACAACGATTTGTAAATAGCAACTGCGGCCAGCGCCGCTTAGCGGCTGCCGGACGTCGCCTCAGGTAAGTTCTTCGCGACCTTCCAGAGCCCTTCCAAGGGTGATTTCGTCGGTGTATTCCAGGTCGCCGCCCACCGGTAGACCGCGTGCCAGTCGCGTCAGGCGCAGGCCAGAACCGGCCAGCCGGCGCTGCAGGTAGAGCGCTGTGGACTCCCCTTCGAGGGTGGGATTCGTGGCCAAAATCACTTCCGTGAAGTTCTCATCCTGGACGCGCTTGAGTAGTTCCTCGACGCGCAGATCTTCGGGGCCGATACCTTCAACCGGCGATATCGCGCCATGCAGGACGTGATAGCGGCCGTTGTAGGCGCGTGACCGTTCAATAGCCAGCACGTCCAATGGCTCCTCGACCACGCACAGCAGTTCGCCGTTACGCGTTTCATCCTGGCATATCAGGCAGGGATCCTGCTCGGTGATATTAAAGCAGACCGAGCAGAAGCGCGTGCGCTCTTTTAAGTCTTGCAGCGCTTCGGCTAACTCCAGCGCCTGGTCACCTGAGGCGCGAAGCAAGTAGAAGGTCAGTCGCGATGCCGATTTAGGACCGATGCCGGGTAGGCGCGCGAATTCATTAATCAACCGTTCGACGGTCTGGGGTAGGACGGATCCGGCCACGTTGTATTAGAGACCTAACCCGCCAAGCATGTCATCGAGGCCCATGTTGCCCGTGATGCCTTCCATGCGCTCCGCAGACAATGCCTGTGATTGTTCTATGGCTGAATTAACGGCCGCCACCAGCATCTCTTCCAGCAGCTCTTTTTCTTCCGGATCCAGCAGTTCAGGTAGGATAGAGATAGCCTGCACGCGCTGGTGTCCGGTGATATCGATCGTGATTGCCCCACCGCCAGCCGTGACGGAGACAACCTCGTTTTCAAGCGCGGATTGGGCGTCGGCCATCTCCTGCTGCATTTGCTGGAACTGGGCCATCATGTTGCCCGGACTTGCTTTTTTCTTCGCTTTCCCGCCGCGGTAAGGTTTTTTCGCCATAACATTACTCCTTGTCATCGGTGCGCACAACACCGCCTAATTCCTCGGCCAATGCCTGAAATTCTTCTTGTCTGATAGACACCGCGTATTGGCTGGTGACTTCGCTGCGCGTGCTGCACTGCACGCCAGTGAGTTGTGAAAATGCGTCACCGATTGCCGCCGCCGCGCCCTCTGGTTTGTCGAATTTTTCTTTGAAGATAGGAAAATCAAAACCCAAGACAA
>JBJYWX010000473.1:0-3079 GCA_046259695.1 Promineifilaceae bacterium (SeqCode) | reverse complement strand
CTGGCTGCTTCATAAAACTGCGCGGAATAAAGGTTGCCCAGACTGTAGGTAGGAAAGTAGCCGAACATTGGCCGGGTCCAGTGCACATCCTGCAGGCAGCCCTGCGCATCATTCGGTGGTGTGATACCTAAAAGCTCATTCATCTTGTCGTTCCAGGCCACTGGCACATCTTTAACCGCCAGATCGCCTTTCATCAACGCCTGTTCCAACTCAAAGCGCAAGATGATGTGGAAGTTATAGGTCAATTCATCCGCTTCGACCCGAATGGTCGATGCCTGGACCTTGTTGATTGCACGATAGAAATCTTCAAGCTCGAAGCTAGAAAGCTGGTCCGGAAACATACTTTGCAGGGGCAAATAAAAAGCACTCCAGAATCCGCGGCTTCTACCCACGATGTTCTCCATCATGCGTGACTGCGATTCATGTATGCCTAGTGAGGTACCCCGAGCCAGAGGTGTCCGTGCTAGCGCGGGATCGGTGCCCTGTTCATAAACAGCATGTCCGGATTCGTGCAGTGTGCCGAACAAAGATGGACTGAGGAAATTGGGGTACCAGCGGGTCGTAATACGGGCATCATCACGGCTGAAGCTCGTGGCAAAGGGATGCACGACAGTGCCGAGGTGACCCCGAGAAAAATCATAGCCTACTTTGGGCGCGATAAAGTGCGCGAATTGCTTCTGCATCTCCACATCGAACGGCTGGTGCAAAAGGCTGTCATCGATAGCGCGGCCGCGTTCCTCGATCGCCTCACGTAGTGGCACCAGAGCCTCCTTTAAGGAGGCAAATGTCGCACGCACCTCATCCGTTTTCATATCAAATTCGTACTTATCGAGCAGCGCGTCGTACTTCTCATCTTCATAGCCGTAGAGTTCGGCCATTTCCTGGCCAAGCTCGACCACCTGCTCCAACCAGGGCTCAAAAGCCTGAAAATCGTCTCTCTCACGAGCCTCCACCCAGGCCGTATGAGCATGCCCACTAACTTCACTAACGCGGGTGACAAACGTCGACGGCAGCTTGCGCGCATTGTCATATGTTCGCTTCAAGAGACGCAGCAAACTGGCTTCATTGCTATCATAATCGGCGCCCTCGATCTCCTCTGCTGCCTGTTCGATCAATGCCCCCATCTCGTCCGAGGTAAACATCATATGCGAAAGGCGACTCAACGTCGTCATCTGCTGGACGCGCGCCTGAATACCCGCTTTTGGCATGTTCGTTTCGCGATCCCAGCTTAATACAGCATTGGCTTTATCAATGTCGTTGATCTCGTAGATTTTCTCTAGTAGGGCGTCGTACTTCGTCGTCATATCTCCAACCGTCTTATCTATCCGGGGCCGTGATTTACTCATCAAGGTGTGGAATACCAGGCGCCTCTCGAAACGGCCGCAGACGAGAAGTCTAGCAGGAAAACTCAAAGCCAGCGAACGAGTGGCAGAATGGTTAGAAAAGCGCTCACAACACTAGGCGTAATCAGACCGCTGAAGGGCGCACGGTACTCCCAACCCAACAGTTCCATCATGATGTAATCGGCAACCGCCCATAGACCAAAACAGCCTAGGGCAATGAGCACAATGGCCAACGCGATAGCAATTATCAGGCAAGATTGCGCGCACCCCAGACTGCTGGTGGGCATGGCTCGCACCTTGGACAACCGGCCAAAGCGCCCGGAATCGGCTGGTTGTGCACTGCTTTCGCGGGCGCGGGCGCGTCCGCTGTCACGCAGGATTTCACCCTCTCCCTTGCAGCCATAAGCAGTACAGCGATTGCCATTTGCCTCCCAACATTCCAGGTGGTGGCGGCTGCCATCTTGCGGGCAGATAACGAGGTTATCTCCTACTTCAAAAGCTTCTTTACACAGCGCACAGCGGTCCCCCAAAAATGGAGACACTTCTCTAACCAAAACCGGCCTGATGTATGACGGTGGGGACATGCTGCGTCGAGGAGAATGGTTGCCAGACTCCTAGGCTGCGTGGCGGTCAGATGTTGTTGCGCTCATCTTCTCAGCCTACCCGAATCTGGTCGAGCAGCCATTGGAAGAAGCGCTGCAGAAGGCCGGGGCGCCTCATGGCTTCCACCTCCCGCTTTTGGGCTTCCTTCAAGCGGCGGCTGGTACGCGCCGGATCGCGGCCGTTCGATGATGGCCGCGCCAGATCTTCGTAATTAAGCTTCAGCGCCGGTCCCAGATCCTGGCCATAGACTTGATAGGCATCATGCCCGCAGCCCAAGATCGCACACTTGCCGCCGCTTTGCTCCCAGCATGCTTTATGGTAGAGCGTACCGCAGCTAGCGCAGACAACCGGTATAAACGCGGCGCCATCGATATTTTTCTCGACTGCGCTGGCGCAAATAGGGCAATGCAGGCTGAGACGGTTGGCCTCAACAATGTCGTCATCCGTAATGCGCAGCGACGGGTTTTGTTGCTCTTCCATAACAGTTACAGCGTAAATCGCTTCCAAGAAAAGGTCAAGATCAGCACGGCCGATCTTATGCTTCTAATAGGTGCGCTAAAATGCCCCCGATTTGCGAGGCTACCAGGAGCCAGCCGCCCACGGCGGCCAAGCGAAATCACAGCGACCAACGCGCGTCTTTTGACGGTCCCAGCAAAAAAACCCGCTGGTGCGAGCCTGGGGATCAAGCACGAAGGCGACGTGCCAAATCTGGGTAAAGAAGTTCTGATGTATGAAGAGATCCATCCCCGAAAGGAAAATCCCGAAGCCAGGATGGGTATGGTACCAGCCCACCATAACGGCCGTCTCATCCGGATATCGCTCCGCCAGCGTATCATTCAGATAGCGCCAGCTTTCCGGCGTGTAGGTCACGCTGGCCCCTTGCATAACGGTATGGCGAGCGACGATCGTATCAAACACGTGAACCACGTAGCGGCCATCCGGTTGCTTCTCGGGGCGCCCACCGACCAATACGCCGGCGACTTCTCTGTGCATGCTGCTCAACGCATGTGCTTGCGCGGCGCGCAGGGCAGGTTCATCCACCAGGATGTCCACCGCTGTCCAGGTTGGATCATTCAAAGGCAGCCGTCCGCCGGCAACGCGTACGCGCGCCCGGCTGTCACCAATGTGCGCCG
>JBJYWX010000472.1:0-5001 GCA_046259695.1 Promineifilaceae bacterium (SeqCode) | reverse complement strand
AGAGCTGGGACCTGATCGCCTTGCGGGGGTTTACTACACCTCCGGCACGACAGGAGAACCAAAAGGCATCGAACGTACGCACGGCAATTTCCTGCATAAATCGTTAATTGCCCAATTGTATACGCCTTTACGCGCGGGCAGTGTCGTAGCCTTGCTCTATGCATGCACCTATGGCGCCTCGACGGGCGATATCTATCCGACGCTGCTTAGCGGAGCAACCATAAGTATGCTTGATGCGAGGCGAACTGATCCGCTTAGGCTGGCTAGGTGGCTGGTGGAGCAGGAAGTGAGCCATCTTCACCTGCACTCCTCTATCCTGAGCGCGCTACTAGATTTTCTGGCTGACGACGCGTTCTTCCCCGACCTGCTCTATGTACAACCCTCTCAGCGTCTTTTCCATAAGGACGTGGCCCGGCTTTGGCGGCATTTACCACCGCAAGCTATCGTTGTCCACCGTTTATCTTCAACCGAGACAGGCCCCATCGCTCTATTGCAATTGCATCGTGATGATAGGCATGATGGCGCAAGAGACGGCGCAATTGTGCCGGTTGGTTATCCGCCTCCCGGAGTGGAACTGTCTATAATAGATGAGACCGGCGCCCAGGTGGAAGTAGGCGAGATTGGGGAGATAGTAGCGCGAGGGCGGTTTCTGCCCCACCGTTACTGGCGCCGACCCGAAATGAGTGCGCAGCGATTTCAAGTCGATCCGGATGACAGTCGTTATAGAATTGTCAAGTTAGGTGATATGGGCCGATTTCACGCTGACGGCTGCCTCGAGCTGGCGGGTCGCGGCGATCATATGGTAAAGATCCGGGGCCACCGCGTCGAACTGGACGAGATTGAATCCAGGTTGGAGCAACTGCCAGTGGTGCAGCGCTCCGTGGTCATAGTTCGCCCTGATTCCTTCCAAGACCAGATGCTGATTGCCTATGTACAGATGAAGGATTCCACGGGCGTTGACATCGGTAGTTTGCGCGCCCAGCTACGGCTTTTCTTGCCGGACGATATGATTCCAAGCCGCCTTATAATCGTGGACCGCCTACCGACGCTGCCTAACGGTAAAGTCGATCGAGCTGCCTTGCCGCCACCTAATACGGACCGACCGACATTGGACACGCCCTATTTCGCTCCGCGCACTCCCGTGGAAATGCGGGTAGCTGCCATTTGGACATCCGTTTTGGGGCTCGAAGAAGTGGGCATTTACGACAGCTTCTTAGAACTCGGTGGCCACTCTCTATTGGCTGGGCGTATTGTCAGCCAGGTCTTGCATGAGTTTCAGGTAGATATCCCTGTTAGTGAGCTATTTGAATCACCTACAGTGGCTCATATGGCTCTGGTCATTACCCAGCGGCAAGCCGAGAAGCTCGATCAGGCCACCTTGCAGCAGCTCTTGTTTGATCTAGAAGATGCCGATGGTCAAGAGTCTGGTGAATTAGACATAGACTTTGATTAAGGGCCTTATGGCATTCCCGCAGATATGACTGACTTAAGACAGCGTATAGCCAACCTCCCCCCAGAAAAGCGTTCGCTGCTGGAGCGGCGCCTGCAGGCCATCGCAGCTTCGACCGAGGCAGGAAGCGGTATTCCCAGACGCCCTTCATTGGAAGCTGCACCATTGTCATATACGCAGGAGCGGCTATGGTTTCTAGCCCAACTTTATCCAAACCTGACCGCTTACAACGAAGCCAGCGCTTATCACTTTAAGGGTGAGCTTGATGTCCCAGCCCTACAGGCTGCCCTTAGCCATGTTGTCCAGCGTCACGAAATTTTACGTACGACCTACCAGAGCCGGGAAGATGGGCCAATACAGGTCATTGGAGGATCTCCTAGGGTGCAACTGCCTATCATGGATATGACAGGAGTCCCCCCAGACGAAAGCGTTGCCGCGGCCAAATTGCGTTTTACCGAAGTTATTGAAAAACCGTTTGATTTGAGCAGCGACCTGATGCTGCGCGGCTACTTGTACCGATTGGGTTCTCTTGACCATATATTGCTGGTTGTGCGACATCATATTGCCTCAGATAGATGGTCATCAAGCCTTTTCTGGAAAGAGCTGGCAGAACACTATCAGGCTGAACTATCCGGGCAGCCGGCAAAGCTGCCCAGTCTTCCAGTTCAATACGCCGATTATGCCGTCTGGCAGCGCGAGCGGCTGTCAGGGGAACATCTTGAGAGCCAGCTCGCCTACTGGCGTGAGGAACTCGGCAATTTATCTTCCTTGCAGCTCCCAGCCGATCGAAAGCGACCAGATTTATTCAGCTTTCGGGGAGCAGGCGAACGCTTCACTCTTGAACGGTCAGTCGTGGAACAGCTACGGCTCCTTGCGCTGGAGGAATCTACCACGTTGTACACAGTACTGCTCGCCGCCTATGCCGTGATGCTGTCTCGCCTATCTTCGCAGCATGATATCGTTATCGGCACACCAGCGGCGGGCCGGATTCGAGCTGAACTTGAATCGCTGATCGGTTTCTTTGTTAACACACTCTTGATTCGCGTGCGAATAGATAGAAATCTTACTTTTCGCGCCCTCCTAGGCAACGTACGAGGATCGGTCCTTAAGGCTATAGACAACCAGAGCGTTCCCTTTCAGAAGTTGGTTGAAATCCTCGAACCTGGACGCCATCTAGACCGCAACCCGTTAATAAATACGACCTTTCAGCTTTTTGATTGGCATGGTGCAGATCCCGTCTTCCCGCATCTAGTGGCCGAGGCTTTAGAAGTGTCTAATCTGCACGCTAAACTCGATCTGGAATGCACATTTGTCAATCTGGCCGGCGAGATCGCCGGACATTGGCGGTATGCTACTGACCTATTTGAGGCCGCCACCATCCAGCGTTTGATCGGCCATTACCAATGCTTGCTGCAGGGCATCGTTGCTGATCCAGATGCTGCGATTGCAGATCTACCACTGTTGACGGCAAGGGAACGAGACCAGCTTCTGGTTGAATGGAATGACACGGCCGTGCCTTACCCGCGCGACAGCACCATCCATGCTCTCTTCGAAGCCCAGGCAAAAAGCACGCCACAGGCGACGGCCGTATACTTTGAAGGTCAGACGTTGACCTATGCCGAACTGAACCAAAGAGCTAACCAACTTGCCCATTACCTGATCAGCCAGGGCATCCAAGAGGGCACGATAGTTGGCCTGGCGCTAGAACGCTCCCTGGATTTAATCGTGGCCATGCTGGCCATACTCAAGGCAAGCGCCGCATACCTGCCGCTTGATACCGCCTATCCACGCGAGCGCATCACGTTGATGCTTGAGGAAGCGAGCTGCCAGCATGTTGTCACACAGCGCAGACTATCGCTTCCAATCTCCGCCGACCGCCTCACTTTCTACCTAGATGGAAGGGAAGAAATTGAAGCCCTGGACATGCAAAGCATGGAAAACCCCGCGCGTTCTGGCGACTGTTCAGCCGGTCAGCTGGCATACGTTATGTTTACTTCCGGCTCCACGGGGCGGCCTAAGGGAGTCATGGTGCCGCATCGTGGCGTAGTACGTCTCGTCAAGCATACTAACTTCATTGACCTAAGTTCGGAGCAGCGTGTATTCCATTTTTCGCCAATCGGTTTTGATTTTTCAACACTGGAGATTTGGGCACCCTTATTGAATGGCGGTCAACTATTCATCTACCCGCCCGGCCCGGCTAGCCTGCGGGAATTAGCAGACTACTTGCTAGCACACGCAATAACCACCGTCATGCTTGCGACAGGCTTATTCCACCAGCTGGTAGACCATGAACTGGAAGCATTGTCCCGCGTACCCCATGTAATTGCCGGTGGAGATGTGGTCTCACCCCAGCACGTCCACCGTTTGCTGCAAGCTGGTGGGGTTTGCCGCTTCACCAATGGCTATGGCCCGACGGAGAACTCGGCCATCACCACCAGTTTTACGATTTCAGAGGCGGGAGAGGTGCAGGAACCTTTATCTATCGGCCGGCCGATCAACAATACGTCGGTATACGTTTTAGACGCCAATTTGCAGCCTGTGCCGGTTGGCGTACCGGGTGAACTCTATACCGGCGGCGACGGGCTGGCCCTTGGCTACTTGAATCGACCCGAGCTGACCGCTGCGGCGTTCATACCCAATCCGTTCGGCCGCGATATGCACGATCGTCTTTACCGAACCGGCGACCTGGCGCGCTATCTACCTGACGGTAACATCGAATTCTTGGGTCGCGTTGACCATCAGGTGAAGATTCGTGGCTTTCGTGTTGAACCGGGCGAGATAGAAGCGATACTCATGCGGCA
Source organism: Promineifilaceae bacterium (SeqCode) (assembly GCA_046259695.1). Taxonomy (GTDB): domain Bacteria; phylum Chloroflexota; class Anaerolineae; order Promineifilales; family Promineifilaceae; genus JAACFF01. Next base: position 750 of record JBJYWX010000472.1, on the reverse strand, counting down.
TCCAAACCTCCGCGAAGCGGTGGTAGTAGCGCGTGAAATGCAAGCTGGAGACAAGCAGCTAGTAGCTTATTTGGTTAGAAGAGAGGAACACGAGAGCACAGACACAGATGATCTGCGCTCATGGTGCAGCACTGAGCTCCCCGGCTACATGGTTCCAGCGTATTTCATTTTTGTTGCAGAGATTCCGCTGACGGCCCACGGCAAGATCGACCGTGCCGCCCTGCCAGAGCCTGACGCCAACGCCTTGTTGCCTGATAAGCCATATATGGCACCTCGTTCACCCGAGGAAGAGGCAATTGCCGCCATCTGGCGCGACGTGCTCAATCTGCGCCAAGTCGGCGTGCATGACAACTTCTTTGAACTGGGAGGGCATTCCCTTCTTGCCACCCAGGTAGTTGCGCGCCTGGAAAAGTTACTGGAACTGCGGCTGCCGCTGCATACGCTATTTGAGCATCCCACCATTGCCGGTCTGGCAGATGCCATTGACTCGGTAACTTACCCGGCAGAATTTGTTGCTGAAGAGGAACAAGATGAATTCTTCATCTGATGCGGCCAACCAGCTGTTAGCACACTTGCGTAGCCTTGGGGTTAGGGCAAAGATCGAAAATGGCCAACTCGCCGTCTCCGGGCCGAAAGGTGTGCTGACGCCCGATTTGCGCGAACAGATAGCGGCCCGCAAGCCCCAGCTGCTTCACCTTTTGGAGCTAGAGGAGGCCAACCACGCGGAGAGTCGCACTATCCCTGCCTTGA
>JBJYWX010000471.1:0-1984 GCA_046259695.1 Promineifilaceae bacterium (SeqCode) | reverse complement strand
TGATGACAGCGTTGATCTTGTTTTGTTTCGCGATTGGTGTGGTGATGATCGTGTTCGGACTCAAGGAGGCCCAAAGATGAGCGAAGAAGCTGCGCTGCCCCGAGTTGCGCCTGATATAGTTTGGCGGCTGCTGGATGATAATGCGGTTGTTGTTTCTCCTCGCGAGGGGGAAGTACGGGTGCTGAACAGCGTTGGCACGGCCGTGTGGCAGTTATTAATAGACGATCAAGATGTCGCCGCAATTGAAGCTTTTCTGGGCGCAAACTTCAACGTGAGCCCGGAGCAGGCGCATGAGGACCTGGTCGTCTTCCTTGATGAGCTAACTGATCGCGGTATACTTGTCCGCGATTCGGTAGCTTCTTAGTTCCAAGTTCGCGAGCAGCCTATTTTGTTGAATCGCCTGATCTGTCGCCAGGCCCAAGCGGGCTGCGGATAAGGCAAGAGATGCGTGACGTAACCGGTCACCAGGGGTGGGAACGACTTACACTCACTTTTGCCATTTTTACTTCAGTCGTCTTTGCCCCGAGATAAGAGGTTGATCCTTATGAGAAGTAATCGTCTGCTACCGCGTGTGAGAAACGCCCTACTGCTTTTCGTCCTGCTCTTGAGCGCTGGGACCATGCCAGTTAACGCGCGTGAAGCAGCGGCGAATCAGCGTGGCAGCGCGGCCACAACTATCCAACAGAACGATAGCTCGGCCTTCACATTTACACTGCATACACCTTCCGCGCAGGTGGCGAACGGCATGGTGCTGGTGCCCGGCCTGGAGACAACCACAAACACGAGCGGCGCGCCGCAGCTTCCCTATTATTCCACCTACATTGCCCTCCCGCCTGGCGCGAGCTTTGAACTGTCTGTTAGTTCTAGTTCGGTAAGCTCCGTGGCGGTGGGCGAGATACGTCCGGCGCCGGAACACGCGCTGCGCAAGGCGGGAACTGACCTCTTTCCGGCGGACGCACTCGAGCAGCGTTCTGGCTACGAGGAAGCAGTCGCCTATGTCCGGGATGCGACCATCTACGCAGCAAATGCTTTTTACCCTGACAATAACTACTTGCTGGGCGAAGAGTTTTTGGCCGGCGGCTTCCGGGTCGTCAAGTTGGATCTTTTTCCAGTACGCTACAATCCACTTCAGAACAGGCTTCAGCAAGCCCAGGAAATGACCGTTGCGATCACCTTTAGCGGGGCAGAGCCGATGGAAAGTGAGGCTGAGCCATCCGCTGTGCAGTTGAACGCCTTCTGGCGAGACAATATGCTCAACCAACCGCCCGCGAGCTGGCGCAGCACGGCCCAGGACACCATGGCCGATGCGCCGGCGTTGCCCATTGGTGAGGATACCTTCAAGATAGCGGTCACGCAGGACGGCATTCAAGAAATCAGCGGCAGCGCCCTGGCCGCAGCGGGTATGAACCTCGCCGGCGTCGATCCGGCCACTATTGAGATGATGCATCGCGGCATGCCGGTCGCTTACCAGTTCTTGAATAACGATGGCCAGCCAGGCTTTGGCGCGACGGATGCCATACGTTTCTTCGGCTGGGCTTTTGACGGCTCGCGTTATGAAGATATGTATGTGAGCGACAACATCTTCTGGCTGTGGGCTGATGGCGCGGCTATGCCGATCGCCACCGTGGCCAATGAGGCGGGCAGCGGATACGCAAAGGTCACGAGTTTCCAAGAGTCGCTAACCGAATGGCCTCACGTCTATTTCTTTGAAGGATGGAGCGTGGATTGGGACGAATCTCCAAATGAAGCAACACCCTGGCACTGGAACCTGATTGCTCCGGCTGCAGGCGCTGCTCAGTTGCGCAGGCTCAGCCTGGACCTTCCAAATCCGGCAACGGCAAGTGCGGAGACGGCAACCGTTGTGGTCGAGTTTACGACGCGCTTGAATACATTGAAGCAAACTTCAGCCACCTACGATGTCAGTGTTGCTCTCAACAAGAGCGACGCGGTGAATGCTACCTGGGAGGACAGCGCCAACGTGAAC
>JBJYWX010000470.1:0-1578 GCA_046259695.1 Promineifilaceae bacterium (SeqCode) | reverse complement strand
ATGCCGCAGAACACGACATTCATTGTCATGTGAAAAATGGCTCTAATGGGCCGTCTCAGAATTCATTATGATATTTTCTTGCGTAGCGACCCGATCAGTCCAGCAGGCCGGTTCCGAACAGCTAGCCTGCGGCAGGCACCGGCGCATTACGATGTCGAGGCTGGTGATATTTACGTAGAGTATGATCTGGACATAACCGTTTCCCAGGTAAAAATAGCCCGCATCTTGCGATGCGGGCTATTTGCTTCTGGTTGTTACTTTGCAACAATCGGAACACCGCTGATATAACCGACAGCGGCCTTCTTCTTGTTATCCCACTTGCTATTGATCAGCGGGTCTACATTGGCTCTCAGAACGGCATTCATGCTACTGATGTAGTCGCCCGGATGCTGGAAGTTGCTCATCACGTAGGCGAAACCGTGCAGATTGTCCACGGCCTGAAGACCGGTTGCTTCTGCGCCAGCTGGCGTGGAAAGAATGCGTGACAGTACGCCGGTATCGATGTTATAGGCCCAAACGTAGTTGTTCACGTGGCGACCGCTATCCTCACCGATGAACAACGTGCGCAGGGCTTCGGAGTATTTGACATTATCCGGATTGGCCATCTTGTCATCGTTGGAGGTATTGCCCACAGCGTCGGCCGGCTGGTCTTCACCAACTACCAGACCTTCCATAGTGCTGGCCACGTAATCGCTGTTGATAGTATCACCGGCCGTGTCCAGCTGCGCGGAGGACAGATCCATCTGGTAGACGGCGCCTGAACTTATCTTGGTCAGGTGAATGTCGTCAACCGGATCTGTGGCGGAGTAACCGTCAACCATACCTTTTTCGAGATAGGAAATGGCGACGTATGCCTTCTTGTCCTGCTGGTTAAGGGCAATGCCCTCCATCTTGTTGAACTCGGTGGTGGCTCCGAGGTATGCAGCATAACGGCGGGTTTCAAGGAAGGCCGCTGCTTGCTCCATATCATAGTTCAGCTTTAGCCATTCGACACCATTGTTGGTGCGGACCTTTTTGTAGCTGGGGTCGAGTGGATCCGTGCTGGAAGCAGTAAAGATATCGCTGAACTGGACGCCGCTATCAATCATTGCCTTGATTTCGGCGTCGCTGGCGTGGCCAAGCTTGATCCAGCTCAGGTCTGCACTACCCGCGCCGGCGTTACTGGTCTGGGTCCACTTGGCTGCATACAGGGTGCCTGCGTCCAACACCTTTTCCTGGTCGGCAACGTACATGAACAAACCGGTATACGCACCATCATCACCCATGTAGGCGGTGCGTTTGTCGGGCATCATCTGAACCAGTTCGCGTGCAATGCGGCCCATAGCGTAGTGCTTTACGACAGAAGTGCTACCGTCAGCCGCTACGGTGACTTCCGGTACATTGCCGTAGGTGTAGGGGCTCATGGTTTCGGTACTGTTGTAGTACCGCACGGTGAACGGGATGTACGGATCCATGGTGTTGTCGGCCTCGTAGGCGCGTGCATCCGGCTCATACTCTTCACTGCCGAGATGGGTGTTCCAGGGAGACAGCGAACCCGCGCATGGAATCCACAGACCATTGATCCCGGCCATGTCGATG
>JBJYWX010000469.1:0-10911 GCA_046259695.1 Promineifilaceae bacterium (SeqCode) | reverse complement strand
CGCAATGTTGGAGAGCATTCTCTTTGTCGCCAGCGGCCCAGTTTCAACGGCGCGGCTGGGAACCGTTCTGGATATGTCGCCGGCCGCCGTTCGCTCTCTACTAATCGATCTGGAAGAGGAATACGAAGATCGCGGCCTGCGCCTGCAGTGGATAGGTCAGAACGTTCAGCTAACGACCGCCCCGGAATCTGCGGAGACGGTCGAGCGTTTCCTCGGCCTTGAGGTCACGTCCCGGCTTAGCCAAGCAGCGCTCGAGGTCTTGGCTATCGTCGCCTATATGCAGCCCATTACTCGTCCAAGCATCGACAGCATTCGCGGCGTGAATTCAGATGGCGCCTTGCGTACTCTGCTGAGCAAGAGCCTGGTGGAAGAGCAGGGGCGGATGGACACGCCGGGAAGGCCCATTCTATATGGCACAACGCCTGAATTTTTGCAGCACTTCGGTCTTTCGGCGCTGGAACAACTACCTGCTTTGGATGAAGAGGAATAACTTCCTGTGCCAAATCATCCAGGTGCGGAGCGACTACAGAAGCTAATGGCACGCGCCGGCTTTGGTTCCCGACGCGACAACGAGAAATTGATCGCTGAAGGGCGTGTTTCGGTCAACGGCCGCATCGCTGTGCTTGGCCAGAAGGCCGATCCCGATAGAGATCATATTGAGGTTGACGGGCGCCCACTCCTGGTCAATAACCAGCAAACCATCTATATCATGCTCAATAAGCCGCGCGGCGTCATTTCTTCACTTGAAGATGAACTAGAACAAGATCGCACTACCGTGCGGGATCTAATTCCCACGGGTGGCCACATTTACCCGGTCGGGCGCCTGGACAAACAAAGTGAGGGCCTTATTCTAATGACCAATGACGGGCAGATGGCGCACCGCCTGACCCATCCCAGCTTCGAGCATCAGAAAGTGTATAATGTCATATTGGAAGGCAGCATACCGGCGCAGGCGCTGGACCGGTGGCGAAGCGGCGTCGAGCTGGACGGCCGCAGAACTGCGCCGGCAGAGATAACGGTACTCGACCAGGACCATCACAACACGAAGTTGCGTGTCGTGCTGCATGAAGGTAGAAAACGCCAGATTCGCCGCATTGCCGCCGCCTTTGGGTATCCAGTGCTCAAACTTGTGCGCGTGCAAATTGGCTCCTTGGAACTAGGAGATCTTGCGCCGGGCCAATGGCGCCATCTGAGCCACAGCGAGGTACGTGAGCTTCAGCAATCCGTAATGCAGAAGGCGCAAAAGCGCAAATCGCGCACCTGAAAACCATCGGCCATTGAAAGATTTACGCGGAATCTCTATGTCGGAAGGTACGTTACCACAGAAGAAAACTAAAGTGATCGCCATTGATGGGCCAGCAGCTTCCGGGAAATCAACCATTGGGCTTTGCCTTGCCGAGGTTCTGGGTTACCTTTTCCTGGACACGGGAAGCATGTATCGTGCCGCCACGTTGGCCGCTCTGCGAGACGGCATAGACCCGGCCGATGAGTCAGCGGTTACGGAGCTCGCCCGAAGATTACAGCTTCAGATCAGACCTGCCGCCGGCGAAGACGACGGCCGTCATTATACGGTAATCCTTGATGGCTACGATGTGACCTGGGACATACGCTCGCCCGAAGTTGATGCCCATGTCTCGGCTGTTTCGAGCTATCCCGGAGTACGCCACGAAATGGTCCGTCGTCAGCGTGAGATCGGAAGTTCAGGGAACGTGGTAATGGTCGGGCGAGACATCGGCACCGTCGTCGTCCCGGAAGCTTTTCTTAAGCTTTACCTGGTTGCCAGCGCTCAAGAAAGGGCCAGGCGTCGCTGGCAAGATCGCCAGGAACAGGGCCACAGCGCCGACTACGAAGAAATCCTCTCAGACATTATCCGGCGTGATCGAATTGACAGCAGCCGGCGCTACTCCCCTCTTCGCGCTGCGGAAGACGCGATCATGATCGACAGCACGGGCAAGTCAAAAGAAGAAGTCCTTTCCGAAATACTGCAGCTCTTGGCGGAACGCGATGACAGTTCCCAGACGCAGCTCAAGGCAGCATAATCATGGCGCTTTTCCAGGAACCAACGATCGACACTTTTCACGGCGGCCTCATTACGGCAATTGAGCCGGGAAGCCTCGCGGAAGACATTGGGCTCATGCCCGGCGACCAATTGCTGGCCATTAACGATCAGCCGGTCGAGGATGTCATTGATGTCCAATACTATGGGGCGGAGGAAGAGCTGGAGCTGCTGATCCGCCGCGATGAAGAACTGTATTTGTACGAAGCGCAGCGCGCTTACCAGCAGCCGCTTGGCTTAGTCTTCAGCCACCCCACCTTTGATACAGATATCAGGCGCTGCAATAACTTATGTGAATTCTGTTTCGTACTGCAAATGGCGCCAAAGTTTCGTCGCACGCTCTATATAAAGGACGATGACTACCGCTACTCCTTCTTGTTCGGCCATTTCGTTACCTTGACCAATCTGAACGAACATGATTGGTGGCGAATAGAGACGATGCGTCTCTCGCCACTCTACGTTTCCGTGCATGTCACCGATACAGAGATGCGCCGCCGCTTTCTACGCAATAAAGACGCTGAGAACATTCTAGATCAGCTGCGCTGGTTGACTGAACGCGGCATCGAGGTGCACACGCAACTGGTCATCGTGCCCAACCTCAATGACGGTGAATGGCTGAGGCGTTCCGTTGCAGACCTGGCGGCCCTCTGGCCAGGCGTGCGCTCGGTAAGCGTGGTCCCGGTTGGTCTCACCAGGCACCACAAGTACGGCATGCGACCGCACACGCGGCAAGAAGCAGAACAAGTTCTTGACTTTGTGCTGGCTTTGCAGCCGCAGTTTCTGAACCGATTTGGCGTCCGTTTCGTCTATCCCACGGACGAGTGGTACCTGGTGACCGGGCGGGAAGTGCCGCCCATGGAAGCCTATGACGATCAAGCCCTGATGGAAAATGGCCTGGGCATGGTCAGGCACTTTCTCGACGATTGGGAAGGTGTGCAAAAAGAGATTCAGGCCTGGCGATTAACGCATTTGGAACGTGACTATGCGCAATTTCTGCGCCCCGGCGCTGCCAATAAGGTTGCCAACCAGTCTGAAATCGCCATCACGTTGGCTACCGCCACGCTGTTTGCCCCTACGCTGCGCGAAGTCGCGGCGGCTTTTTCCGACCTCACCGGCGTAACGAGCGAAGTTGTGGCCGTGCCAAACAAGCGCCTTGGTGAAACGATTACGGTCGCCGGATTGTTGATGGCCGAAGATATCTTGAGCCATCTTCATCATGTCGGCTACGGCGACCTTGTGGTCCTACCGCGCGTTGTTTTTGACCATCCAGACGTTATCTCGCTCGACGATCACACGCCCCATAGTGTCGCTGACGACCTCGGCGTGCCGGTCGCGCTGGCGGATACTATGGGTGATGTGTGGGACGCGCTCACCGGCGCATCCAGCGTGCTCTTCTCTCCCGCTACCTAAATCAGGCAGCCAGGAGCTGCACGCGCGTGTCCTGAAGCCGCTTAAAGGCCGTTGTGGCGATGCGCTCCTGGAAAAGTGCTTTTAGCTCGATATCTTCGTCGCACATTGCGCGCAGTGCCATGGCGTCCAGCGCCAGGATTTCGCATGCCTCCCCGGCCACGGCCGAAGATGTGTAGCGATAGGGTTGTACGACGGCCGAGATGCCAAACACTTCGCCCGGATTAATGATGCCGACCAGATAGTCCTGTGTTTTCTCCATGCCGCGCTCGTCCTTCACGACGTAATGCAGCTCGACGCTACCTTTTCGCAGCAAATACAACTGATCGGCGACCGCACCGCCGGTAAACAAGACTTCACCCGGTGCACAGGTTCGTTCTTCGCCAATCATCGCCATCTTGCGCAGTTGGCCATCGTTCAAGCGGGCAAAAAACGGGTATCTTCGCAACAGTTCGGTGGATACCATGAACGCCTCCTTAGGCGGTTGACGATACGGCCACAGCCATTTCGCGCCGCAGCTTTTCAATTCTTTTCTGCGCCAGATTCACAGCCTGTGGGATACAGGCTTCAACTGCCGGCGAAAGTTTCTCCGAAAATTCATACACCATTTTCGCTTCCACACCGATAACGGCAACAATCTGGGGCAGCTGCGCGCCCATCATACTGCCTACCTCGAGCGCCGTCTGCAGTGACGTATCATGCGCGGCCGTTAGATGTGCGCTCTTGAACCGCGGTAGATCATCGAGGCTGAGGTCATAGACGCTGCCCGGAACACCACCGTCCGTCTGGATCGCGTCGATAATGACGGCTGCGTCGTAACCGATAAGGTGTTCCATCAGGCTCAGGCCACCCAACGCATAGCAGTCGATATCCAGATCTTGGCGATCGCTATTGCCCAAAAGCGAGCGTTCCTGAAGCGCTTCAGCAACTCGCCAGCCAATGCCATCGTCGCCAAGAATCGGATTGCCCAGACCAACCACTAGGATTTTTGGCCCTTTGGCCTGCGCTGCCGCGCTCACCTGCTCAGCAGTTCTGTCGCAGAACATCGACCACGCCACCGTCGGCGTCTCGTATTGTGACTTGCAGCGGCATTTGCCCTGGCAGCGAATGGGTCGCGCACCCAAAGCATGGGTCATAGGCGCGGAACGCCATCTCCACCATGTTCAGCATGCCTTCTGTTACCACTGTGCCTGCTGAGATGAGGCTGGACGCCGCCTTCTTGATCGACATGGTGATCGGGGCATAATTGTTCGTTGTGCCCACTATCAGATTCACTTTTGTCAGGATGCCTCGCTCATCCGTCCAGTAATGGTGCGTCAGCGTACCGCGCGGTGCTTCAACAATGCCAACCCCCTCGGTGGGCACCTTCGTCGGCACGGTGTGAATATCTTTGGAGGTGATCTCGGGATCGGTCGCCAGTTCCATCCAGCGTTCGGCAGCGTAGAGAAGCTCAATCAGACGCGCCCAATGAATGGCCAGCCTTTGGTGCACAGGTTTTCCTCCAAGCGTTTCGTAAAAGCGCTCATACTCCGCCTGTGCCAGCGGAGTCGCCATGCCGTCCGCGGCGTTCAAGCGAGAAAGCGGCGTGGCCATATAGACGCCAGAATCATTTCCGCCTACAAAGCCCTTCCAACCAACCTGCTTCAAATAGGGGAACTTGAGGTAGGTCCACGGCTCGACATGTTCGGCGATCCAATCGGTGTATTCTTCGGGAGCGTATTTGCCCAAACGCTTGCCATCTGGATCAACTACACTCACTTTGCCGTCATAGAAGTTGACCAGATTGTTGTCATCCACGAGGCCGATGTAATGCGTACGATCACTGTAAATATCACCGAGGATCAAGTCCACATACTGCTGGTTGCCAAGGACTATGTCAGCAAACAGCTGCAGGCTGAATTGGGCGAATTCAACAGCCCACCTGCCCATCTCCTCTATATCTACGCGCTCAGCCTCACTTAAACCTTTGGTCACGCCTCCCGGAATTGAAGTGCACGGATGAACCTTGCGGCCGCCTAGCATCTCAACAACGGTATGGCCGTATTTCCTGGCCTGGATAACCTTACCGCCAATTTCCAACCCCACCTTGTGAATCACGCCCAAGATGTTGCGTTCGGCAACGGGTGCGTCGGGGCCCATGACGAAATCCGGACCGCCCAGGGCATAGAAATGCGTTGTATGGTCTGTGAAGTAGAATCCCATATACAACAGTTCGCGCAGTTTCTTCGCCGCGGATGGCGGATCAACGCCATACACGGCATCGCCCGCTTTGGCCGCCGCCATGTGATGCGCCTCCGGGCAAACACCGCAAATGCGGTTTGTCAGCAGGGGCATTTCCTCGACAGGGCGACCCACGCAGAAGCGCTCGAAGCCGCGTAGCTCCGGAATCTGGAAATAGGTGTTCTGTACATCTCCCGCCTCATCAAGGAAGATTTCAATCTTGCCATGCCCTTCGAGGCGCGTGATTGGATCAATGGTTATTCGCGTCATGACAGTTTCTCCCTATTCCCTATCTGCTTCCATTAGTCCAGGCAGGTTTGGCCGCCCGGAGCAGAGAGTGCGGCAAGCTAAAACGATAGAACGACCCAACTGGATCAACAATCCCGTCCAAAATGGAATCGATTTCCTCCGGATCATTGCTGTCGATTACCGACGCCAGAGCCGTCATCAGGCGTGCACCATAATCGAGTGCGCCCTGCGCCGGACCATAACAGCCAATACAGGCAGCCCCTGCGCTGGGGCACAGCGCGCCACAACCTTCGCGCGTCGCCGGGCCATTACATAATATGCCCTGTTCAAGCAAGCAGAGCTCCGGGTCTATTTCTTCCACTTCATGAATGCGCACGAACTTCTTTACTTTCTTCACATGCCGCTTCCGCCCGCACTCGTCGCACACCGTGGACATGCCTGCTCCTATCGTTGCTCCTTTAGGTGGCAGTTCAGCTTCCCCATGTAGCGCCTTGATGACCAGGTCCACGACCGCCGCTATTTGATGCGACTCCGGCGGGCAGCCGGGCATGTAATAGTCGACATCAACTACCTGATCTAGCGTCTTTAACACTGGGTAGAAAGCGGGTATGTAAAGTTCGCCCTCCGGAATATCATACGCATATTCCGGTCGCACGCCGTCTGGGTTGACTGTTGAGACACTATCGTAGGCCGCCGCGAAGATCTGCTCCGTGCTGGACAGGTTGGCCAGGCCGGGTATGCAGCCTTCGGTCGCACATGAACCAAAAGCAACCAGAATCTGCGACTTCTGGCGCAGCAGGCGCGCCAGATGTTCATTCTCTTCATTTCGAATACCGCCATTGAACAGAGTCAGCGTGATCGACTTATCCGGCATGGCTTCAACATCTTTGTACTTGGCATCCATTGCCACCGGCCAGAATACCACCTCGAAGTTGGCATCTACATCCAGGATCTTCTCGTTGATATTGAGCACGGCAATCTCACAACCACCGCAGGATGCCGCCCAATACATCGCGAATTTCGGCTTGCCGTTATCACTCATGCTGCCACCTCCTCCATCATCTTTGCCTCTTCGGCGTGCACGGCCGGCAGGCTTGTCGGCCAGCGCAGAGGGCCGAGATCGCGCACTTCGTCCACAAAGACGCCTATCTCTCTGGCCAGTCTGACACCCTCTGCAGCGCTGGCCCACACAAGTTTTACTCTCTCGGGCTCAATGCCCATCTGCGCCAGGGTTCGCCGCAGCAAAAGGTAGCGGCGAAGCGCCTTGTAGTTTTGCTCCAAGTAGTGACATTCACCGGGATGGCAACCCGTGATTAACACGCCATCCGCGCCGCCGGAAAGTGCTTTCAGAACAAATGTGGGGTCTAGGCGACCCGAGCACATGAGCCGTATGAGCCGCACATTGGGTGGGTATTTGATCCGCGCCGTTCCAGCCATATCCGCCGCTCGGTAACTGCACCAATTGCATGTAAACCCAATGATTACTGGTTCGAATTGTTCACTCATTTTGTTTACTCCTTCCCAGCGATCATGCCGGCGTCATTTCCATCAGCACGGGTTCTTCCGCAAAGCTGAATTCCAGCAGGCCTTCGATCTGGGAAAGTACCTGTTCATTAGAGAATCCGGTCCCACTAATCGCACCGGCGGGGCACGCAGCCACACAGGTGCCGCATCCCTGGCATAATGCGTGATTGATCTCACTCACCATCAGGTCCTCGTGGAAAATGATGGCGTTGAATGGGCACAAGTTATTACAGATCCGGCAGCCGGAGCACATCTCGGCATTGACCGTGGCCCTTATCGGTTCCAGGTATATCTCGCCCCTCGAGATACGGCTCAATACCCTGGCGGCAGCGGCGGCGCCCTGTGCCACGCTGGTTGGAATGTCCTTGGGCCCCTGAACCGCGCCGGCAATAAAAATACCTTCGGTCATCGTCGCCACGGGATCTAGCTTAGGATGCTTCTCCGTGATCCAGCCTGCCGCGCTGCAGGAGATTCCGAACTTCTTTGCTACTTCTTTTGCATCCGCGCGCGGCTCAAGACCTACGGCCAGGATGGCCATATCAACTGGGATCCTTCGCTGTCGTCCGGCCAGCGTATCTTCCACCTGAATCACCAGTTTTCCTTCCTCACCAGGACTGCGCGTCGCATCCGTGATTTCGGCCACGCGGCCGCGTACAAATAGAACGCCCTCACCCATGACGCGCTGGTAGAACTCATCGTAATCCTTGTAGGCGGTACGCATGTCGATGTAGAAGTTGTATACCTCAGCGCCAGTCCTTTCTTTCACCAGGTGCGCGAATTTCAGGCTAGACATGCAGCAGATGACCGAGCAGTAATTGTTATAGTTGCGATCCCGGCTGCCGACACAGTGAACGATACCCACTGACGCCGGCTTGGAGACGCCGTCGCGCATGACGACTTCACCGTCCGTCGGCCCGGCTGCATTACACATGCGCTCGAACTCGGCGCTGGTGAAAACATTGGCCAGCCGGCCGTAGCCATATTCGGGAATGCGTCGCGCGTCAAAGAGATCGAAACCGGTAGCAATGATGATATTGCCTACCTCCAGCAGTACGATTTCCTCTTCCTGATCAAACTTGATGGCGCCGGTAGGACAGAGTTTCTCGCAGGCCTTGCACTTGCCGTTCTGGAAGTAAATGCAAGTTTCCGTGTCTATCACCGGGTATTTAGGCACTGCCTGCGGGAATGGCGTATAGACGGCCGTGCGATATCCGATACCTACTTCGAAAACCTCGTCAATCACTTTCTTGGGGCATTTCTCCCAGCAAATGCCACAGCCGGTGCAAAGTTCGGTGTCAACATAGCGCGGCCGTTTGCGCACCGTAACTGAGAAATTGCCGACATAGCCCTCAACTCGCTCAACTTCCGACCAGGTCAACAGCTCAATATTGGGATGTTCCCCGACGCTGACCATTCGCGGCGTCAAAATGCACGCCGCGCAGTCGAGCGTTGGGAACGTCTTATCAAACTGCGCCATATGCCCGCCTATTGACGGTTCCCGCTCCACAAGGTAAACCTTGTGTCCTGCATCGGCAATTTCCAGCGCAGCTTGAATGCCGGCGATACCACCTCCCACTACCAGGGTGGCAGGATGAATCGGTACGCGCAGCGGCTCAAGCGGCTCATTCTGAATCACACGCTCGATACCGCCCGCGACCACCGCTTTAGCCTTCTCCGTGGCCTTCACCTTGTCAGTGTGCACCCAGGAGACCTGCTCGCGGATCGAAACCAATTCCGAGAGATAAGGGTTCAGCCCGGCCCTTTCTGCGGCGGTGCGGAATGTCTGTTCGTGCAGATGTGGCGAGCAGGCCGCCACGACCACACGCGTCAGGCCCAGCTCCTTAATGTCATTCTCGATCAGTTCCTGGCCAAGGCTGGAGCACATAAACTTATAGTCGCGCGCGACAACCACGCCCTCGTCTCCCATCTCCTCTTTGGCCCAGACGGCTACGTCTTTGACATCGACGACACCCGCAATATTGGAACCGCAGTGGCAAACATAAACTCCTATCCGTTCCTTGCCTTCTTCATTCTTATTCCCTTTCGCACTCATTACTGTTCCTCCTCACCCATCCGCGGCATGGGAAGTCCCTGCTCCTTCTTGCGACGACGAGGCTTTGGCTGCGCCGGCGAATCTTCAGCCGGCACTTCCACCCCAATTTTCGCCAGGGCAAAACGGGCATCTACAAACTCTCTGCCTATGCCCAGTTCCTTTGCATCATGACCAAATGCAAGGCCCATCAACTGCGTAAAATAGAGGACAGGCATGTAATAGTCAGTGTTGTAGTATGTGTTCATATCGCCCTGGTAGGCGTCCAGATTCAGCTGGCACATGGGGCAAAGTGTCACCATCATATCTGCTTCATAGCGGTCCGCGCCCGATATGAGCCGGTGTAGCAGCTCATAGGCGACGTCCGGGCTGATCTGCGTCATATGCCCGCTGCAGCAGTGCGTCTTCTGCGGAAAATCAATGACCGTCGCACCCAATACTTCCATCAATTTATCCAGGGCCGTTGGGTATTCAGGGTTGCCGTAGCGATTATCGGGGTCCGGTCGCACAATCATGCAGCCATAATAGGGAGCCACGCGCAGGCCGGTAAGCGGACGAACTACCCGGCTGCGAATCGTCTCTAATCCGACATCGTTATAGATAATGTCCAAAAGATGGCGGATCTCCAGGCTGCCCGCAGTATATGAAAGGCCGCCCGCTGCCAAAGCTTCGGTGATCTGGCGATTGAGCTGCGGATCATCGCGCATGTAGTTGGCGGTCTTGGCCAGATTCAGATAGCAGGCGCTGCAGCCAGCTACTAAGGTGTTAGACCCATTGGCTTTTTGCTGCGCCAGCGCGAGGTTTCGGCCTACCAGTGCATGGGCTTTCAGCTGGTGGACCGACCAATACTCGGTAGCCCCACAGCAGTTCCAGTCATCAATCTCATCGAGATCGATCTGGATGTCATCCTTGATCGCCATCAAGGAGTCATAGTAGGGGCGCGCGCTTCGCGGCATCGAGCATCCTGGATAAAACAGGTATTTGTTCATGCTGTCGCCTCCTCAATTTGCTCAGCGCGATTCAGGATAGATTGCAGCTGTTCGAGATTGTTGATTTTTTGCGGTGTGAAGTCCAGGCGATCGCGCGTCAACAATCCCAGACCCATTGTGGCCTTGCTAAGGATATTCAGGGGGCTGTGCCGCAGGTAAAGCCTTGTTGCCAAACCTAGCTCGTAACTGCGGCCGTAGTTGTCGACGTAGCCCACAAACGTCCGCGACAAGTCTGCGCCGACTGTTTCTTTATATTGCCCGGCAGCGACCGCCATACTTTTCAGCGTATACATGATATCGGTAATGTGTATCTCCTGGGGGCAGCGAACGGTGCAATAATAGCAAGATACACAGTACCATGGCGTATTGCTCGCCAGGACTGCCTCGCGCATATTTGCACGAATCATGGCGAACAA
>JBJYWX010000468.1:0-3074 GCA_046259695.1 Promineifilaceae bacterium (SeqCode) | reverse complement strand
CCGTGGCTGACGCTTTTAACCTTACTTTACAAGGGGGTGACGGCCGATCGTCCCATCAACAGCTTGTTGATTATTTGCGCCACAAAAAAATGCTGCTGCTATTCGACAACTTTGAGCATTTGTTGGATGGGGTTGAATTGGTGATCAAGCTGTTGGCATCCGCTCCGGAGCTAAAAGTGTTGGTCACTTCTCGTGAGCGGCTCAATGTTCGCCTGGAGCAGCTTTACCCAATCGGGGGCCTGCAATTCCCTGAATGGGAGACACCGGATGACGCGGAAACGTATACAGCCGTGCAACTCTTCCTCCAATCCGCTCATCGCATCCAACCCGATTTTGCGCTTCGGGACGGTAACGACCTGATCTATTTGGCTCGCATCTGCCGCCTGGTAGCCGGGATGCCCTTGGCATTGGAACTGGCTGCTTCCTGGGCCGATATGCTGCCCTTGTCCGAGATTGCATTAGAACTGCAGCAGGGGCTAGATTTGCTAGAAGCGGATATGAAGGACCTTGCGCAGCGCCATCGCAGCATGCGTGCAGCTATCGATTACTCCTGGCGACGTCTTACTGAAGAAGAACAGGAGGTACTTGCCAAACTTTCGGTTTTCCGAGGCGGATTTACTCGGGAGGCAGCGCGGGCTGTGGCCGGCGCCGACCTGCGCCAAATAGGGCGCCTGGTGAAGAAATCCTTTCTACAATACGACCAGAACGATAATCGCTACCGGGTGCATGAGTTGATGCGACAGTATGGGGCTGAGAAACTGGCCGACACTGAACGCGTGCAAACGCGGCACCTGAATTTCTTTGCTACCTTTTCCGGGGATTTCGATACTGGAATAAGCGGGCCCGAGCCAACTGCCTGGGTGAAACGTTTGCAAAGCGACATGGATAACTGCCGCGCAGCGATGGACTGGGCTGCTGAGTCCGCTCAGGCTCAAGCCGGTCTGCGGTTGGGTGCCGCTTTGTTTGGCTACTGGACCGCCATGGGTGATTGGCGCGAAGCGAGGCAACGCTTGGCGCGTCTGCTCGCTCTCCCTGAAGGTACCCAGCGCACGCCGGCGCGGGCATATGCGCTGCACGTGGTAGGGAACCTGGCTTGTCACATGCGCGATTACGAAGCCGGTTTCGCTTTATTGCAGGAGAGCAAAGAAATCGGCCTGGAGCTGGGCGAGGTGGGCAGGGTTTACGCCGGCTGGGCGCTTTTAGCATTCGGCGAGTTCCTTCATGACAAAGCGGCGGCCCTTCACGCGCTCGAGGACGGCATGGCCATCTTGCATGAAACGGGCGAGCCCTGGCAGCTGTGGCTGGGTAATACTTTGCGGGCAGGGTTGGCGGTCGAGTCAGGTGATTACGCACAAGCGCAGGAATTCCACAACGAAGCCCTGGCGTTCGCCAGAAAAAAAGACCACAGGTGGCTCTCCGGCATTACCCTGAGCGACCTTGGGTATCTGCACTACCTTGAGGGCGATTACATCAAGGCGCGAACCCAGCTTGAGGAATCCGAGACCATCTTGCGCCCGCTCAACGACTTGCGGCACAGATCCCTTGCGACGCAGGGCGCCATCGCCCTGCTTCAAGGCAACTTCCAACAGGCTGTCGCCTACTTCGCGGAGCAGCTGGCGAATTACCGCCAACAGGGCAGCGAAGTGTACTTCGCGCGGGCTATGAGCGATCTGGCCATCACTGCCGGCCGTCTGGGTGACTACGCCCAGGCCGCCGCGCTCATGCTGGAGGCTCTACCACTGGCCAAGGAAGCGTCCGGCCCGGACATGGCGGTCTGCCTGGTAGCCGCGGCCGGCATCCAGCCGCAGCCGCGCCGCGCAATACAGCTGCTGGCCGCTGCCCAGGCCGCGTTCGAGGCCAGCGGTGCGGCCATGGTGGAACCGCTTTACAAGGCGGAATCCGCGCGTATAGAGAAGGCTGCCCAGTCCGCTTTAGGTGAGGCCGTCTTCGCTGCGGCCTATACCGAGGGGAGTGCACTGGCTGTAGAGGAGGCTATCGCCGGCGCAATCACGGATAGCAATGAATGGTCGGAAGGCAGTTCTCGCGCCTGGATTGAAGTTAAGCAAAAGTAGACCGCTATAATCCCTTAATTTCTTCCAAGTTCCAAGCAAAACCAAACGAAAAACCGCCTGACAATGACGTCAAGCGGTCTATTCTGGAGCATGCCCCAAAGGAGATTCATTTCGAACTACTTAACATAAACCCAGCGAACTACTGGCAACAAACAACTACCCGCAGCTTCCTTCTGCCAACATCTTTAGCGAAACCAGTTGGCTTCTTCCGCTAATGCAAGTGAGATCTCTAACATTGCTTCATCGACAGACAACTTCTGACCCTCAGCCCATGCCTTGGCAAACGATTCTTCACCCAAGCTTGCTTCTAGATCAGCTTTGAAGCTGGCCCAGCTGGAGACGGTGATGGGTGTGTTCAATTGATTTGACCGCTGGATGTGCGCGCAGGCAAACCATCGTGCTGCATTCATGCCATCCTTTTCTTCATGCCATACCCATCGCGACAGACGCTGGATAATTCCGGCTGTGAAATAATAGTCACCAGTTTTCTGAAAGATAGCGGCTGCTTCAAGCAAATAAGGCAATGCTTCCGGGTAGCGACCCTGGTCCATATTAATGTAGCCCATGTAAAGCAAGGACCCAGCCAAATAGAATGGGAAATTCGCTTCCCTGGCCAGTGTAAGCCTATCCATAACGAATTGTTCTGCCAGATCAAAATTACCTTCTGTAACGGCGATGATAATCAGTTTCTCAATCGCAAGGTGCTCCGATACCAGCATTTTAAATTGGCGTGAACTATTTAGACACTTTTCGGCATAGCGGCGAGCTTCGGCCAGCTGGTTTTGCATGATGGCCAGGAAAGACATCTGATCCAGAAGATAATTGGCACACATTTGGTCACCCCTTTGTATACATAATTTATAACCCTCCTTGGCATAGGCTTCTGCCTCATCGAAGCGCCCGCTGCGAGTCAAGGAATCGCAGAGGGTTTCAAACAGCAAGGAGGTATAGTATGAGTCCGGCCCAGCTGTAGGTGCAAATTGTAGCCCAGTCTCCCCTAGT
>JBJYWX010000467.1:0-3294 GCA_046259695.1 Promineifilaceae bacterium (SeqCode) | reverse complement strand
TGCTGTGGACGTATACATCCGGCGCAGCAGCACCTCGATGGATTCCCCCTCGTCCACAAAAGTGCGAATGTAGCCACCCGGTTCGGCCAGGTGCAGCGCGCGCTCCAGCGGAACCAATGCCTGAACCGCACTGCCCCTGGCGTACAGGGCGCGCGCTTGCAGAACAGAAATGTGAATCGCGTTGGCGATGCTGTGGCGGGCCAGCGCGTATTGAAGCGCCTGTTCCAGCATAGGTAAGGCTTCGTCATATTTGGATTGCGCAATGAGTAGCCGGGGACGCAGCATATACGGGAAGAGGTACGTTTCAGAAACGTCGTATTCCTGTAGCCACCGGGTCAGCCACTGCGCGGCGGCATCCGTATCACCTTCCAACAGCGACAGATGCGCCTGCGCTGCTTCCATCAGCTTGGTCACCCAGCCAACGTCTCCTTCCAGCACCGGCATAGGCGTGCGCCTGACACGGGCCGTCGCGCTCTCGAGCAGCCGCTGCGTCGTTGCTATCGTCTCGCACACACCGGGAGCATCGCCGCGCATCTGCTGGACCTGAGCGAGGGTCAAATAGGCGTCCACGAGGTTGAGGAAATGTCCCCAACGCCGGCAACATTCGACAGCCTGGGTCGCGTGGTGCAGTGCGGAATCCAGGTCGTTCCATTCGTAGAAGCACAGAGCCAGCAGCCGGTGCGCGTTGCCGGTTGCCGGCACGGGGTGCCCACCGGGTTCGCCTTTCTCTATGCCCAATGCCACAGCCTGCCTGCACACCTCTACCGCGCTGTGCAGGTCACCGAGCCGGGCGTGCAGCGCGCCCAGGCCGCTCATCGCCGCCAGGACGGCGATGATATTGCTGCCCTCCTGGCCGATGGCGATGGCATCGAGGAAAGCCTGTCGTGCCGCTTCTACCTCGCCAAGTCCAACGTAAGCCTCGCCCAGGTTCAGCGAGAGAATACAGCGCAAAAGCGCATCGGTGGCGGGCAAGTTCACCAATGCACGCTGCGCTAACGCAATACGCTCTGCGCCTCTCGTCACAGTGGAACGCATTGCGTCTATGTTGCCTTGCATCCACTGGCGCGTAAAGCCCTGTGCTTCGAGATACTCCCGCTGCCACCCATCCTGTGCCAGTGCGGATTCGGCGGCGCGGGCCCAGTCCTCGGCTTCATCGAATTGTCCTTGGGCGATGGCCGCCCAGGCGCGGACGATGAGCAGCAGCGGCCGGGATCGTAGGACTTCCGGGGCTAAAGGCTCCACCCACGTGAGAAACGTCTCCAACTCGTTGCGCCGCAGCGTTTCCACGGCGTTCTGTTCGATGAGGCGTACAGCCCGCTCCACGTCTGGCGCTTTGAGCGCATGGTCAATGGCTCCGGCAGCCAGATCGTTGGTCTCGTACCATTCAGCGGCCCGGCGATGCAGGTCTGCCAGATCGTCCGGCGACACTTGCTGGCGCAAGCGATGGCGCAGCAATTCGGCAAACAGGTGGTGATATCGATACCAGCGTCGCCGGTTGTCCAGTGGGAAGATGAACAGGTTGTTGTGTTCCAGCTTCTCTAGCATCGCCTGACTGCCCGTCTGGGCTGTCACTGCATCACACAGCGAAGCCGTCAGCCGTTCCAGGATCGATGTTTGTAACAGGAACACTCGCACGGCTTCGGGTTGTCGCTGAAGCACCTCTTCGACCAAGTAATCCATAATGTAGCGATCATCCCCGGCAAAGGCACTGACAAAGGCAGATGCGACCTCCTGCGCCGACGATGAATTTTGCGAGGCTGGTTGTCCCTGCAACGCTAGTCGCCCTTGCAGTGCAAGGGACGCCATCTGCAGACCGGCGATCCAGCCCTCGGTGCGGGCTTCAAGGCGCGCAATATCTTCGGCGGTAAGCCTGAGACCCGCGATCCGCCCAAGAAACGTCGCGGCTTCTTCCGGCGTGAAGCGCAGGTCATCGACATTCAGTTCGGTGAGCTGCCCGCGAGCGCGCAGCCGCGCGATGGGCAGCGGCGGCTCGGCCCGGCTGGCGATAATCAAATGGGCCGATGCCGGAAGATAGTCCAGTATAAAAGACACACCCTCGTGAGCGTGTGGATTATCGACCAGATGGTAGTCATCCAAGACCAATGCGAATGGCGGAAGGGCAGCCATCTCGTTGATGAGACTGCCCAGTATCTCCCCGATCAGAAGAGCGCCGCTACTGGCGTCGAATTGAGCAGAAACGGTGGCCAGGAAAGATTCCCCGATGGGCACCGGTAGATTCTGCGCGCCAGGGAGTGTGCGCAGTGCGGCCACCAGGTAGGCCGAGGTGCGGCGCGGGTCGCTGTCGCTTTCGTCGAATGAGAGCCAGGCCACGGGACGGTCCAGCCCGGCGACCCACTTGCTGAGCAGCGTCGTCTTGCCAAAACCGGCCGGAGCAACAATGAGGGTCAGCCTGCGACCCAAGCGCAGCCCTTCGTCCAGCCGCTCGATCAGGCGTGGGCGCTCCACGAGGCCCGGTCGCGGCGGCGGAATATAGAGTTTGGTGGTCAGTAATGGCGTATTCACGGCAGAGAATGATGGAAACCTGTCTTATGACACTTGGTTATCAAGACAACTATAGTATGCTTATTTCGCGGCAGTCAAAGCACCGAGGGTGGGAATCCCAGGTGTCGATCACGCCGCAGGACACTTACTGATCCAAACACAACTTTCTAAACCTCTGTACGCTTCAGGAGAGCGGAAATAGTTTAGTTTCATATGTTCGGATCAGTAGTTCGCAAACCGTTTCCAGTGTAGTACAATCCACAGTAAAAGACAAACGCATAACCCATAAATTTTGAAAAGGAGTTCCCTATGGTAGACATTGAATCCATTATCCGACAAATGACGCTAGAAGAAAAGGCGGCTCTATGTACAGGGGAGGGCCCCTGGGCCACCACGGCCATCCCGCGCCTGGGTGTACCCGAGTTGATTGTCTCCGATGGGCCACACGGCGTGCGCCGCCCGATGGAGGCCGACAAAATCGGTTCGCTCAGCCATCCGGCGACATGCTTCCCCACGGCCTCAAGCCTGGCCTGTACCTGGGACGCGGAGCTACTGCACGAAATGGGCCAGGCTCTGGCTGAAGAAGCCAATGCGCTGGATGTGGGCGTGCTACTCGGTCCAGGCAACAATATGAAGCGCACGCCGCTGTGCGGCCGTAACTTCGAATACTTCTCCGAAGACCCCTACCTGGCCGGTGAACTGGCTGCCAGTCTGATTGTGGGTATGCAGAGCCAGGGTGTAGGCGCGTCACTCAAGCATTTTGCGTTCAACAATCAGGAGTACCAGCGCTTT
>JBJYWX010000466.1:0-6423 GCA_046259695.1 Promineifilaceae bacterium (SeqCode) | reverse complement strand
GCAAAGCCATGGAAAAGTATACTGGTCGCGCTACTGATTGTTTTTTTGGTCCTGCTACCCTTTTTTGCGAATCAATACACTATAACCACCCTGATTCGCATCGTCTACTTCGGCTTTCTTGCCGTATCAACCGGCTTTCTGATTGGCCAGGTCGGTGAGATTAGCCTGGCGCAGGCGGCTTTCTTTGGCATCGCTGGATATGCGTTGGGTTTAATTGGGTATGAACGTGGCATTCCATTTCCCTTGGCCGATATCCTGGCCATGGTTGTAGTGCTGCTTTTTGCGGCCGTATTCGGTCTGATCGCCAATCGCGCCACGGGAATTGTTTTCTTAATGATTACGCTGGCTTTTGGCCAGGTCGTGTTTGCTTTCGCTTTGCAGAACACTACTTTTCTGCATGGGTGGGCAGGGATACGCGGTATTCGCCCGCCAGTCCTATTTGGAATTGATTTTAAACAGACTGCTAACTTCTACTGGGCTGCCCTTGCGACCTATGTGCTGGCTTTGCTTGTGTTGCACCGTGTAGTCAATTCTCCATTTGGCCTGACGCTCAATGGCATTCGTGAGAATTCTGAGCGTATGGATGCCCTCGGCTATCCTACCTATTGGCTGCGAGTAGTCGCCTTCCTGATTGCAGCCCTCTACGCTGGCATGGGCGGGCTAATAGCAACCTATAACACGGGTGTGATCACGCCTACCACCATGCAGCTTCCGCGCATGATCTGGATCTTACTGATGGTCATCCTGGGCGGTGCCAGCTACTTCTGGGGGCCGGTGGTTGGCGCAATAGTGGTCGTATGGCTGGATGTGCTCATCAGCCAGTTTACAGAACGATATAACCTGGTGATTGGCATTATTTTCGTGTTCACGGTGTTGTTTGCGCCTAACGGGATACTTGGCTATTTGGACTCCCTACGCAAGCAAAACAGAATACCTATATTGAGCAAATTTAATGGTGGAGACATGCTTCAGGGAGAGGAGAGTTCGTAGGGCCAGTAGGGAGGTGCTTATCGATACTGTTACCTGAACAAGAGAGAACTATTTTGAGGAAGAATGAACTGGCATAAGGAGAGATTTAAATGCCCAGAAAATGGTTAATCCTGTCATTACTAGTCGTTATCGTGCTCCTGCTGAGCGCCTGTGGGACGCCTGCAGTGGAAGCGCCGGTAGAAGAAGCCCCTGCTGAGCAAGCTCCGGCAGAAGAAGCCCCGGCGAACGAGGCCGCGGCGGAACAGCCGGCTGAGGCGGCCGCGGCGGACGATACCATTGATATTGGCTTCATCAGCGCCTTCACGGGTGTCTTCTCTTCATTTGGCAAGATGCAGAAAGAAGGTGCCGAACTGGCGTTGGATGAATATGGTTACGAAGTTGCCGGAAAGCAAATCAATGTCATTTATGAAGATGATCAGCTAGACAACGAGCAGGCAGTCACTAAGGCAAAGAAGCTGGTCGAACAAGACAAAGTTGATGTCTTGACCGGCCTCGTTTCGGGCGATGAGGGCCTGACGGTCGGCGACTATATGAAAGATAAGGATATTCCAGTTGTGCCGATGTACTCGGCGTCGGAAGACATGACGATGCGCGAGTTCTTCCCAAGTGTTATACGGCAAACTTGGACCGGCGCCCAGGCGCAGGATGTATTTGGTTACTACCTGGCGACCGAGCTGGGATACAAGAAACTGTATCAGATAGGTGAAGATTACTCGTTCCCCTGGAATGAAAGCGGCGGCCTAATCCGAGGCTTCTGCCGCGGTGGCGGGGAAGAGGTAAGAAGCGTCTGGTTCCCACCGGGTTCTACTTCCGATTTCTCCTCCATGATTGCCTCTATCCCGCTCGATGAAGGGTTTGACGCAGTCTACTACAATGGCGCCGGCGGTGATGCGGTCAACTTTGTTAAGCAGTTTGTGGAATTGGGCATGGTGGACAAAATTCCGCTGTTGGGTCAGTCCAATACATTTGAGAAGCCCGACCTGGATGCACTTCCCAAGGATATTGTAGGCTCGCTATCTGCTCATCACACAACAGACGACCTCTCCAACCCCGAATGGATCGATTTCAGCACGAGGTTCAATGAGGCGTACGGTTACGATCCATCGGGCGCATCGGCATTTGCCTATTCTTCGATGAAGATGATCCTGCAAGCAATTGAATCGCTTGGTGGGGACGTGTCGGACAAAGAGGCGCTTGTGCAAGCCATGCTGAACGTCGATATGAGTGGTGATCCGCGTGGTCCGGTGACTATGGATCCCGAATGGCACGCAGCCATTGGCAATGTCTACATTCGTGAGGTCAGCCTTGACGATGAGGATGCACTCTATAATCGGGGCATTTACGTTGTCAAAGATGTAAGCCAATTCGGACCCTATGATCCTGCAGTTTACATGGCACAGCCCCCTGATGGAAATGCCTATCCCACCGGGATTTGTTCTGATCTGCCGCCGGAAATGTTGGAAGGTGGTGGTTACGACTTCGTCCCAATGGGCGAGTAAACGCCTGGAGAATCTTTAGACGGAAACCAGTATATCATGCCCGATCAGATGCACGCCCTAGTGGTGAAAGGATTATCGAAGAGCTTTGGTGGCGTTCATGCGGTTCGCTCGGCGGACCTTGCGGTACCCACTGGAGAACGGCGTGCCCTGATCGGGCCCAATGGTGCTGGAAAGACGACGCTGTTTAACCTGATCACGGGGGTTATGAAACCGGACGAGGGGACGATCGAGATGTATGGTATCGACGTCACGAAGCAGTCTATCCAGAAGCGATCCCGACTTGGACTGGGCCGGACCTACCAGATTTCTCAGCTGCTGCTGGACTTATCAGTCGAAGAAAATCTATACCTCGCCGGCAAAAGAAGTAAAAGACTCGATCTCCAGTTTGTTAAGCCCTGGCGCTCCTATCAGGAAGAAAGAAACTGGGCACATGAAGTGGCTGAACAGGTAGGGCTGGAAAACCACCTCAATGAGAAAGTTGCTGAAATCTCGCATGGTCTCCAGCGCCAGCTTGAAGTGGGCATGGCTGTGGCGATGCGCCCACGCTTGATCATGCTGGATGAGCCCGCTGCAGGATTGTCCCCCTCAGAACGTCTAATCCTGACCGATCTCATTCGGAAACTGCCGCACGAAGTAACATTGATACTAATCGAGCACGATATGGAAGTTGTGCTGGATATCGCGGATCAGATCACTGTTCTAAATCGCGGCGCTGTTTTAGCCGAAGGGACGCCCGAGGAAATTCGTAATAATCAGGAAGTACAGGACGTCTATTTGGGCAGCACCCATGTCTGAACAAGAATCTGCGAACGGTAAGAACGGCCTATACATTGATGACCTACAGACCTATATAGGTGACAGCCATATTTTGCAGGGCTGTACGCTCGAGGTGGGCAGCGAATGCGTCTCGCTGCTCGGCCGAAACGGAATGGGCAAGACCACCCTGATGCGTTCCATTATGGGATTGACGCCCCCGCGCAGTGGAACCATTATGTGGCAAGGTCAGGACCTCGTAGGAATGGTGCCATACAAGATTGCTAATACCGGCATTGGCTATGTACCACAAGGAAGGCGGCTGTTTCCTTCCCTATCTGTGGAAGAGCACTTGACACTGCCGTTTCGCAGTACTGATTCGCCTGACCCGTGGACCCCTGAACGAGTGTTTAACTTATTTCCCGAACTGGCCGATCGCAGAAAACTGAGCGGTACCAAACTGAGCGGTGGTGAACAGCAAATGCTGGCGATCGGCAGGGCTTTGGTTACCAATCCCCGTATCCTCCTGCTGGACGAACCGTCTGAAGGGTTATCTCCCGTGGCAATTGATCGTGTCGTCGAGATCTGCCAGGAACTATTAACCACGGACATCGCCATTCTGCTGGTTGAGCAAAACATCCACGTGGCAGAAGCGCTTGCGGAGCGTATCTACATCATTCTGGGTGGGCGAACGGTCTACTCATCTGAAGCGAGCGATTTCTTGGAGAATGCTGAACTGCGGCAGAAATACCTCGGTATCTAGGTATACTTTTCGGCAGCTTCCCGCAATGTAGAGTGATTCTTCCTGGAGCCTAGCACAGCAAGTTTCCAAGATGCATATTACACGACATGGTTCTCGGCAACGCTGCACGCAGCTTTAGCTTTGAAATTGGCGTGCCAGTCGCGCAGCTGTCTCGGCTCTAGGCCACGCATTTATTGAACCCGCGCAGAAACTCGCGAACCGGGTAATAAGCTTGGGAAGCCGCTCCAACGCGCTGCTACCACGTGGGCCAAGGCGTTGCTGTGCGATCGAATAATTGATTGCCCGTCTTGCCAATGGTTTTAACTTACTCACCCATAACGAGGGGCAGGAAAGCCAGCGGAATCTCTTCAGCCCGCACATACAGCCCGGACAGACCCGTTGTCGTACTGGCGCTGAGGCCTGAGATGGTATTGAACTGGCTGCTGGTGCTTGTCGTACGCAGGCCCTCGTCTTCTGCCAGCGGCCGTGGCAGCACTGTCTGCCAATCGCCATTTGAATCCGCATTGACAACGGCCAAGGATTGCAGCGCCTCTGCTATTGCATCGCCGTCGTCCAGGAAGACCTCGATCGTGCAGTTCGGGCAGGGGCTGGCAGCGCCGCTTGTGCCACTGACCATAGTGTCCTCAATTGAAGTCACTTGAGCAGGGGCAAATGCCTGCAAAGCGTCGGGCAGCAGCGGGCCAAGCTGGATGGCATCTTCCGGCTGCGGATTACCCTCGACCTCTGACCAGGGCTTCTCCTGGCTGATGGTGTTGCCGCGCAGCTCGTTGGCATCATATAGAGGACCATTGAGTGAGATAGCGGACAGGCCGGGATTGACTATCACATTGTCTTGTAAGAGCACGCCTTGTGGGCTATCGGCCATAAACAGACCCCGCCCACAGACCCCGACGGCCGTACTATCTGCACTGACTCCGATGATATTGTCCTTGATAGTGTGCCCCGTGCCTGTGATGCGTACAGCGTCGGGCTGAGTGGACGAGGCGAATACGTCCTGGCGCAGCGCGGCGAAGCGGTTGCCTTCGATTACATGGTCATCGCCTTCCATGCTGATGCCGCCGCCGCCGAGCCAATCAACTTTACTGCACCAGAGTGTGGGATCAGTTTCCTTCTCCGGCGCATTACCTGCGGCATTGGTGCCAACAAGATTGTCGCTGAATGTATTCTGATCGCCGCGTATAGCCGCAGCCACGCCATCCAGGCCCAGAAATACATTTTCTGTAATGAGATTGGCACTAGCCCCGGCACTGAGCGCCACTCCGCTGCTGCCGCTGCCATCCTGCGCGTCTCCATTGCGCAAGAAAGGTTCGCTGCCGTCGCTGGTGAGGCCGAACCAGTTCTGGCTGATTTCATTCTCGTTGGAATTGACGATCAGGTGGTTCTTGAAGTTCTGAAAGCCCAAGCCGCTCACGACATTGCCATCATGACTGCCAGCGTTATTGGTGCCCACGATGAGGCCATCTTTATTGCCAGTAGCCGGTCCGAGTAAGATGATCTTTGGTCCATCCTCCCGACCGCCCGGTTGAGTGCTGCCATCGATGGTAATCTGTCCGCCTGCGAGATCGCGAAATACGGCCGCGTCGGCCGCGCCCAGAATCTCAATTACCCAGACTTCAAGGGCGCTATCGTATCCTTCCTGCACCATGGCGGGAATATTGAACTCAATTAAGACGGGGCGCGAAGCCGCATCTAGCAGGCGCGCCTCAACAATTGCTCGTCGCAAGGTACATGGGGTGTCATTGCTGCACGTTTTGCTCTTGCTGTTATCGGGATCGGTGCCACTGTCTACGGTAATGACTGTTACCGGGGCAGTGGCCGCTGCTGGCGCTTCCGGTCTTGCACCGGCAGAAAAAGGCAATGTGAAAAGAACGACTGTCAGTAAAACAATCCAGAAAATAGCTCTATTGGTCTGCATGGCTCCAGGTCCTTGTGAGATAGTGGGTTCTTAAGGCGCGTAGCTCTGCCGGCAACTAACTGCCGCAGGGGCTCCACAATTCTCTATTTTAATGGCAGCGGGCGCGCGGCGATAGTGACGAATGTCACCTGTCGCGGCAAGCGAAGGCTTGCCTGAGCGGATGTTATGAAAGGGAGGCCTACTTGTACAACAGGCGACAGCAACCGCTGTCGCCTGCTGGCGCTAAACAGTGTACGCCAAAACGGCCGCGCATCGCGGCCGTCCTGGCAAATCCTTGTTACTTCACGGCCGTTGTTGCCGTGGCCTCATCTAGATCGGGATCGGCATCGGCAATGGTTGCCGTCCACTCGATGGTCCCCGCGAACTCAGGCGTGTAATCAGCGAAGGCAAAACTCGTGGTGCCTTTGCCGATGTTGTCGTAGACATTGAGGCGCCGGCTGTACACCTCCATACTATTCTGCACACCTATCACCGTCGCGATAGCCTGGCCGAGAACGGTGCCA
>JBJYWX010000465.1:0-3792 GCA_046259695.1 Promineifilaceae bacterium (SeqCode) | reverse complement strand
CTGTACGACATGGCTGTGGGGGTCCCTTGGAACGAGGGGATGGTTGCCTCCGATTTTTCCCTGTCTCTCGATGAATTTAGCGGAAAGTACAAGGATTGGTTAGTGGTATCGCCGCTTGGGGGTCGGGTTGAAGCCGGTGGACAGGCGGAGGTAACACTGTACTACGATGCTTCTCTCCCGGGGGCGATGCCCGGCGTTTTCAAGACCACACTGTTAATGAGAAGCAGTGACCCCGACCGCCCTTTTATGGAGCATCATGTGACGCTGGAGGTCGTAAAGAACCTCGTTTATGTTCCGCTGGTGAAACGGTCATGAAGTTTGGCCCAGTTTGAACCAGAGGGGGTATTTGCGCAGAAAGTTACGGTTTGGAGCCTTCAATAAAGCTGTTACAAAGGTATAAAGCAAACTCATCCCGCCCGCAAACTGCTTTACTCTGATTCTCTTTACGGGAATTTCTTACCGCTTTTGGTGTCCACAAAAACATTCTCAATACAGTAACAAAAAGTGGAGGTTTTTCTTTACTCGCGGAATCGCGCATTGACCCGGGATCTTGGAAATTCCGTTTGCCCACCTTACCATACCTCGCACCATAACAACCCAGTATAATATAAGAAAGATCCAGAACAGATCAGCTCAAGAACCAATTGTCCGGAGTGCACATTGTGCTTGAACTACCCAGCGGTACGGTAACATTCCTTTTCACTGATATTGAAGAGAGTACACAACTTTGGGAGCGGCATCCTAGGTTAATGCAGCATGCCCTGTCGTTGCATGATTCGTTGATCTATTCAGCGGTTGAGGATCAGGGTGGAACGGTCGTGAAAAATACCGGCGACGGTTTCTACGCTGTCTTCCCCAGTCCCGAACAAGGGTTGAGAGCGGCCGTTGATGGCCAGCGACGTCTGCAAACTGCGGATTGGGACCAGGAGCTCGAGGAAGTGCGTGTGCGTATGGGTCTGCACACGGGCACTGCAAAACTGCGCGGCAAAGACTACTTTGGCCGTACTGTAAACCGCGCGGCACGAATCTGCGCCGCTGCCCACGGCGGCCAAATTGTCCTATCTTCGACTACGCAAGCATTAGTCGCCGACCAGCTGACTGATGACTTCCACGTGACCGACCTAGGCGAATATCAGCTTAAGGGCTTAGCCTCTCGAGAGCATATCTACCAGCTTGATGCACCTGATCTGCCGGCAAATTTCCCCGCACTGCGTACCGACACGCCTCTCAGCAACTTGCCAGCGC
This sequence comes from Promineifilaceae bacterium (SeqCode), assembly GCA_046259695.1. Lineage (GTDB taxonomy): Bacteria > Chloroflexota > Anaerolineae > Promineifilales > Promineifilaceae > JAACFF01. The sequence continues at coordinate 2,547 of JBJYWX010000465.1, read as the reverse complement.
TGACGACATCCTTCTTGGGGCGCAAGCATCATCGCACTGCCCTCGTTACCTTACTGCGGCGTGATGACGTGCGTTTGGTGACCCTGACCGGCCCGGGTGGAACGGGCAAGACGCGCCTTTCGCTGGCCGTCGCCGAAGATTTGCTGACCGAATTTGCAGACGGCGTCACCTTTGTAGAGCTGGCCACTACCGATGACCCGCAAGAGGTCATACCGGCGATTGCGACCGCGCTCAAAGTTAAGAGTAGCCCACGCACGCCAACCAGAGAAGCGCTGGGCTACTATTTACGTGATCGCCAGGTGCTGCTTGTCCTAGACAATTTCGAGCACATTGTTGCGGCTGGGCCACAGATAGCCGGCCTGTTGACGGAGGCACTTAACCTTAAGGTCCTGGTGACTAGCCGTGAGATACTGCACATCTATGGCGAACATGAATATCCACTGCCGCCGCTGGAACTGCCAACGGAGAAAAGCGGTATAGCAGCCGCTGTGCTGGCCCAGAACGAAGCGGTATCCTTGTTTTGCCAGCGGGCACGTGCCGCCACTCCCGAGTTTTTATTGAACGAAGAGACTGTTCTCGCCGTGGTCGCCATATGCCGACAGCTCGATGGGCTTCCGTTGGCCATTGAACTGGCGGCCGCTCGTACCCGGATACTGACCCTAGATGCACTTTTGAGACGCCTAGATAAACGACTCAGGATTTTGACGGACGGGCCACGCGATGCCCCAGCGCGCCAGCGGACAGTGCGCGATACCATTGATTGGAGTTACGGTCTATTAGATGCGGCGCAGAAACAGTTGTTTGCCCGGCTATCTGTCTTCGTTGGCGGATGGTCGCTCGAGGCCGCGGAGGAGGCATGCGGCGACGACGAGCAGTTTGATGTTCTGGAGGGCCTGGCTTCGCTGCGCGATAAGAGCTTGATTCAGCAGAACATCGGTGCATTAGGGGATACGCGTTTCTCAATGCTGGAGACCATCCGCGAGTATGCTGCGGAGCGGCTGTGCGATAGCGGTGAAGGTGAAAAGATCATTGAAAGTCATGCGCTTTATTACGCGAAAATGGCCGAAGAAGACCCGGTCACTCTTAACCGGCGGTTGGGATTGGGGACATACAGCGCCATATTACATGAAGAATACGGCAACCTGAGAGCTGCGATGCGGCGGGCTCTAGAGGCAGGAGATGTCCAAACTATACTGCGCATTGGTGCCACTCAACGGTCCATGTGGGACTATCTGCCGCTTGATGCGAGGGTAGAAGGGGCACGTTGGTTAGAGCATGCCCTTGAAATCGTAAATCATGGAGATCTCAGGCTTAGAGCCAGGGCCCTATCCATGTTGGGTTATATCAACGCGAGGATTCCCGGCCGGACCCAGGCAGCTGAAGTCTATTTGGAGCAGGGCCTGGACATACTACGAGCACTTGGTGAACAGGAGAAGTTGCAGGAAACCCTCATTGAGATGGCGGGCTTTAGCATGGGTACCGGGCGTTATGAACGGACACAAGCCTTGTATGAAGAAGCGCTCCTACTGGCGCGGGAGCGGGAAGATCAACTCCAGGAAGGAAGAATTTTGTTTAACCTGGGTTCCTTGTATTCCGATCTAGGTGAACAAGAGAAAGCCGAAGAATTCACCCGAGAAGCGATCGCACTGGCCGCGGTGACCAACTCCAAAGGACTTAAAGCCTTCTGTGGGATTAACCTGGCCACGATTGAGATGTGGAGTGGCAACTATCAAAGAGCACAAGAGATTGTCGATGATTCAACGGAGGTCTTGCAGGAATTTGGCCCTTCTCATTTTTCAGCCTGGGGACCGACCCTTAAGGCGCAGATTGCCACCCGTCAGGGTGATCTGGATACAGCACGTGTATCGATCCTGGAAAGCATGGCTATACTTAAGGAATATCACGAGGATGAAGCTGTAATTGATATGCTGGAAGCCACGGCCGAACTGCAAATGGCCCGGCAGCTTTGGGAAGAGGCAGCCGAGCTTCTAGGAGCTGTGTCGGCATTGCGCGAAGTTGCCATTATTCCGGTCGCTCCCGTGGATCAGGCCCAAAACGATAAGTGGATGGCTGATCTGCTTGAGAACCTCGATGAAAAGACTTACAAGAACGCCCGGCATCGCGGCGAAATACTCACTCGGGAAGAAGTGCTTGCATCTATACTGGAGACGCTTGAGGCTGACTGATCAGCTTGTTTGAGGCGTGGATAAGTTAAGAAAAACGGTGGTTTTTTCTTACTTGCAGAATCACGTGTTTATACATGACTTTGTACACTCTCAACTGATATTCTGAATATACGACTGGATAATCTCGTCTTCCCTCTTATATTGCTGGCCGCAGCCAGCACAAAACGAAAAAGCGCCCTCGGGGTGGGTGGGACCGCCAACCAGGAGCCTGTTAGGACTCCTGGTGGCAATCTGTCTGGTTATTTAGTATCTTCTGCTTTGTCGGCGGGCGCCGGTTCCGGACCAAACTGCACCCTGTCAGCCACAACATTGAAATAGCCTTTGTCATTGACCTGAATCCGGCCATCGACCAGCACATGCC
>JBJYWX010000464.1:0-28275 GCA_046259695.1 Promineifilaceae bacterium (SeqCode) | reverse complement strand
AGCGCGCCAAATCCTTGTTGGACAACATTCAAGATGGCTTCGCGATCTGTTGCGAGCTTGAGAGCCTGGATCACTCGCGGATCATCGCCAGGCGCCCGATCCGAGCGCAAACGCACCAGGTCAAAGCCGTTAGTAGGAATGCTATAAGCTTGGATCCCCGGCGTCGACTGCAGCGTTTGGAACAGCGCTGTAGACATACGCATCGCTACATCTATTTGCCCGCCAATGAGTGCGTCCACGGACGCCGAGTCATCGTTAAAGAAGATAACTTCCATACGGTCCAGTTTTGGCTGGCCCTCAACAAAATACTCATCGTTAGCAACGAGTACGATACGATCCTCGGGACTGTAACTTTCAGCCTTGAATGGGCCCGTGCCATTGAAGCTGCTATCCGCATCGTCGGTACCTTCTTTCAAGATCAGGGCATGGTTGTCACTCAAATCATAGAGGAAAAAAGAGTTGGGCTGCCTCAGTTTGAACGTCACCTCTAGATCGCCAGTCGCTTCAATTTGCTCTATGTTCGCGTACAAATCGGCCGTAGGCGTCCCAGCGGTGTCCCGCAGCCGTTCGAAGGTCCAGACCACGTCAGCAGCAGAAAAGTCACTCCCATCATGCCACTTAACGCCGTCAGCCAATCTGAAGACGTATGTTAGCCCACCATCGGTAGCGGACCAGCTAGTCGCCAGACGAGGAACAATGTTGGACGAGGAGTCGATATCAACCAGGTAGTCGTAAACATGGCTGGCAACCAAGACCTCGCTGTCGGACGATATGGCAATCGGATCGATATTGACAACCGGCTGCATAGCCACCCTTATGGTACCACCCTCAGCCGCTATCTCAGTACCCTGCGTGGCATCGCTACTGACCGGAGCGTTCTCTTCGACCGGCAACCCGCTTTCTTCCGTAGCTGTCTCGTTGGCTGCCCCGCTGCAAGCGGCAAGCAGCAAAAGCAGAATGGATAACGACAACAGTAAAACCAAGCGCTTGTTGTGAATGGGAAAACGTGTTCCAAGCATGGCGTAACAACTCTCCTCTTGTGCTAAGTTACGAACTGGCAGGATTCATATGCGCATGCGATCTTGGGCTTCTTGCGTGCGCATCTGAATTTCCTGCCTGCCCAAGGCGCCTCAGATTATATGGTATTTTGGCCCGATTACACGAGCTTTCATGAATTGGAAACAAGGCAGGATACTTTGTGCCAGTTCTTCAACGCCTCTTTCGACACCCTTACGCCAGGCAGTTTTTGGGGCTATAATAGGCACATGGGCGTGAGCTGCATGAGGAATTGTTCCTCCCGGCTGGCGCCCAGCCGGGACTGGTTTGCCCGGTAAAAGTCTATTGAAACGAGCCGGCAGTCCTTGGCCGCGGATGGCAATTCGGTAATTGACCGGTTCGCAATTTAACAGGAGAGCTGCATGGACAAGCAAACATTGATTGATAACCTGAACAAAGACCTAGCCAATGAATTGAGCGCCATTGCGCAGTATATCACGTACGCTGCGAAGGCCACGGGTCCCTTTCGCCCGCAGCTGGCAGATTTCTTCCTTACCGAAGTGACCGATGAACAGGGTCACGCGCTGTTCTTGGCGAACAAGGTTGTAGCCTTGGGAGGAGAACCGGTTACTATCGCGGCACCGGTCGCGAAAGCTGCCAATAATCGCGAAATGCTAGAAGCGGTGCTTGCCGCCGAGCAGGAAGCGGTTGCAGGCTACACCGAACGTGCCCAGCAGGCCGACGAATTTGGCGACAAGGCCCTCGTCGTTGCGCTCGAAGACATGGTGCGTGACGAGCAGGGCCATTCGGAAGAGACGGAGCGTATGCTGCGCAATTGGCCGTCCTAAGCAACGATCATTTTTCCTGAAACTCTTGCGAGCCTGCCGTAACTGGCAGGCTCGTTTCATTCTAAGGGTCAGTTGGCTATTTTGACGTGACTATCCCGGTTTTTTTGTACTATTCCGCCCTTGACAGCCTGCATCGCGTTCTGATACACTGCTGCCCGGTAGAAGATCATGCAGCGTAATTTTGTGAAGAAGCAGGGAAAGAAGGACAGCACAGACGCCAACCGGTGATCTGGGTTTTGAGTTTTCCCGCCCACGCGCGATTCGCAACGCTCCACCAGATTTCCGGTGGGGCGTTTTTTGATCCTGTTTATAAGCGTTGAGAATGGAGGTCAGGTATTCATGTCATCTGTTGAGTGTATCGAATGTGGTGGAACGGTAGAGATAACTGCCGAGGTTATGCTAGGTGAGATAATAGAGTGCATTGAGTGTGGCGCTGAACTGGAAATTGTGCAGCTAAACCCCCTCTTAGTTGAACTGGCTCCGGAAATCGAGGAAGACTGGGGCGAATAGCATGAACGTGGCCGTACTATATTCCAGGATCCGGACAGAGGAGAAGCTCATCATCGAAGAGCTTAGAAAGCGTGCTGTCAGCTTTGAACTCGTCGATGTCCGGCGGCAAGTATTCGACCTGCACAACCCCAATTCCTGGCAAGAATATGAGGTCGTGCTGGAACGCTGCGTGAGCCATTCTCGTGCTCTTGCTGCCCTTCAAATCCTGGAGATGATGGGCATTGCTTGCGTTAACAATGCCCATGTAGCCCAGGTCTGCGGTAGCAAGCTGGAAACCTCATTGGCGCTCGTTCGAAATGGCGTCCCCACACCGGCCGTTGAAATCGCATTTACACCGGAGTCAGCCATACAAGCCATAGAAAACGTTGGCTATCCGGCTGTGCTCAAACCTGCCGTCGGATCGTGGGGACGATTGCTGGCAAAGATAAATGATCGCGAAGCAGCGGAGGCAGTGCTGGAGCATAAAGAGACCCTGGGATCATATCATCATAGCATCTTTTATGTTCAGGAATACATAGACAAGCCCGGGGCTGATATACGCACCTTTGTCGTCGGAGGTGAAACCATCTGCGGCATAACGCGGCGTTCCACCCATTGGATCACTAACACCGCGCGAGGTGGCAAGGCAGAGAACTGCGTTATAACGGACGAAATTGACGCCCTGTCAACCGCTGCCGCGCGAGCTGTCGGTGGGGGCGTAGTTGCCGTAGACTTGCTGCAGGATGCCGGTGGACGCCTGCTGGTCAATGAAGTCAATTACACGATGGAATTCCGCAATAGCATTGAGCCAACCGGGGTCAATATTCCGGGACTTATCGTGGACTACTTGCTTGAGGTTGCTGAGGGCCGCGAATCGGTGGCAACGCTGTGAACAAGCGAGCGTCCATAGCCGGTGGTTCAGGCTACGCGGGAGGCGAACTTCTGCGACTGCTGCTCGATCACAAACATGTTACTGTTCATCAAGTCACGTCGCAGCGCTATGCCGGTCACTACGTTCAAGGCGTCCATCCCAACCTAAGAGGCAAAACGTCACTCAAGTTTTGTACTATGGCTGAGCTAGAGGAGGTAGACATACTTTTCCTCGCCCTGCCCCACGGCCGTAGCTCGGAACAGATCGAATATTTCGCCGGATTAGCAGCACATCTGATAGATTTGTCTTCCGATTTCCGGCTAAACGATGCTGTCCTATACGAAAAGACGTACAAAAGAGAGCATCCAAGTCCACACTGGCTACCACGCTTTATATATGGTCTACCTGAACTGCACCGAGACGCGCTGCGCGACGCCCGCTACGCCAGCGGCGTCGGCTGCAATGCAACCGCGGTTAACCTGGCCCTGCTGCCGCTCGCCAGCAACGGGCTGATTGAGCGTGCCGTTGTCGATCTGAAGGTCGGCTCCTCCGAGGGCGGCAATGCCGAGTCCCCGGCAACGCACCATCCGGAACGAAGTGGCAGTCTGCGTACTTTCGCCCCTGCGGGGCATCGCCACCAGGCAGAAGTTGCCCAGGCGTTGGGAGACTTCCTCCTGCACTTCACTGTCACTGCAGTGGAAATGGTACGTGGCGTGCTCTGTACGGCACACGTATTCTTAACCGAGGAGCTAGATGAGAAGTCTATCTGGCGGCTGTTTCGCGACACTTTTTGTGATGAACCCTTTGTCCGTCTCGTGAAAGAACGGAGGGGCATCTACCGCTACCCTGAGCCCAAGATACTGGCGGGCAGCAATTACTGCGATATTGGTTTTGAAGCAGAATCCGGCACGAAACGGCTGGTAGTAATCAGTGCACTGGACAACCTGATGAAAGGCGCGGCCGGCTCGGCCGTGCAAGCGATGAACCTGATGCTAGATTGGCCTGAGACTACAGCCCTCACTTTTCCAGGCCTTCACCCAATATAGAGAACAAACGTTAATGAAGAATCTGATAATAACTAAAATCGGTGGTGGTGAAGGTATCAACTATGAGGCCATATGTGACGATGTCGCCGAGCTTGCCGGAGCGGGGCAGCCGCTAATTCTTGTCCATGGGGGCTCCGCCGCGACAAATGAGGTGGCTAGCGCGTTAGGTCACAGCCCGCGCTTTATCACCTCACCGTCAGGTTATACCAGCCGCCTGACGGACCGGCGAACACTGGAGATTTTCGAGATGGTATACTGCGGCCGGATAAACAAGGACCTTGTGGAACGGTTGCAGCGGCGCAAGATCAATGCCGTGGGACTAAGCGGAATAGACGGTGGTCTATGGTCCGGTCCGCGCAAAGAAGCGATCACCGCCATAGAAAACGGACGGCGGCGCATCATCCGCGATACGTTCACTGGCAAAGTAGAGTTAGTCAACACACAGCTGCTTCAGCTCTTGCTGGATAACCGGTATATGCCTGTGCTTACGCCGCCGGCCATAAGCAGCAGCGGCGAGGCGATAAATGTGGATGGCGACCGCGCCGCCGCGGCGACCGCTGTAGCGATGAATGCATCCGAACTGATCATATTGTCAAACGTACCGGGTGTACTCGCAGATTTCCCCGACGAAGCAACACTGATTTCGCACATCGCGGGCTCCGACCTTGCTGAGGTGTCCGCCAATATGGCCCTGGGCCGTATGCGGATCAAACTCCTGGCCGCCGCTGAAGCGCTCTCTGGAGGGGTGAGGCGTGTGGTCTTAGGAGACGCGCGCTACGAACGTCCGCTTAGCCGAGCACTAAGGGGGGCAGGAACAACGATCAGCGGGGAAGGGATGGTTCTATGAACAGCATCGAAATAGAAAACCAGTTTACCAGTGGCGTATACGGCAAGCGCGATCTTACCCTTGTTCGTGGAAAAGGGACAACCGTGTGGGACGACAGCGGTCGCCCCTACCTTGATTGCACGTCAGGCATTGGCGTAGCAAATATCGGCCACGCCCACCCGCATCTTGCCGCGGCTGTTACCGGTCAGGCTCAGCAGCTTATCACGTGCCAGGAGATGTTTTACAATGACAGGCGCGCTTCGTTTCTAGCACGGCTCGCGACCATCGTGCCAGACGGCTTGAACCGCTTTTTTCTCTGTAATTCGGGCACAGAGGCCATTGAAGCCGCAATCAAGTTCGCTCGCATCAGCAGCGGCCGGCCGGGCATCGTGGCGACAATGAGAGGTTTTCACGGGCGCACGTTGGGTGCTCTGTCTGCAACGCACAAAGTGCAATACCGCCAGCCCTTCTTACCCCTTGTGCCGGGATTCTCACATGTGCCCTTTGGAGATATCAACGCTCTGGATGCAGCGCTTGGCCAGGAAACGGCCGCGGTGATTTTGGAGCTTGTGCAAGGAGAAGGCGGTGTCCATGTCGCCTCGCAGGAATATGTTGATGATTTGCAGGCGCTCTGCATGGAGCGGGATGTCCTGCTCATTGTAGATGAAGTACAAACAGGGTTTGGTCGAACTGGGCACTGGTTTGCCTGCGATGCGTTTGGACTCGTGCCGGACGTTCTCTGTTTGGGCAAGGCGGTTGCCGGCGGCGTCCCCATGGGGGTTACAGCAATGGGCGGGCGGATTGCTGAGCTACCCATAGGGGTACATGGATCTACATTTGGAGGCAATCCACTTGCCTGCGCCGCCGGCTTGGCCGCGCTGGATATCGTGCAAAAAGAGGAACTAGTCGGCCGGGCCGCGGAGACAGGCGCTTATTTCATCGAACAGTTGAGAACCATAGAATCGCCGCTCATTCGCGACGTTCGTGGCATGGGTCTGATGATCGGCATTGACCTGCGCATTCGCGCCATGCCGGTCGTACATGCACTTCTCGATTCCGGTGTGCTTGTCCTGACGTCAGGAAAAACCGTAATTCGGCTCTTGCCTCCCCTAACGATAAGCCGAAGTGAAATAGATCGGGTGGTCTGTGCTCTACAGGAGATCCTTCTGGAAATGGAATTACCGGTGCCGGCCGTATCCGACGGAGACTGAGTGTGTTAGAACAGCAGCAGGCAGTTGATTTCTTGCGCGAACTGGTAACTGTGCCAAGTACATCCGGCAGTGAGCAGCTAGCCGTTCGACTATTGGTCGAGCGGATGCGTGCGCTTGGTCTTGACGCGCACGTCGATGGCGCCGGCAACGCTGTTGGCATGCGCGGAGGTCCAACAGATGGCATCGGGAAACGCAGCGAGATACTCTTACTCGGGCATATCGATACCGTTCCCGGTGAAATAGATGTCCAAATTGAGAATGGGAAGCTTTACGGCCGTGGCACAGTAGATGCTAAAGGTCCGCTGGCCGCCTTTCTCTACGCGGCAGCACGTGCTGAATTGCATCCTGGAACGCGTCTAGTTGTGATTGGCGCAGTCGAGGAGGAATCGGCAACCTCCAAAGGCGCGCGCCAAGTGGCGAGAGACTTTAGTCCCAACTACTGTATCATTGGCGAGCCGAGCGGCTGGGACAGCGTGACGCTGGGATATAAAGGGCGCCTGCTAATTGACTGCGTTGCCCGGCGCCCGATGTCGCATACCGCCGGGCCGCAGCCCGGCGTTAGTGAACTCATCATCAACTGGTGGAATTGTCTCAGCGAATATTGTTCAATCCAAAATGACGAACGCCAACGTCTCTTTGACCGCTTGCTGCCGTCGATTCGATACCTACATACCGAGAGCGATGGCCTATTTGACACGGCCTATCTCAAAGCCGGTTTGCGTCTCCCGCTTGATTTTGACTTGCGGTCATTCGAAGAAGCTGCCTGCCAGTGGGAACCGGGGACCGAACTGAGTTATTACGGTTATGAACCTGCATACAAAGAGGGTCGACGATCCCCGTTGGCGGCCATGTTCCAGCAAGTCCTGCGCGAAACAGGAATGCGTCCGCGACAAAAATTGAAAACAGGGACCTCCGACATGAACGTTGTTGGGCCAATCTGGCGCTGTCCAATCGTCGCCTACGGGCCGGGTGACAGCAGCCTGGACCACACGCCGCAAGAACACATCGATCTTGAGGAATTCTGGCGCGCTGTGCTGATTCTCGAACAGGTACTGTCACGTCTTAGCGGTCTCTAAGCCTGCGGAACTGGCATCTCCCAGATTTCGTCTTCTAGATGACAAAGATGTCTGGGATGTAGGCTGACGTGCTCTTTGATGTCCAGAAGCCTTGGATGCAACAGGAAAGCGAGAAAAATATGGTGAGAATTACTGCTGCTTCGATATTCTTGGTTAGTTTGGTACTCTTCTTGGGTGCCTGTTCCGCTGCGCTAGAGCCGATGGCGGAGCGGCCTACGGGAGGCGACCGGACTGAAGACGCGGCGAACGGCACGCCGCAGCAAGCCACGGTCGAAGTAGATAAGGAGAACGAAATCGCAGTTACCCCTACGATGGAGGAGGAGACCCGACCGTTGGATGAGAATCTATTTACAGAGCAAGAGGACAAAGTGGAGCCAGATATGGAGATACCGCAAGACGCCGCGGCCAAAGCACATATTAGTTTTGCACGCGCAGCACTTGCCAATAAATTGGGTATAGACGGCGCCGATATCGAGATGGTAGCCTATGAGACTGTTGTCTGGCGCGACGGCTCTCTCGGTTGCCCACAGCCGGGCATGATGTATACCCAAGCCCTCGTAGACGGTTATGTCATCCAGCTGAGGGCGCAGGGTAACACCTACATGTATAACGGGGCCAATGGGCGGGATCCTTTCCTGTGCGAGAAATAGGCGCTCTCGTACGCGGTGTTCGCTTCACCTGATGAATTGACCGATGACCTGTCAATATGGCGGACAGGGCCATGGAGAAGCATTGTCTATACTCAAGTTGGAACCACGTAGTCGCAAAAAATGAATCAGCTTAATTCAATTACTATGCATCCGATCGGGTTCGTAGAGAACAGCATTGACGAACTGCTGCCTCCCGATGCGATCAAGTCCGTGCCCTCGCGCATTGTGGTTGACCCGAAATACGCCCCTGGACTGGACGGTCTTGGTGCGGGACAGCGGCTGCTGGTAATTTTTCAATTCCATCGCTTGGAAAGTTATGAGCTGCATCAGCACCCGCGAAACGATCCTAAACGGCCCAAGGTCGGCGTATTCGCGCTGCACAGCCCGCGGAGACCAAACCCTATCGGGGTCACGGAAGTAGATCTTGTCAAGCGTGCTGGTAACGTGTTGTACGTGCGGGGATTGGACGCTGTGAACGGCACCCCCGTACTGGATCTTAAGCTCAATAGCTGACCACCGTCATGGTACGAGCAGGTCAAAATCGGTGACTAACACCGCGATATCGCCACCGGCGTCGATGCCAAAATAGGAAGTGTACACGCCTGCACCGCGCCCGCTAGAGAAAAGCACCATATTAAAGCGACGATCCAGCCCGTATTCCATCCAGAAGCGATGAGGTCGGTAGTTACCGGTTAGAAGGTACAGCAGGTCGTCAATTTCCTCGAAATCATCAAAATTCGCTAGGTCCATCGCATCAGCATCTAGAAATGCAGCCGTGCCTGACTCAGAACGAAAAGCTGTACTGCGCGTGTGATGTGGAGTAGGCCGCGCTGGCGCTATGGCTGCAGCGGGCACCCAAACCGTCGGCATTCTAGAATTAAACAAAAGGCGTGCCATGGCTACATATTCCTCACCCTGCCCCGTTTCGCGGAGCGCGAGATCAACCGCGTATTTGCCCGGTAACACCACCTGCTGCAAAGTATGGCGGGGGCCAGTTACGAGCGGATCACAGGCTACGATACGCCCGCTCGGCAGCAGGAGGCGCCCTGCTGTTACAAGTCTAAACCGAAATCCCGGTTCTTCTGCAGGCGCTGCACTTTGGGGTCCAAAGGCCAAGGCATAGTCCCGCCCGATAGTTGCCATATCTGATACCATTTTATTCACGCGGATCCGCCGTCTCATTGCCAGCGTAATCCAATAGGGGCAGCAGAGAATCGTCTCCGTAGAGCGTTAGCTCCCTGCGATGGCCCAAGATCATTTGTTGAGAAGCGAGCGGCATAGATCCCTCTTGTAATAACCGCAATAATGCATCGGCAGCGGCCCTGCGCGCCGGCAGCCGGTGATGGTCCAGTGTTTCGATAAGTAAAGGGACAGCGTTCGCTCCAAGATTGGCAAGTGCTCGCACGGCCGCTTGATCAGAGAGGCGGTCGTCATTCAGAGCAGCAGCAAGGCTGTCCAGCGCGCGCGGGCCATAATGTCCCATGCTTTCGAGGGCGGTACGGCTCACGCGATAATCATCGTCATACTGTGCCTCTTTCAGCGCGGCGAGCGCGGCGTCGCTGTCAAGGCCGGCCAGGCTTTCCGCCGCGGCACGCCGCACTTCGGCTTCGGGATCGTTCACCGCGCGCAGCAATTGCGCTTCTGATGCATGCTCTGGATAGCTGCCAAGCAGCGCTACGGCCGCGTACCTCACCTGGGCGTCTTCATCTTCCAGCGCAAGCGCCACGGTACCTAAAGCAGCCGGCAACTTTAGTTTTGCAAGTGACTGCAGCACCACTTCGCGTACGCGCGGATCCGGGTCCCTGAAAGCAGCCTGCAGCTGCGGTACAACGGCAGCATCCCCTTTGGCGCCCAATGCTTCCGCGGCCTCTAAGCGCAGTTGCGGGTCGCGATCGCCAAGCGCAGCTGCCAAAGCGGTTGCGGCGAGCGGTGACTGAGATCCCGCTAAGCTGCGTACCACCGCTTGCCGCACGCCGCGCTCAGGATCATGGACGTAGGCTCCCAAAGCTTGAAGCACATGCGGGTCATCGATCATGCCCAAAGCCCGCACCGCAGTCGTGCGCACGATCGGTGAGTCGTCCCCGAGTGCTTCAAGTAAGAGCTCCACATCGCCCTGCGCGGCCAATGCACCTACAACCTGCAGCCGTACCTGTAGGTTCTCATCATAAAGTGCACGCGTCAGCCAGGCACGGGCTTGTCGGCCTCTTAGCCGCATCAGCATGCGTATTGCAGCCAACCTCACCGCCGGATCCTCATCCTCCAAACCGGCCGCAAGTTCTTCTACGGCGTCTTCTAATTCAATGGCTTCCAACGCTTGCGTCGCAGCCCATTGAACCTCTTCTCGCTCATCCTTCAGTGCCGCAAGGAGGGGAGGGACGGCTGTGCGTGTTCCGATTTCTCCCAGCGCCTCAACAGAGGCTCTACGCAAGTCAGAGCGTTGCGCGCGGGCGGCCGTGGAGAGGGCCGGGAGTGCCCGCGTGTCACCGATTTGGCCCAGGGTCCAGACTACACTGACGTGAATGCGCGCCAATTCCGGTTCTTCCAGAATTGAAAGGAGCGGTAGCACCGCCGCATCGCCCATTGCAGCGCACGCCGACCATTGGCGGCTGACGATGTGATAGTACACAGAAGACTCGCTTAGATCGGGCTCCCAGCCAAGACGTAGTAATGATTTTGCGGCTGACTCTCGAACCTGCCAAGGTGAGTCAGTCAGGACCGTAAGCAAGAATGGGACTGCCTTCTTGTCGCCCAAATTGCCCAGAGCTACGACGCTCGCCTGGCGAACTTCCAGGGATGGATCGTGCAAGGCGGTTATGAGCGGTAGAAGAGAGCCTTGATAGCGGAGCTTTCCCAGAGCAAGCGCGGCTGAACGCCGTACTTCAGAAACACTATCAGCCTGCAATCGTTGAATCAGCGCTCCACCGGCAGTTTGCACATTTAGTTGGGCAAGTCCCATTGCTGCTTGGCTGCGCACGTCCGCATCACGGCCATAACCCAGAGCTTTCAGCAAGGCCGAAATATCTCTTTGCTCAACCAGTCCGTTGATATCAGGCGGCCCAAACAGCCGCTGGCGGATCGACATAAAGAAACCCCGTGATGCATAGATACCACCGACGGCCGTAAGGGTCAAGCGATATGCAGTTTTGATACACAGCCGCGGGCAGCTGCCCGATAATTAACCGTCACTTGGCAGCAACAGCAGATACGTTTCCGCTCCGCTGCCTCCACACCCGCAACTGCACTTGACGGAACGCTGCTAGGGACCGTATTATCCGCGCCATGCAAAAACGGTTGCTAATCCTCGGAGCTTTTTTGTGCGCCGCACTCCTGGCAGCTTTTGCGCTGCGAAAACCTCCAGCGCCGTTCCATCCTTGGTTTGCACAGTTCGACTCCTATCCGCTGGTAATTGCGCACGCCGACGACACTGGGCAAGGTCTCTGGCCGGGAAACACAATGGTATTCCTGGAGGGAGTAGCTGATACGGGGGTTGACGTACTGGAAATGGACACGCACATGACGCACGATGGCCATATAGTCCTTTTACACGACGACCGCGTAGATCGCACTACTAATGGCCAAGGCACTATTACTGAAATGACGATTGAAGAGGTGAAGGCGTTGGAGGTCGCTGGCGATTGGTCGCCAGACGAAGGCATCACCTTCCCTTATCGCGGCAGCCATCTCCAGGTTCCCACACTGGAAGAAGTCTTTCAGCGTTTTCCAGAATACCCAATGGTCATTGAAATCAAGCAGGAAACTCCCTCGATGGCTAATGCCATGTGCAACTTGATTCGTGAGTATGGCATGGGTGAGCGCGTCTTGATTCCTTCTTTTAGTGACAAAGCCATCAAAGAGTTCCGCGAGGTTTGTCCCGAAGTAGCCACGGCTGCCAGCAGCGATGAGGTGCGCAATTTCGTGATAGCCAATTATCTGTACTCCGCCCCTTTGCTATCACCGGCCTATGTGGCGTTCCAGGTTCCAGTAAAGAGCGGTGGCATACCCGTAGTCATTCCCCATTTTGTAAGGAATGCGCGAGCACGTAATTTACAGGTTCATGTTTGGACCATCAATGATGAGGCGGAAATGAAAGAACTCATAAATATGGGAGTGGACGGCATTATGACCGATCGCCCGGATATGTTGCTGGCAATCTTGGGGCGTTCATAGACGTGGAGGGTAGAACGTGAGCGAGAATAAGGAGGTTAGGCGCCAGTTCGGTATCAATGCAGAACATTATGTAAGCAGCATAGTTCATGCCAAGGGCGCGAGCCTTCAGAGACTCGCTGACTTGCTGGATCTGCGTCCAGAATGGAAAGCACTGGATGTGGCCTCAGGAACCGGACACACGGCTTTCTTGCTGGCACCGTTCGTGAGCCAGGTTGTAGCCACGGATATCACGCCTGAAATGCTGGCGCGTGCCAAGCGAGTGGCCCGGGAACGCAGCTTGTCGAATGTGGCGTTTGGCATAGCAGACGCTTCCCAATTTCCACACAAAGATCGTGCCTTTGATCTGGTGACGTGTCGCATAGCTGCTCATCATTTTCCTGACCCCACTGCATTTGTAGGTGAATCGGCGCGCGTTTTACGCTCGGGCGGCAAGTTCGCACTCGTTGATAACGTAGTTCCGGAGGGCGCCGTGGGGGCCTACATTAATGCTTTCGAAAAGCTGCGCGACCCCAGCCATATCCGCTGCCTTACCGTCGCTGAATGGACAACAATCGCGAGTGATGCAGGGCTGAACCTGCAGCACTTGGAGACAATCAGCAAGCGGCTCGATTTTAGCCAGTGGGCCGGGCGTCACACGCCTGAAATGCAATCTTATCTAGGTGCCATGCTCACTGAATGTGACGACGGGGTGGCTGGCGTCCTTGAGCCAAAGTACGAACAGGGTAAACTGAGCTTCGGACTAACCGAGGTATTGTTCATTGCATCAACATAGACCTATTGCCCATGCTCCAAGTGCGCATTAGAATCTGATCGAACGCTGTGGAGTTGGCATTTGTGGCGAGTGTGAACATGAGAACTGGGCGATGCGTAGTCGCTGGGCACATATGCCTTGACATCATCCCTGAGATTGGCAATCAGGCCAATTTCTTAGGATCAATACAACCAGGTCACCTCCTAGCAATTGGCCCACCGACAATGGCACCTGGAGGATCAGTATCGAACACCGGCCTTGCTTTGCACAAGCTGGGGATAGAAACCCAGCTTATGAGCAAGCTGGGGAATGATTCCTTCGGTGCCGAACTTCATGCGCGGCTGGCTGAGCGTGAACCGTCGTTGACCGGAGGCTTGCGCGCCGTGCAGGGTGAGCATACTTCTTACTCGATAATTCTCAGTCCGCCCGATGCGGATCGCGTGTTCTTACACAGCACAGGGGCAAATGATACGTTTGGTCCGGAAGATGTAGACTACACGGCCCTGTCGAAGGCAGATATTTTTCAGTTTGGATACCCAACTGCTATGGCACGGATGGTTGCCGCGGACGGTGTCGAGCTGGCTGAGCTGCTGCAGCGCGCCAAACAGACCGGCATCACCACCTCACTAGATACTTCCATGTTCGATCCTCATGGCCCGTTCGGTGATACCAACTGGAGGACGCTGTTGGCTCGCGTATTGCCCTATGTCGACATCTTCTTGCCGAGCCTGGATGAGATCATGCTTATGTTATATCCTGGGCAGGTGACCCAGCAGGCAAATCCGGGGCTTTGCCGTTCTATAGCAAAATTGTTGATCGATTTTGGCACGGATATTGTCGTCCTGAAACAGGGAGAAAACGGTCTCTATTTGCGGAGTGCAGCGCAGCTGCGTGAACGTGACCTAGGCCGCGCATACGCGAACGCGGACACTCGTTGGAATGAACGAGAACTTTGGGCGCCTGCCTTCATGGTGAACACCATTGGCACAACCGGTGCTGGCGATTGCGCGGTAGGTGGATTCCTAGCTGCCGTATTGCGCGGGCTGAGTCCCGAGGAAGCATTATCGATGGCCGCTGCGACAGGCGCCTGCAATGTAGAAGCAGCCGATGCGACAAGCGGCGTGCGTTCTTGGTCAGCAACGATGGAGCGCATCGAGAAGGGCTGGGTGCAGCGTCCTCTTGACCTGCCCGGCTGGAACTACGACCAGGCAGTCCGACTGTGGCGCGGCTCGGATGATGTTTGTGGTTAAGTGCTTAGGTAAGTTTGTCAATCCCTAGTTCCACTGGAGGGAATAATCATGGCGGGAACCTTCCGATTCTCATTTGGCCCTTGGAATATCCATGAGGGCGCGGATCCATTCGGGCCACCGGTACGGCCGACTATGCCCTGGACAGAGAAGCTTCCTCTTTACAAGAAACTGGGCTTTGAGGGCGTGCAGTTACACGATGATGACGCAGTGCCGGACCTCAATACATTATCAGCCTCTGAGCTCGAAAAAGCTGCCCTTACAATGCGTGACATGCTTGATGGAGAAGGGCTAGTGGCTGAGTTCGTTGCGCCGCGTTTGTGGGAAGATCCGCGTACGATCGATGGCGGATATACAGCGAATGATGCGGCGCATCGCCGCTATGCAATTGAACGCAGCTTGCGCGCCGTTGATATTGCCAATTACCTCGGGTGCAAGAAGTACGTCATGTGGCTTGCCCGCGAAGGGACCTACGTCCGAGAAGCAAAAGATGCGAAAATTGCAGTCGAAAGACTCGTGCGGGCCATTAATGAGATTCTGGCCTATGACAGCGAGCTGCTGATACTGATCGAGCCTAAGCCCAATGAACCAATGGACCAGGCGTATATCCCAACCGCGGGACATGCAGCCGGCCTTGCGTACTTAACCGACGATCCGGCACGTGTCGGGATACTGATCGAATCGGCACATGCCATTCTGGCTGGCTTGGATCCGTCCGACGAGATGAGCTATGCGCTCGCCCATGACAAATTGTGGAGCGTCCACCTCAATGACCAGAACGGGCTAAAATTCGACCAGGACAAGGCATTTGGTTCAGTAGATTTGCGACGCGCTTTCATGCAGGTTTGGACTCTTGAGCGCAACGGCTATGGCAACAGGGGCGAGTTTGTTGGACTCGATGTGAAGGCGATGCGCACACAGGCCGCGGAATATGCTACGCGGCACCTAAGTAACAGCCGCGAGATTTTCCTGTCTTTGCTCGATGTGGTACGCGGTTTGGACCAGGATGTCATCGACGAACTAATTGGACAGCGCGACTACGAGGCACTGGAGATGCTTATCATTCGCGATCTGCTCGGCCGGCCGTAGTCTCCCAGACCCGTTTCCTCTTGCTTCGAACCCGGCCGTATGCTGTGTGCGACAGCGTATGGCTGGCCCAGCACCGCCATTCAAGTTCTGCCGGTAACAAGTAAGTTGCCGCTTGCCGCTTTGGCGCCCATTTGTTATGATTGTGCTAGTTCAATTATAACAATGTCTACTACAAGCGACTCTTTCCTCTTTGAACAAATTGCCGAATCCTTCCGCCTGCAGATTGCGCGTGGAGACCTTCAGCCTGGGGACCGGTTACCAAGCATTCGTGAAACTGCGGAACGATGGGGATGTACCCCCGGAACAGTGAACCGCGCCTACGGTGCGCTTGCTGATGAGGGATTGGTTACAAGCTACCGCGGCGGCGGAACGCGCGTCACCGACAATGCTTTGACAGACGTTCCTACCGCTTTATTCTCAGCAAAGCTCATTAACCAAATTGAAGCACTGTTTCTGAGCCTATTGTCGCAAGGCTACTCTGAATCGCAAGTAGAAGAAGCTTTCGAGATAGCCCTCTCGCGGTGGCATACCTTGCAGCTGCGCCCCGAGCTCAGTGAAGAAAGTCGCGCGGGAGAGTTGCGCTTTGTAGGAAGTCACGATCTGGCACTAGAATTTCTAGCTCGCGAGTTGGCCTTGCAGACTGGGTTCAACTTGTCTCTCTCTTTCCGCGGCAGTCTAGGCGGACTTATCGCGCTGGCCCGTGGTGAAGCGGATATCGCCGGCACTCATTTGTGGGATGAGCAAACTCAGAGTTACAACATACCCTATGTGCGGCGTGTTCTGCCAGGCCAACATGTTGCCCTTGTGACCCTGGCCGGCCGTTCTTTCGGGCTGATGACAAATCCTAAACAACGGCATTCGTTGCATTCGCTCGACGAGTTGTCCGATGGAAATGTCCGGTGGGTAAATCGGCAGTCCGGAAGCGGCACCCGCGTCTGGCTCGACGGCCAGCTTCGCCATCGTGGCATTGATGTCAACACCATACCGGGCTACGACGATACGCGGGCCACGCACGTCGAAGTCGCTCAAGCGATACGGAACGGTACGGCCGAGGCTGGTCTAGGTATCCAGGCAGCAGCAAGGGCATTCGATTTGAATTTCGTACCTCTGGCAGAGGAGACATACCAGCTAGTTGTTCCGGAGCGAATATTTGGATCGCCTGCTTTCCAGGCTCTTCTAGCCATTGTCCGTTCAAAGAGCGTTGTTGCTGCGCTGGAAAACATGGGCGGATATCAAACAGCCACTACGGGCGAAGTCACCTGGATTGAATAGGAGCCTAGAACAATGAAAATACGAATATTATGGTTACTGCTATTCATTGCGCTATTTGCGGTCGTGGGTTGCCAGAGCACACCAACAAGCAGCACGCCTGCAGTACAGACGACAGCACTATCCGAAGAGGCTGCTGAAGCGCCGGATGAGCAGGCTGCTACGAAAGAGCCAATGCAAGAAGAGGCGGAAGGAGATTTAGGCAACCGTCTTATCTTAGCCACAACGACGAGCACGTATGACACAGGTTTACTTGACGCTATCCTGCCGGATTTCGAACAGCAAACCGGCGTTTCGATAGAAGTAATTGCCGTGGGTACCGGTCAGGCAATCGCACTCGGTGAACAAGGTGATGCCGATGTCTTGCTCGTCCATGCGCGTTCGCGTGAAGACGATTTCATGGATGCCGGTCATGGCACGCGCCGTGAGGATGTCATGTACAATGACTTTGTTGTCATCGGCCCACCTTCAGATCCCGCCGGAATCGCCGGCATGCAATCGGCAGCCGATGCCTTCGCCAAGATCGCCGAAGCCGAAGCGACTTTCATCTCTCGCGGGGATGATTCAGGCACACATACGAAAGAAAAGGCAGTTTGGGCTGAGGCGGGTATACAACCTGCTGGCGACTGGTATCGTTCCATCGGCCAGGGAATGGGTGCCACAATTACCATGGCTGACGAAGAGGAAGCTTATACCTTAAGCGATCGTGGCACTTACTTGGCCAGAACCCTTGATGAGGGATTTGGCCTGGAAGTTCTTGTGGAAAACGATCCTATACTGTTCAATCCTTATGGGGTTATAACAGTTAATCCAGATAAAAACGATCAGATCAATGCCGCAGCCGCCAACGCCTTTGTCGACTGGTTGATCTCAGTGCCCATACAAGAAGAGATTTCGGTATTTGGGGTTGATAAATTTGGTTCTCCCCTATTTACACCCGACTCGGACGCATGGAACGCGGCCCAGTAGCTTGCCACCGAGTGGGCTGCAAACTACTTCAACGCGCCATCCATCTGTTTCCAGGAAGAGCGGCGCAACAAGCCCACCTCTTGAAGCGGCGCTCTTCCCAATAGTCAAAACGAGCCCGGCACACGGGATGCCGGGCTCGTTTCATCTTGCGAGCTAACAGAACTAGTACGTAATGACCCGCGGCAATTCCTTCGCCTGCGCCACCCAATCGGCCACCTCGTCCTCACTGGGAAGTACCTCGGCCAAATCAGCCGTCTCATTGACTTCTTCAAGCTTCTTGAGCAGATTCTGCGGATTGCGCTGCGCCAGTTCCATCACCGTGTCAACACCGGCTGTTTCCAACAAATTAGAGTATTTTACGCCAATACCCTTGACGCGTTTCAGATCGAGTTCATTGACCCACTTCAAAATCAGTGAAGCGTCAATTCCAGTCTCATTAGATATCTCTGTGCGTCCTTGCCGGGTCGCGCCCCGTTCAAGCAGGTCCTCAGATCTGACCAAACCGGCGGCACGAAGTTTCTCCGCGTCCTCAGGTGACAACGAACGAACCGCAGCAACAAGGCGGGCCACCTTGGCACGTTGATCGTTGGTGAGGTTCGGATATTTCTCAGCAATCTCCGCAGACACGTCATCGCCCGGATCAACATCAATGCCGAATAAACGAGCGCCAGCCTCTTCAATGTTGTCAGTGGCCTCGCCCATCGTTTCAGCTGCTTCGTCCACCGCGTCTTCCAGCGTATCAGCGGCCTCGCCCATGGTATCGCCAGCCGCGTCGGCCGCGTCGCCGACGGTATCGACTGCGTCATCCGCCGCGTCTTCCAGCGTATCGGCAGCTTCGCTCATGGCAGCGCCAGCCGCGTCGGCCGCGTCGTCAGTTTTGTCCTTGGCCGCTGCTGCAGCCGCGCCAGCCGCGCCAACCGCCGCGGCGCCCATGCTCTGAGTACGTGCAGCTGTTGCATCAGCCGCGCTGCTCATCCGAGCAGCGGCCGCGTCAGCCGCATCTTCAAGATCATGCTTTGCACCGCGCAAGCGAAACGCATTGAAGATAGAAATGATGCCGCCAATGATCATCAAGACGCCAAGTGTCCATGGCAGCGAGAAGGTGAAGAGGAGGCGATTAGCCAAGAGGATGAAGCCAAGAATAATGCTTGCTATACCGAGGATTCCGGTACCCCAGCCCGCTCCCCTAAATGCTTGAATCAGGTTAACGATACCGATGAAAATGCCGAAAAGGCCAAGCAAAATCACGGTCGTGGTAGATACCACTACCGAACCGCTAATGGGGTGTTGAATCAGAAACCACCCAGCGATGATTCCGACAATGCCCGCAAAGATTTTCCAGCCCCACATCGAGCTGTCGAAGAAAATCTTGATGATGTTGAAGATGCCGGAGATCAGCCAGTAAAGGCCCAATACCCAGATTATCGTCACGAAAGTGGCTGCAGGATTCGTGAGCAAAAAAATGCCCAAGATGATAAGCAGGATGCCTTCGATGAGCACCAGCCACCACGGGACCAGCTTGACCCGTGCAGCATTTAGAGCAGTAGACATGAGATTTCCTCCTAATTAATAAGGCTTGAAGTTGTTGAAAGTATAGCGCAATACAATTATGAAAGCCATGTTAGCATCGCGCTCCAGCTGGCGATTATTCTGTCAGATGTACTGCAGAAGCAGCGAAAGCAAAAAGCCACTTAAGGGGATAAAGACGGCTTGCCACCGACCCAGCCCAAGTGCAGATTGGATCGCCAGCCAGCTAGCTGCGACTATGATTAGTGTGCCGGTGAGCAAAAAGAGAGGGCCGGCGTAATCGAGTACTGCAAACCAGGCTATGAATCCGCCCACGCCCGCGAATGCTATTGCATTGAACGAACGCGTGAAACTACGCGGGACCCCTTTTGCCATACCTACTAGCGTCGCCAAAATCAGGCAAAAAAGCAGTCCGAAAACGTCTACGACCACCCCAGACATGAGTCCTGGTTTCCCTCCTGCCACTGCGTGGCCCAGCAGAAGCGGCAGTGCCAGCGAGCCACAAACCAGAAGAAATGCTATTACGAGCGCCTGGCCCGTAGCCAGAGGGTCTTTTGCAACCTCACCATATACGCTGCGATCGAGACGCAGAGAGCGAGCCGCCCGGTCCAGCATCCCCTGCCAATCAGCGAAACCAGCTCTGATTGCTTTGCCGGACCAGGGCTCAAGTCCTGGCTCCGCTGTGGATGGCGGCGCCGCGCGTGCAGGCGTATTGCGACGCCCATTCAAGATGGGGAATAACTGCGACATGTTGTCGACCCGGGGAAGTTCAATATCACTTGGGTGAAATAGAAAGGCATCTGTTTGCTCCCCACCAATACCGCCATGACTACCTATATGCTCCTCGAATGCGGCCACGCCCTGGCCCTCATAAACTTTGCTAATTAACATCAGATCGCCGCTGTCCGGGAACTGAGCGACTCGTTCTAGTTGAGCGGCCCGAAGATCAGCACTTCCGTAGGGAGCCAAGGGATCGGACTCTCCCGTAATCGTTCCGCTCACAAGATCGCGTGCGCCACGGCTACCAATAGCCCACGGGCGATCCGCTTCCATATAGACAATTACAAGACCAATGTCGGGGTGCGCAGCGAGGGCTTCTAGAAGTCCAGGGTACAGTGAGTCAAGTTGACCCGCCGTCACTTTGCCCGGTATCCCTGGAAGATACACATGGGCCAGATTACCTCCGGCAAGCACAAGCATGTCAGCGCCTGGCGGTACCTCATTATCGGCCACTTTGACGCGTCGGCCGAGTTGTTTGCCGGCACGACTGACCACATCGGCTCGTGTGCGCCCCTCCCCTATGTGCCCGTGCAGGCGTTCCATCTCGGCCAAAATCGCCGTAACCCTGCTCCGAATCTCTTCCGCAGCATATTCTTGCGATACTACGCTGCTTCCCTCCGCCAGACTTTGAAGCAGTTCGCCAATCGTCAAGCCGGCACGCTGCCTAAACGGGGTCCCGGTGGACTGGCCATGATCTGACAAAACAAAAACATCATAGGGTCGCGGCGCTTTTCTCTCAACGACATCGAGTATGCGTGCAATAGAGCGATCAATGCCGCGCAAGCTTCCAAGTGCATCCTGCGAATTCGGGCCAGCATGGTGGGCGATCTCATCATATCCCATAAAAGTGGTGTAGATCGCCGGGCTTCCTCGCATAACGTCTAGTATGACGGCGTTCGTGGCCACATCACGCAAGAAGATGTTGGTCGCCGCGCGCAGGAAAGGGTAGAAGCGGTTTAGGCGCGACACGCGCGGCCGTTCATCGCGAACAATCTGGCGAAACGACTGAAATAACTCGCGCAACAAATCGCCAAATGTCAAGATCACCGCACGCGTCCATAAATAGGGATTAAGGAACACCAGCGTAAGCTCATAACCCGAATGTGGTGCAGCTTCCACATTGTTATCGCGGAGCGTGCTGATTGTCATCAGCGAGCGCGCCGCCTCTCCTGACAATAGATTGTTGATGCTGGTACCTCCGCGTAACAGGCCGAGCCCATTGAAAAGACGATGATTCAGTTCGGCCGCATCACTCATATTGTTGGAGACAACCAAGCGTTGTTCATCCTTGATATACCATCGAAAAGCCGGAATGTTGTAGTTGTTCCCATACATGATGCCGGCCTGGCAGGAAGAGCTCTGTGAGGGGAATCCACAGTCCACATGTGACAAATCATGTGTGCCCTCAGCGAGCAGGCGCTTCATTGTAGGCATAAGACCCAACTCGATCGCCCTTTGCACGCGCTGATAACTCAGGCCGTCAATCTCGAGGAGTATTATGCCTCGAGTTCTAGACAGTTGATCTCCGGCACCCAAATTCTGGCGGCTGAGCCAGCTCACCACGCCATCATAAAAAGCATAATCCTGGTCGATGCTAATGAGGCCGGTCAGAAACGTATTGACCAGTGCCAAAACAAGCGATCCCAAAATGGCCGCGACCAAGCTGGTCACTTCAAAGTCTGGCAAGAAATGGGCCGCCAGCAGAAGAATGCCGGCATTGACGAAAAGGGTGAAAAGGCCAACTGTGTAAAGATTTATTGGAAGGCCAGCAAAAACAATGAGTGGCCGGATAAGCGCATTGAGAAGCCCGAGGACTACAGCTACAGTTATGGCCGCTCGCAGTTGTTCGGTCAGCGGTCCTGGGATCGTAATTCCGGCCAGCAGACGGGCCATCACCAAGACGGCGACTGCCTCGATCAGCGTCACGACGGCTATACGAATCAGAACACGCAATAAATCGCGCATATCCGTAATTATTCAGTTTTGGATTGAGCGGCGCAAGCACACTCAATAGGCACAGAGTAGCGTCGCCAAGAGACTGGCACGCGGTTTCAAACCTACTTTTGACTCGATGACAGTGGCTCAAAACGCGCCTGGAAAAAGCGCAAGTATTGAGGCTCAAAGACCATGCTCAAACCATTGGTTTTTTCGCGATTCTCAAAGACGGCCAATACGGACTCTGCCACGACGTCCATATGCGCTTGTGTATATACGCGGCGAGGAATGGTCAGTCGCGTCAGCTCGAGCGCCGGGAAACGGTGGTTGCCGGTCTCAGGATCCCGGCCGGCGCTGACGATCCCGCGTTCCATACTGCGTACGCCGGAATCCAAGTATAGTTGGGCGGCCAACACCTGCGCCGGGAACTGATCCTGGTCGATGTGGGGATAGAAACGCTTCGCATCAAGAAAAATAGCATGGCCGCCGATGGGCTGTACAATTGGGATTTCCCAAGCGGTCAGCAAGTCACCTAGGTACCGCACCTGTTCAACGCGGCTGCGGACGTGATGATCATCAATCGACTCACGAATGCCTATGGCCAGCGCTTCCATGTCGCGACCGGACATGCCGCCATATGTGTGAAGTCCTTCGTAGACAACCACCAGATTTCGTGCGCGGTCAAAGATCTTTTCATCATTGATGGCAAGCCACCCCCCGATATTTACGAGATTGTCTTTCTTGGCGCTCATCCAGGCCCCGTCTGTCAAGGAACAGAACTCGCGCAGGATGGCTTCGATAGGCTTGTCACTATAGCCTTCCTCGCGCTCCTGGATGAAAAAGCAGTTCTCTACCATGCGCGTTGCATCCAAATAGATCGGGATATGATGTGAGCTGCAGAGAGCGCGCAGAGCTTTTACATTCGCCATGCTTACCGGCTGGCCACCGGCCATATTAACGGTGCCGGCCAGGCTGAGATAGGCAACCTGATCCGCCCCCACTTCATCGATCAAGGCCTGGAGCTTGTCCAGATCAACATTCCCCTTGAATGGGTGCTGGTTCTGCGGATCGTGCGCCTCGTCAATCACCACATCTATGAAGGTACCCCCGGCAAGTTCCTGGTGAAGGCGTGTGGTGGTGAAATACATATTGCCGGGTACGTACTGGCCAGGTCTAATTGCGGCCTGGCTAATCAAATGCTCCGCACCGCGGCCCTGATGCGTCGGTACCACGTACTGATAACCATAGACGTCTTGTATTGCTTCTTCAAGATGATAGAAGTTGCGGCTTCCGGCATAAGCCTCGTCACCCAACATGATTCCCGCCCACTGCCGATCGCTCATGGCGCTCGTTCCACTGTCGGTCAGGAGATCGATATATACATCTGCCGAGCGCAGCAGAAACGTATTGTAGCCTGCTTCTACCAGCGCATTTTGGCGCGCTTCAGCCGAGACATTGGAGATGGGCTCGACCATCTTGATCTTCCATGGTTCCGCCCACGAGCGGCGACCATATTGCTGGCCCATAGTTTGCGGTCTGTTCTTGCTCATCGAATACTCTCTCCAACCATTTATGGAAACGCCCGCCCCTTACAGTATGGTATCAATAGGGAGCTGCGTAGATGCTTTGATTTCATCGAGTACCAGACTAGTATGTATGCGTGCCACGCCGGGAAGTCGCGTCAGCCGGTTTTCCACAAACTTCTGCAAGTCTCGACGATTACGCACTACGATTTTGAGTAAATAATCAAACTCGCCGGTCACATGATAGCACTCAAGCACCCGGCGCATTTGCAGTACACTGGCACGAAACTGCTCCAATTCCTCCGTGCCGTGCATGCGCAGGCTGATGTTGACGTAGCATGTCATATCAAAGCCGACCTTTTCCTGGTCAAGCAGCGCGGTGAACTGGCGTATATAGCCTTTTGCTTGAAGGCGTTTTAACCGCGCATGCGTAGCGGGCGGCGAGAGCCTAACGCGCGATGCCAGATCTACATTGCTGATCCGACCGTCCTCTTGCAGCAACTGCAGTATCTTGATATCAATCTCGTCAAGATCTTCGAACATAGTTCCAGCACCAATCTCTATTTCTTCATTTTATTTTGATATTTGCCCGTGTGAAGATAGATCATATGCCGGAATGAATCTATTGTCAAAGATAGTTTCTTAGCCTGACAAAGACCGGCAAAGAGTACCAGGCTTACAGCGCAAATCCCTCCAGGTATCTGAGTACGGCGCCGATATGGGCATCATCCTCATACGGCAGAAGCACTTCCCGCAAAATTCGTTGACGGGCTGGCTCCACCTCCTTCAGTCCGACATCGCGCAACAGTTCGCGCAGGGATTCAAGGCGCGTCAGCATTATGGCATATAAAAGATAGCGGTATAGGTCCTCATCAAAGGGTGCCTTAAGATTAGCACGCAAGAACGGTAAGCCTTGTGGGCCAGCATCATGATTCAACAACAGGTCGAATAGGCCCAGCAGGATTACCGGGTTAGGACGTGCGCTGTAGTGTTTGATCAGAAGGGGGAGCAGTTCGACCGGCAATGAAGTCAAATTGCGCAGGCACTCAGCACAAACCTCGGCGAGGACGTTATCCTGTGGCTGCATCACATAAAGAAACAGGGGTGCCATGGCTCCCCGTGCTGCCAGCACGCGAGCCGCCGTTATTGCCGGCTCGGAGGACATTTCGCCCGTGTACTCGTCGACAACAAGCCGCGCCGCATGCAGCGTCGCCAGCTCGGGATCCAGCTCGTTCAAGGCGCTGAGAGCTGCAGCACGTAGAAGCCCTGCATCTTCCTTGAATGAAGGCGGAAGAAACTCGTAGGTTTCCAAGGCTTCAGTAAGCAGCGGCAGGTCATGACCGGTAACCACCTGACTGAGCGCGTTCAGCGTTGCGCTGCGCAAATACGCGCCGGGATCGCGTTTAGCACCATTGGCAGCGCAATAGGCATACAGGTCAAGTAAGGGCTGTCGAGCTTCCACAGAAGGATTCGCCGCCAGCACCGGCAATACAGCCATCAATATGTCCTGCTTCTGCTTAGGATGGAGGAGAGACAGTGCGAGCTCCAACTGGCTCTCAGGGTCGTCGGCAAGTGCTGCCAACTGGCCGCGCACATTCTTTTTTTGCTGCTGATTGGTCACGGGAACTTGGGCCCTAACAATGTAATTGGCATAAAGGAGCAACCGATACAAAAAAGTCCCATGACTAGTTTCAGTCACGGGACTTCAGTTTCAATTGGCTACATAATGTCTAACGGTTCATATGCTGCTGTTTACGCATGCGACGTATCGCCTTCTTTCGTTCAATGCGCTTCAATTCGCTCTTGGAGACGAACCAACGCTTACGACGAACATCAGACAACACTTTGCTCTTCATCACTTCTTTCTTGAAGCGGCGCAGCAGCTGCTCCGGTGATTCTCCGGGCCGCGCTTCGACCTTTGTCAACTGGAATCACCTCCTTCTTTTTTAGATTCCTTCACAAGAACCAATATCCTCAGGAACGGCCGGAAAACTGGCGCCAATAAAGTTCGCGGAGCCGCTTTTTCCAAAACACGATCCAATTGCAAAGGTTTTTGCTTAGGGCTTCGTTTGCCAACGAGGTGCGTAATCCCTACGCAGGCAGTATTTTACAATGCTTGTAAAGAACAGTCCAGCACGCTCACTCAGCGAATCTCCGCGGGTTCTCGAGGCACTACTCCACAAAAATTTCAACGTGTTCGCCATCTTCTTCGTCGATCACATCGATGATCTTACCCTGTTGTCCGTTGCGAATGGCATCCATAATCGTTTCGTATTGAGTACCGTCAATCTCAGGGGCAAACTTAGCGCCCATCTTAATGCCCACATTCACCAGGCCCATGGGTATGTTGACATCAACTTTCTTGCGCCCTGTTGAAGCGTCAGTAACACGAACCCTAAACCAGCGCGGTTTGCTAATTCCTTTGAGCGGTTCGGACGCTCGTGTTCGATCAACACTCTCCAGTGCGCGGAGCAGTTCGGCGCCTTCAGAGGCGGTGATCTTGCCCTCCTCAACCATGCGCAAAATCTCCATACGTTCTTCTGAACTGGTCATCGTACATCTACTCCTCTTGCGGTCAAAGTCCTTCCGTCCGTCTCATCCTTGAATCGGTCATAACAATAGTCGCATCTGCGTAAGCGTTCTCTCCGGCTGGAACCTTGCTGAAGGCATAAGCGAACTCATGACCTCGTCTCCGGCATCGTGGCTAAGGTAGGCGCGCCTTAGGGGAAGAAGCTGCAGGCGGCGTATTGCTTTCTGTAAAAGCGGTCCCTCAAACTGGCCTCGGTTTTCGGGGTGAATACGAATCGAAAGCTGGTGCGAGCGGCCCCATTCACCAGAAATGGTGAGCAGCCCCACAAGGCGGCCAGAACTTCCGGAGATTACCCAGTTCTCTATATGCCGCCCGGTGGCAGCATCGCTGATGCGGCGCACAAATCCGCGGCGGTAAGCGTCATAGGGCAGTGGATCCGGCCAATGAAGATCGCTGCCCAAGGCCATAACATCTAGTTCATATGCCTCACGCCAGCGGCTCCTTGGCAATTCGTCAATTTCCACACCGCGCCCAACATACAGCTCAGGCGCACTGTACGAGCGAGCAGGAAGCCTACGCCAATTGGTCAATGTCCCAAGCGCCCGATAACCCAGTGAACGATATAGATCCTTTGCTGCGACATTGTCCTGTGCAACCTGCAGCCGAATTTCGGAAGCACCACGCATTATAGCCTCGTCCCGCACACGTTCCATAAGCGCCCGCGCAATGCCGCGCCGGCGATATTCTGGCAGGATTGCCACGTTAGCAACAATATAGCGATAGGGTGACTTCGTCTTTATCAGGGTGACGTTGCCGACAATCTTACCGTCCTCTTGCCAGACGAAGCCGGGAATGAGGCGCTGCAAGAAAGGATCCATACGCCAGAAGATATTAGCGTAGCCGGAGGAAGCCACATTATCAAAAATCTGTTGGCTGTTGCCATCCAGTTCGTCTGCGAAGACCTGCCTGATCAAGCGCACTAGCTGTGGAAAATCCTGACTTGGATCGATTGGTCGCGCACCATTCCTGGTTCTGCTATCGGCAAAGGTGATTACCATGGTTCACCAGTGTATCACAGGACTCAACGCTTCTGTAATCACACCCCAGTTTAGTCGCCATCGAGGGCATCAAGCAGCATACTGGCCTCTTCTGGCGATATAATTCCGGTTTCAACCATATGTAGAATCTTCAGCTGCGCTTCAGGATTAGTTGACGGCACTGTGTCTGCTGCCGATTCCTTTTGTTTTGGCTGTTGTTGCTTCGAAGTTTGCGCAGCGTCCTCACGAGCGACTTCCTGCATCTTTTTGGCCGCCTTGCCCGCCCTTTGCGCAATTTGACCTGCCATACGCTGCACAAAATCAGGACCAAAGCTGGCTTCTAATTCAGAAGCCACGCGCGTCATCTGGTCGCTTATTTCGCCCGATAAGCGGCTGCCTAGTTCCGCAAACTCGGTCATAAAACCATAGTCATAGGCGTCCTCTACATCATGTCCCCACTTGGACGAGACCAGCTGCATCTCCTTCAGAACTACTGTGCCGCCCGCCTTGATCGCCAGTCGCGTTTTGCCGTCGCCGATGCGGCCAGTCAAGCGACCATCACTCTCGATCACATCGGACAAGGCAAGGCGGTTGGTTATACTGGACGCCTCCACTTCCAAGAGGAGAGGCGCCTCCGTGGGCCAAAAGACTACTACGTCACCATCCGCCGATAGGGCATGGTTCTTTGGCCCAAGCCCACCCCACAATCGGATGTCGCCGTCAGCCGTTACATTGCCCTGACCACCTAGATCACGTAGATTGACATCGCGACGTCCGTGGATGGTCGCCAGCGACCCATTGATCACACGCGCGTTAATATCGCCGTTTACATTGTCCAACGATACCGATCCGGTGACATAGGAGAGCGCGGTATCACCATCTATACGCTTGCCAACAAAGTCACCATCTATATTGTTGGCGACAACATCTCCCACAACATGATCAGCGACCAATGTCCCAGTAATCTGTTTGGCCAAGAGGTCACCTTTGATAACTGACACGGCGGCTGAGGAAGTATTGCTGAGGATGAGGTCGCCGCTCACATCACTGATGTCGATTTTCCCAGTCAGCCCGCGAACGAACATGTCCCCCTGGACCTCGCCTACACTCGCACCGAATGTCTCCGGTAGGTTAATAATGAGATCGCTCTTAGAAGTGAAGAGCAACCGCCCGTCTACTTTCTCCATGGTGTACTCGCCCATTGCGCGGCCATCAAGTTGCATCCAGGGCCGGATCGTTAAGTCGCCCCCGCAAGCCACTACTTCTATGGTGCTGTCCTTCCTTAGCTCAAAACGTTCGCTAGCCATGACTTACTTCATCCCTTTACTCAAAATAGATCTGCACGTGTTCTCTATTCTCGTCATCCTGCACGTCGATCAGCATACCGCCGTCGGTTTCTGTAAAAACTGAATCGATATCGGCCAAACCGCTTTCTGAT
>JBJYWX010000463.1:18965-22270 GCA_046259695.1 Promineifilaceae bacterium (SeqCode) | reverse complement strand
CGCGAGAGGCTCCCTTCCGCCGTTGACGATCAGCGGCCGTATAACCTCGACCGCCGCGGCCATCGCTTCTCCGGCAACCAGCA
This sequence comes from Promineifilaceae bacterium (SeqCode), assembly GCA_046259695.1. GTDB lineage: Bacteria > Chloroflexota > Anaerolineae > Promineifilales > Promineifilaceae > JAACFF01. The sequence continues at coordinate 22,187 of JBJYWX010000463.1, read as the reverse complement.
TTTCCGGCACGAAATATTCATCACATTCGAACAATCGGCCCGCCTCCCGCACGGCAGGAATTAATGCCTCATTAAGCAGGACGGTTGGCTCCATGCCCAGCGCGATGCCTTCATGGGTCAGATCAACTACAACCTCATTAACGCCCTCCAAAGTGTTCGCGTATAGGCCATCCAGAATCTCTTCCTCGCGACTCATCTGTCTTCCTCTTTACTAGACTCCCATTTTCGCCAAATTCATCGCCACTTATCCAGCTTGATTGGTTCCATCGGCTAGCGTAACCAGGCCAGCCTCGAGCAAGGCGATGATCTTATCGACGTCATACACACAACCTGCCCACACGCCGCCGCTGGCCCGCTGCAGCGCCGCCCAAAGGCGTGTATCGTCCGGTAGATCGGGATGCGGCCCCAAATCTGGGTGAGGCGGCCGCCCCGCCAGCAGCTCCGACGCTTCCGCGTCCGAGAGCTTTCGTCCCTCTGCCTCCACTAGGTTTAGTCGCCCGGACAACCTATTTCTGTCGACCTCAATCTCTATTATATCCCCATCGCGCAGTTTGCCGATAGGACCTCCTGCCAGCGCCTCCGGGCCGATATGCCCCACGCACGCCCCGGTTGAGACGCCCGAAAATCGGGCATCTGTCAAGACCGGTACCGACTTGCCCCACGGCAAGAATTTCAGCGCCGAAGTGACCTGGTACGTCTCTTCCATGCCGGTTCCTGTCGGCCCGCCGCCAACCAGGACTAGCACATCGCCCGGCCGCAGCGGCTGCCCGCTCTGACCCTTAATCGCCGCCATAGCCGCCCGTTCACTGGTGAAGATGCGCGCCGGGCCGCGATGGCGATAGATATTATCTTCGCCCACGACGGCTGGATCGATTGCCGTCGCCTTGATGACCGATCCCTGCGGCGCGATGTTGCCGCTGGGGAAGACAACCGTGCTCGCTAGGCCCGCCTTTTTCGCCGCGTCCGGGCCCATAATCACCTGGTTCGCATCCACGCCTGTGCCGCGCTGCAAACTCGCCTTTGCCGCCTGCCGCCGCTCGCTCTCTTCCCACCAGGCCAACAAAGTGGACAGCTTCTCACCGCTGGCTGTGAGCACGTCCAGATTGAGCAAGCCCATATCCCTGAGCTGCAGCATTACTTCGGGCACGCCGCCCGCCATATATACCTGTACTGTGGGATGGTTGCGCGGGCCATTTGGCAGAGCATCTACCAAACGGGGAGTAAGCCGGTTGACGCGCTGCCACTCCACCAGCTTGGGCTGCGGCAATCCCGCTGCGTGAGCCACAGCGGGAACATGGAGAAGCAGATTAGTAGAGCCACCAAACGCCGCGTGCACCAGCATCGCGTTTTCCAGCGCGCGGCTGTCCAAGATATCCCTTAACGCCAGCCGTCTGCCGTTCTGCCGTAGCAGGGCCAGGGCCGATCGACGCGCCATATCCAACCAGATCGCTGCCCCGGAAGGGATCAGGGCGCTGTGCGGCAGCGTCATTCCTAACGCCTCGGCCACCACCTGCGCAGAAGCGGCCGTGCCCAGGAACTGGCAGCCGCCTCCAGGTGATCCGCACGCCCGGCAGCCCATCGTCGCCGCGTAATTCAGATCGACCAGTTGGTGCGCGTATCGCACCCCGATTGTCTGCACGGCGCCGGCATCTTCCGCGCCGATCGCTGGTAGGGTCACCCCGCCGGGCACAATAATACCGGGCAGCTCACCGCAGCCGGCCAGCGCCATCATCATCGCCGGCAAACCCTTATCACAGGTGGCCACACCCATGACGCCCCGCCGCTGGGGCAGCGAACGTATGAGCCGGCGCATCGTGATCGCCGCGTCATTGCGATAAGGTAGGCTGTCCAACATCCCCGTTGTGCCCTGTGTACGGCCGTCACACGGATCGCTGCAATACACGGCGAACGGCAGCGCACCTTCTGCGCGCAGCGTTTCCGCCGCCTGGCGTACCAGCAGTTCTAGCTCCCAGTGGCCCGTGTGCAGGCCGAGCGCCTCTGGCCCTCCCTCCGCATCCCGCAGCCCGCCATGCGTACTAACAATCAGATAAGGCGGGCGGTTCACCTCGGCCGGATCCCACCCCATCCCCGCGTTTTGCGTCAGGCCAAACAGATTGCCGCTAGGTTCATGCAGCAGCATCTGCTCATCAAGAGGCAGCTTGCCAACAGGGCCCTCCCCAAACAATTTTGTATGAGCCACGGAAAGACCGTCGCCAAGAATTTCAATCAGGGAAGGACCTTCCATTACAAACCTTGCTTTAATGCGTTATGCAGAACGCACTCTCAAAACGCATGCAGCGCCTCGACTGGTTCCAGGCGCGCTGCGAACCAGGCCGGATAGAGCGATACCAGCAGGACCACAACCAGCAGCAGCAGCGAAAGAACCACAAACTGCAGCGGCGCGAACCCGCCATACATCCTGGTTCCAAAGGCGATCCCTTCTACCAGGGCTGCCGCCTCGGCCGGGATAGGAATCCCTACGAACGTCAAATAAGAAACCGCCCCCAGTCCCAGGATCCACCCCAACACGATGCCCAGGACCGTGAGCATAAATGCTTCCAACAAAAACAACAGCATGATTTGCCGTCCGCGCATCCCGATCGAAGCCAGCACGCCAATCTCGCGCAGGCGCTCGAAGACAGACATCAACAGGGTATTTACAATCAACACTGCTACCATGATAAAGATGATCGCATAGACGATATTGTAATACGCCCGGCCAATATCAATGCTGTCCAACATAATGCTGTTTAGGTCTTCCCACGTCTCCACCATCAGCGTTTCGCTTTCCAGCTGCCTCGCCAGTGCCGGGGCTTCATCACGATCCGTCAGCATCAAGATCAGGCTGCTCGCGTAGCCATCCACACCCGCGAAAGCCTGCGCTTGCTGCAGAGGTAAAATAACCCGGTTCTGGTCGATTCCGGGAAAACCTGTGTCATAAAGCCCTACCACGGTAAAGACGCCTTCCTGACCTTCGCCGTTGGCATTGCTCATCGCTATGCTCACGCGGTCGTTTAGATTGATTTTCATCTGCTTTGCCAGCAGGCTGCTGACCAATATCCTACCCCGATCATCGCCCTTCAGATACTCCCCGGCAACGATCCCGTTTCTTATCGGTTCGTGGAACGCGTCATCCGGATCAATGCCCATGATCTCCACGCCGATTGATTCCTCAGCTGTGGCCAATAGCCCGCCGCTCCACAGTACCGGCGCCGCCGACTG
>JBJYWX010000463.1:0-18955 GCA_046259695.1 Promineifilaceae bacterium (SeqCode) | reverse complement strand
CTGGACTCCCGGCAGAGATTCCGCCGTAGCCGCCATCTGCTCCGCGTTGTCGAGCAAATCTTCTGCCAGCAGGCTCTGTTTACCCGTATCGTAACTCCGCTTGTGAACCTGCATGTGCCCAGTCACCACACGCACATTGTCATCGATGGCGTTGTAAAACGCGCCATCAAGTAGGCTGGCCATCATCATCGCTACCACCAGTCCCAGGGCCACGGCGAAGGCCGTTAATGCGCTGCGTCGCGTATTGCGTACCAGCGCTCGGTAGGCGATTGACAGAAATGACCTAAGCTCCATGCCTTCCTCTATACGCCGCTATATGTAGTGCAGCGACTCCGCCGGCTCCTTGCGCGATGCCTGCCACGCTGGAATCAACGATGCCAATACAGCGACAACTATCGCGATCAATCCATAGCTCAGGATCGTCCTTAATCCAGTAGAAGGATACATGCGGTCGCCCATTAACGCGTAGATTTCACCGGCCTCCGCCGCATAAGAAATATCGATCCCCGTTTGGCCAACTATGGCCAACAGCAGCCAGCCTAACAGGCAGCCGATTAGGGCGCCGACTAGTCCGATAAAGGCACCCTCCAGCACAAAAAGCAATATCGTCTGCCGCCCCTTAAGCCCCAATGCCGCCAGCACACCCATCTCACGCGTGCGCTCAAAAGCGGCCATAAGCATCAAATTGAGAATGCCTATTCCGGCCATAGTCAGCATGATCGTGGCCATGACCGTTACTGTCGCCCGGTCCGTCGCCATTGCCTCCCTGAACTCCGGCCGCAGTGTTTCCAATGCATCTACTTCGTAATTGGGCAGTGCTGGAGAGACTTCTTGGACAAATGCTCGCTCCTGCCCAACTTCATCTAAGATGACTGCTATCTCCGTTTCTTGGCCGCGCAGGTTATAAAGCTGTTGCGCCACTGGTAGATTCATGTAAAGCAGGCTTTTCTCCGCTTCGCCCAGACCTAGATCAAAAATACCAACGATGGTCATCGTACGCTGGCGCATCGATTCATCTTTGCGCCGGCCCAGCAGCGAAACGCGATCGCCTACAGTGACATTCAGTTCATCGGCCAGCTCCTGGCCGATCAGAATGCTGTCCCCATCATCCGCGGTCAGGTAGCGGCCGGCAACGATGTTCTCCGCCACCAGGCTCACCGGCCCTTCCACGTCCGGCTCGACGGCCGTTATCCCTACCGCGTGCGAAGCGTCGCGATTGCTCAGCAAGCCGCCCGTATTAATGCGGCGCGAAGCGGCCAATACATTCGGCTGCTTGTTCACCACCGCCAGCACTGCTTCAGCATCCGTCAATGGTAGCATCGGCAGCCGGCTCGCTCGCTCCCTAAATCCAGGCGCATGAATCAACACATTGCCGCCATAGAGCCGCACCATGTTGCCATAGACCGTATTATCAATACCGTCCATTAGCGCGGCGGCGAAGATCAACAGCGCCAGGCTGAGCACGATGGCCACGACAGCGATCATAGTTCGCCGCCAATTGCGCCACACATTACGCCACGCCAATTTGATAAGTTCCAACATGAACGTCCTTAATTCAATCTGCCGCTACCAGGATATCAAGGGCGGCGTTAGCATCGGCAATCGTACCGTCATGCATCTGCACGACCCGGCTTGCGTACTCTACCACGCGCGGATCGTGCGTCGCAAAGATGAAAGCCGTTCCCGTCTCTTCATTCAGTCGCTTCATGATGTCCATCGCCTGCTTGCCGTTTTCCGTATCCAGGTTAGCCGTCGGCTCATCGGCCAGCACCAACAGCGGATCCGTGACCAGCGCCCGCGCGATGGCCGTGCGCTGCTGCTCACCGCCGCTAAGCTGATCCGGTCGGTGATCAACACGGTGTCCCATCCCCACCGCGTTCAGCAGATACATGACCCTTTCTTTTCGTTCCTTCTCGCTAACGCCATTGAGGATCAGCGGCAGTTCTACATTCTCATAGGCGCTCAACACCGGAACCAGGGCGAAAAACTGGAAAATAAAACCAATCATTGACTTGCGCAAATCCGCGCGCGCATTCTTACTCAGTCCCGTCACATCGCGGTTATCGATAAAGACCTTACCCCTGTCCGGCAAGTCCAGACAACCTATGATCTGCAGCAGCGTCGTTTTGCCTGAGCCGGAAGGCCCAACTATGGCCGTGAATTCACCGTCTTCAATGGTCAGCGAAACATCCTCTAACGCCCGGGTCGTCACCTCGCCGATGATATAGTCTTTTGTAACATTCTCTACTCTAATAATTTCCATTCTCTTGTTCCTATGCGTCTGCACTTTTTTCTCAATCGCGGGCCCGCCTCACTGCGCCAGGCTGTACGGATCTGTTTGTAGTTTCTCAGAACGTGTGCAGCGCTTCAACTGGCTCCATTCGCGCTGCCACCCAGGCGGGATAAACCGAGACAAGCACAACAATGCCCAACATGAGCAGCGACAGGATGGCGAATTGATCGGGCGCCATAGCCGGGTACAGCCGGCTCCCCATGGCCATGCCTTCCACCAGACTCATGGTGTCTTCGCCCATATTAACGCCCACCCGTGACATATAGAACACGGCGCCGAGGCCGAGGATCAGACCAATCGCGATACCAATCAATGCCAGGACGGCCGCTTCCAGCAGTATCATCACCATCACCTGGCTATCTTTCATGCCCAGCGAGGCCAGGATGCCCATCTCCCGCGTGCGCTCGAAGACTGACATCAACAGTGTATTGGCAATCAAGATGGCCACTACGAGAATGACAATCACGTAGATGATGTAATAGAACCCATTGGCGGCACCCATTGTCTGCAAAATGAACTGGTTCATATCCTCCCAGGTAAGAACAGTGATTCCGGGCCTGTCCAGTGCCATCGCCATGGCCTGCGTGTCCTCGCGATCATTAAGCATCACAATAATGCTGCTGGCGCGGTCTCCCGTGTCCGTAAACGCCTGTGCCTGAGCAAAGGGCATGATCACCGTGTTTTGGTCGTGGCCAGGAAAACCGGTATTGAAGAGACCCGCGACCGTAAACACCCCCTCTTCGAGGGAGCCGTTCGCCGTGCCGCTTGCCAGACTGACTCGATCGCCAACGCTGATCTCCATTTCGTCTGCCAGGCGCTTGCCAAGCAAGATCTGTCCGCGATCGTCCGCGTTCAGAAAAGTGCCCGCGATAATTCCCTGTCGCAGCGGCTCATGGAACGTATCATCTGGATTGATGCCTGTCATCTGCAGGGCTGCTGACTCACGTGGCGTGCTCAATATCGTGCTCGTCCACAACACCGGTGCGGCCGATTGCACCTCGGCACGCGCCGCCACCTCTTCCGCCAGCCGCTCCGGATCATCCAGCAAATCCTGTGCCAGCAGGCTCATCTTGTCCAGCTCGTAAGTAGTTGCCCTCAGCTGTAGATGTCCCGTTGTAATCCGTATGTTGTCCCGCAGCCCGCTGTCTATCATACCGCGCATCAGGCCTGCCATTAACATCACGACCATCAGGCCCAGGGCAACCGCGATAATCGTCGTAACTGCGCGCCTGCCGTTGCGAACTATATCGCGATATGCCATCGTCCAAAATGTTGTGATAGCCATTTTACTCTCCTAGCCTTCCGCAGTACTAAACATGATGCAGCGATTCGGCCGGTTCGCTGCGCGCCGCCTGCCACGCCGGCAGCAGGGAGGCGATAGCGGCTATGACTACCACGGCCACGCCATAATAGATCAGGCTGGTAAACGGTATCGTCGGATAGATAGTATCACCAATCAGCGCGTATACCTCGCCTCCGGCGCTCAGATCCTCGCCCCCGGCCAGTGCACTCCAATTAATGCCGACACGGCCGATCCACAACACCAACAAATAACTGACCGTGCAGCCGATCACCGCGCCAAGCACGCCTATGAACGTGCCCTCCAGCATAAATAGACTCATTAGCTGCCGCCCCTTCATCCCCAATGCACCCAGAACGCCCATCTCCCTCGTACGCTCGTAGACCGCCATCAGCATAAGGTTCAGGATGCCGATACTCGCCATGAGCAGCACAATAAAACCGAGCGCTGCCGTAAAGGTGCTCTTCGTTTCCAGCGCCTGTTGGATTTCCGGTTGCAGTGTGTAGAAGGAGTCCACCTCATAGCCGGGCAGCGACGGCTCCAGGCTCTCCATCAGCGCCTCTTCCTGGCCGATGCGCTCCAACGTAACCGCCACTTCCGTCTCTTGTCCTCTTAAGTTATACAGCGTTTGCGCTACCGGCAGATTGATATACACTAGTCCCTTCTCCGCCTCGCCCATGCCCAGGTCGAAGATGCCGGTAATCGTCATCGTGCGCTGCCGCATCGATTCATCCTTGCGCCGGCCGAGCAGCGTGATCCGGTCGTCGACTGTCACCCCCAGTGCGTCCGCCAGCTCGCGGCTGATCAGGATATTGTCCCCATCTTCGGCCGTCAGAAAGCGTCCCTCGCTCAAATTCTCCGCGATCAGGCTGACGGCCGCCTCTGCATCAGGCTCGATAGCCGTGATACTCACCGGATAAGCGCCCTCGCGGCTGCTGGCCATACCGCCCGTTGTGATCCGCCGCGATGCATTGATCACGTTCGGCTTTTCGGTCACCTTCTCTACCACAAAATCGCCGTCTTCCAGGGGTAGCAGCGGCAAGCGCCGCGCCTTATCTCTAAAACCGGGCGCATGCACCTGCACATTGCCCCCGTATAGGCGGACCGCATTGCCGTAAATCGCCTCATCCGATCCGCGAATAAGCGCATCCATAAATATGAGCAGTATCAGGCCTAAAACAATCGCGACCGACGCAATCAATGTCCGCCGCCCATTGCGCCACATATTGCGCCACGCCAGTTTCACATATTTCATCATTTCCCAATCTCCTCGACACTGCCGAACCAGGTCGCTATCGATGGTTCATCAATCAGCGGCAAAGAACCAGGCGCTGCGCCCAGGATCCGTTCAATCGCTTCCTGTGCCGCAGCGACTAGGCGCCGGGCGTGCGCAGCGGGATCAGCAAACTTTTCTGGAGCGAGCAGCGGGTCAGCTAGCTGCTCGGACATAGCATAAGCAACCGCAAGCACATTGCGCGCCGCTTCTAGTGGGTAAGCCGTATCAAATACGCTCTCGGTCACGCCATGCCGCACGATTCTGCCAAACTCCTGCGTCGCCATCGCCAGAGATCGTTCCTTCAACTTCTGCAGCAGGAGGGTGTTCTCATCACAATACAGCACCCGAGCCAACTCTAAAAAGTCATTCTTACGGGCTGCCTTGAAACGGTTGATCACGGCAAATGCCCTCGCCCATTGTTCGCTGGCTGATAGCGAATCATCATCTGCAATTTCCTGTATTGTGGCCACGGCGTAGCTGATGATCTCGTCTACCATCGCCTCTAGAATGGCCATTTTTGAGTCGAAATAGTAATAAAACGTGCCCTTGGCCACCCCGACCGCGTTCACGATGTCGCTCACCGAGGTATTTTCATACCCTTTGCTGTAGAACAGCGCCTGCGCGCCTTCAATCAACTCGCTGCGCCGTTCATCCGGATCCTTCGAGATTCTCGCCATCGCAACCACCTTTGACTGACGGTCAGTCGAATGGCAACATTATACAATTGTTGCGCTTTACCGGTCAAGTGAATCGCCCCTTCTTTTCTCAGATTAAGACAAAAAAAGACGCCAGGTGCCTGGCGTCTTTTTGCCTATTCTTTTGTGCTCAACGAATGCGCGAGCGCGCTTGCTATTGCTCGTTACTTATTGACGCTGTCGTATCCTTCGCTCCAGCCGGTAGACTCATCTCCTTGGTGGCCCATGCCTTCGGCCCAACCCTGGGACCCTGCCGGGCGCGCCGCCATGCCCTCGGCCCATCCGGCCGATTCATAGGTACGCTTGTCCGTCATGCCTTCCACCCAGCCCAGAGGTACGTGATGCGTATCTTCTATCTGCAGCTTCAGCGCGTTCAGGCGCTGCCAGAAAGTAGCCGCAGACCGTCCCCATTCATGATACGCATTGGTCCATGCGGTTTGGCCCGCTTTGTCCATGCTGCTGAATGCGGCTTCAACTGGCTCCCAATATTCATTACGCAGCACACCGATATCACGGCGATAAGCGGCCTGTACTTCCTGCGGATAGCTGCTAAGTTCTTTATCCAACCTGTCCATCCCGGCACGCCATTTGCCCATTTGACTAGTGGCCAATGCCATCGTGTCTGCCTTATTCTCGAAATTCTTCTCGGCTACGGTTGCCATCGTACTTGTTTCCTCTGCAATCGAACGGCTTATCTGTTGTAGAATGGCGATAAGACGTTTGCTTGCGCTTCATGTCGCTCTTTGCGATATCTTTGTCTTCATTATGAAGCGCACGCGCGCAATCTGCTATGGATACGGTTACATCTGGAAGATATAGAAAAAGATACAACTACCTCTCTGCTTTCGGATCGCTATTCTTCCTCTGACAGTGCCGCTTCGCCTCCTTCCAATTCGTCCAGATGGTCCAGCATATCTTCCACCGTTTCGATTACCGCCTCATCGACTATCGTATGATCGCAGCGTTCGCAAACCCAGGTTGGCACTTCTTCCAGGCGAACTTCCCGCCCATCCTCCAGCTGCACATCGTAATCAAGCAGTTCTTCCACCATTTCACCTTTGCAAATCGGGCACTTTTTCATTGCTTCCTTCCTGTCGCGGCATCGAGTCCCAGCGCGAATCGGTTACTTCTCGATAACCTTTGCGGCGCATCCAGGTCCATTACCTGCGCTATACGCTGCCACCTGCGTCCGCTCCTCAATGCGGTCCCTTTGGCTTGTCTTGCCGCAGTGAGGCCAATACAATTGCCGCACGATAACAATTCTATTTGAGACTTGGCGTCACTTGCATCCTAGCCGCCAATTCTCGTTTTGCCAAGGAAGTTACCATGGAACCTCTTGCAGACATTGGACTCATCGGTTTGGCCGTCATGGGCCAGAACCTCGTCCTGAATATGGACGATCACGGCTTCACCGTGGCCGTTTACAACCGCACTACCAGCAAGGTCGATCGCTTCTTGGAGAATGAGGCTCACGGAACGCGCGTCATCGGCACCCACTCGCTGGAAGAGCTCGTTTCCGTGCTCAAACGGCCGCGCCGCGTCATGCTCATGGTCAAGGCCGGTTGGCCCGTGGACGCCATGATCGAACAACTTATTCCCTTGCTGGAACCGGGTGACATCATCATTGATGGTGGCAACTCCCACTTCCCCGACACCACCCGTCGCATGCGCGAGCTCGCTGAAAAAGGCATTCTCTTCATCGGCACCGGCGTCTCCGGCGGGGAGGAAGGAGCGCGCCACGGCCCGTCGATCATGCCTGGCGGCTCGCCTGAAGCCTGGCCCTACGTCAAGCCCATCTTTCAAAGCATAGCCGCGAAGGTCGCTGACGGCACACCTTGCTGCGATTGGGTCGGCGAAGAAGGCGCGGGCCATTTCGTCAAGATGGTACACAACGGCATCGAATACGGCGACATGCAGCTCATTTGTGAAGCCTATGACGTGATGCAGCATGCGCTCGGTATGACACCTGACGAAATGAGCGCCGTTTTCGCCCGCTGGAACAAGGGCAAGCTTGATTCCTATCTGATCGAGATCACGGCCGACATTCTCGCCTTCAAAGACACAGACGGCGAGCCGCTTCTCAACAAGATCCTCGACACGGCCGGTCAGAAAGGCACCGGCAAATGGGCAGTTGACTCCGCCCTCGACCTCGGCATTCCCCTGACCCTGATCGCTGAAGCGGTATTCGCACGTTTCCTCTCCGCACTCAAAGAGGAGCGCGTCGCTGCGGCCGCCCTCCTTGGTTCACCCATCCCGCCTTATGAAGGCGACACTAAGGCCCTTATTGACGATCTCGAACAGGCTCTCTACGCCTCCAAGATCATTTCCTACGCCCAGGGTTACATGCTCATGCGCGCCGCTTCCAAAGAATACGGTTGGAATTTCGCCTACGGCAACATCGCCCTCATGTGGCGCGGCGGCTGCATCATCCGTGCCGCCTTCCTTGATGACATCAAGGCTGCGTTTGACGGCAACCCTGACCTTAGCAACCTGTTGCTCGATCCCTTCTTCAAGGAGCAGGTTCAGGCTGCCGAGGCCGCCTGGCGTCGCCTCATCAGTGCGGCCGTCTCCCTCGGCATCCCGCTTCCTGCCATGTCCAGCGCTATCGCCTTCTATGACGGTTACCGCCGCGATCGGCTGCCGGCCAACCTCTTACAGGCCCAGCGCGACTACTTCGGCGCCCACACCTACGAGCGCGTCGACCAGCCGCGCGGCCAATTCTTTCATACCGACTGGACCGGTGAAGGGGGCGACGTCACCGCCTCAACCTACAACGCCTGAGCGCCGCTCACGTCCTGGTAAAACCAGATCCGAAAGCCATCGGGGTCATCCACGCCAAAGCTGCGATGGCCCCATGGTGCGTCTTCCAACCCGCGTGCAATCGTCACCCCCGCCCTCGCTAGTTCGTCATGCCACGCATCCACTTCTTCCACTTCAAAAGTCAGTACCACGTTCACCGGCTTCACGCCGGGCACAGCTTCCTGGCCTAGCTCAATCAGTTCAATTACTGCATTCTCTATCGCTGCGCCAGGTGTCAGGAGCATGCCGCGATTGTCTGGTTCTTCCCAACTCAGCACCGGCTCCATACCCAGCGTATCTCGGTAAAATCGCACCATTGCCACAAAGTTATGAGTATGCCGGACGGTATTCATCTGTTTCGCTTTCATCTAGCAAATCCCGTAGGGGCGGGGCGATTGGATGTAACCCGCGTACAAGATCAAATCTGTCACGTCCCAATCACCCCGCCCGCTCTTCACCAGTTACAAATATAGCTACCACTTCTAGTTATCCAGTTCCAATTCTGCCAGCAGCGCCCGGTGCTTCTCGCGCGAAATCGGATACCGCGACGCAAACCACACTGCCACGATCAACAATACGGCCGGAATCCAACTCATAAACAACCGTATCGCCAACACTGCCGAACCAGGCTGAGCTGGCAGCGCCGCGCCTGCCGTCGGCGTCACATATCCGGCTTTTTCCAGCACCTGCCCCATCATCCACAGCGCCGCGCCAGTCCCCAACTTCTGAAAGAACGAAACCAGCGCATAATAAGACCCTTCCCGTCGCTGGCCTGTTTTCACCTCATCATCTTCTACAATGTCCGGTATCATTGCCCACGGTATCACATAGACTGTCGCAATCCCCAATCCCGCAAGGGCCGCAAGCACAAAAACCACCCCGAACTGCTCCGGCTTCACAAAGAAAAGCAGTAATAGTAAAGCGATCCACGAGCTGCAGTTAACCATGAACGTGCGCCGTTTGTCCAGCTTCTGCGCCATGAACACTACCAGTGGTATAAATAGGATCGCCGCACCTTGTGCCGCTAGCACGTAGTAGTTAGCCAGATCGGGCCTATCTAGATAGTAGTTAGCGAAGTAGATCAACACGGCAGCCATGATGCTCGCCGTGGTCCAGCTGAACAAATACAGGCCCATCAACATCTGGAACGCCTCGTTCTTCACCGTCTCGCTTATCGATCGCCAGGGTGGAAGCGGCGCTGACGCGGCCTGCGACCGGTACGCACCGCTAATTGCGAAGACGATCAACGGCGGTACCATATTTAGCAGTCCCAACCCGATGCCAAGCACCCGGAAAAGCGTTTGCTGGTCGGCAACCAATTCCCCCAGGACAGTCGCCAAGATAACTGCTACCAGCGAGCCGCTTAACCCGAAGACCATCCGGTAGCCGTTCAAAGAACTGCGTTCATCATAATCCCTAGTCACCGCCGGGGTCAGCGCATTGTAACTGACGTGAATCGCCGTATAACATGTATCAAATAAGATAAAGGTCAGCGTGTAATAGGCAGCCAGGTAAGCCTCGGAGGTGTTGGGTACCAGCCACATTAGCATGAACGAAACTCCCAGCGGTACCGCGCCGAACAGCAGCACCACCCGACGCCGGCCGATTGGGCTCTTGATCCGGTCGGAGACGATGCCAAACAGCGGATCGTTAAACGCGTCCCATACGCGGCCGATCGCAATCGCCCAGGCTGCCAGGCCAGGTCGCAGCCCTGCCACGTCCGTCAGGAAGTAAAGCTGGTAGAACAGAATGACCGCCTGAAACGAGTTGGTCGTCAGGTCGCCTGTCCCGAAAAGCAGCTTAAACCGTGTGCTTAGCTTGTCACTTGCTGCCGCCATTTATCCGACCAGCCTTGTCTCATATATAGGAAAGACATCCAGCATCACGTAGGCGGAAAGTTGCTCCGGCAAACGCATTCCCTTTGGCAGAGCCAGCCGGATAGCACGTAAATTGCCTTTCTCGTCGCCTATCTGCTCCAGGTTAGGGCCGTAATCCAGGTAAACCGCTTCGCTGCTTTCCCGATCCACCAGCACTATGGCCGCCACATGGTCATCTGCCCGGTAAGACTGTCCCTCCTCAAGGGCAATCGTTGCCCTGCATGATCCCGCACGCCAACGTGTCGGCGGCGCATAATCAAATGCTTCGACCCGTACCCCTGCCGGCTTTTTATTCGCCTTGCCATCGCGCTCGTACGGCCGTGTTATATACGTCGCCAGTGCCACCAGCTTCCGCCAGATCTGATTCGCCAGCCCGGCGACAACCATCGGGATGCCAAATGTCGGAATGGACAATACTTCGGTCTCGGCATACGCCCTCGCACCTGGTAACACTTGCTGATCCTGTCCCATCCGCCCGCGCAGTTCGAAAACATGGAATGGAATTGGGATGCCCGTAATCGGCAGTGTAAAATGGCGGTTGCGCACCATAAATGCGTCATCGCGGTAGCTGCCGCTAAGCGGCAGCTTGAATTCTGTTTCGCTGTCGGCCTTCAGCTCCCCTGCCTCATTACGCTTTGCCCCAATCGCCCATAAAATCAGCTTCCCCTCATTTTCACTATGCGCAGGGACGGCTGCTACCGTGCCGATCAGCCAGTCTAGATAATCGAACCCAATCTGGTTCAAACTCGGCAGCATCGTCGGCACGGGCACCGCCAGCCTCGTCCATTCAAACGCCGTCACTTCCGACTCGGATACTTCCAACGGCAGCTCTTTTCCGCCCGGCTCTTCGGTCGAAAAGACGAACTGCCGGCTGAAAGTACCTGAAGGCCGCCCCCCAATCGTCAGGTTGCCGATGCTCAAGCCGCCCACGTAATACGATCCGCCTACCGTCAGGGTGTAGCGCTGGCCCGGCTCTAAAAAACCCTCTGGAATAATCATCAGGTATTTCCCATCACCTGAAACTTCATGGCGGAAACGAATGGGCGGGTCAAATTGGATCCGCAGCGCGTCCGGCCGCCGCGAAAAGGGCGAATTTTGCAGGCGGGCCTGGATGGTTCTTCCACCTTCCCGCACGATTAATCTCAGGCAAATTAAGGTCGCCGCCGGGAGCTGCGCCGGCATCTCCTCGCTGATCCGCCCGCCGGGAGAAACAGCATACAGGCTGGTAACCGATTCCGGCAGCGGCTCGCCCGGATCAATGCAGCAGCGCGTGTCGCCCGTTTGATGCAGCGGGTAATCATAGGGCACATACCAGAGCTGCCCGTGCTCGCCGCCAATATATATCCCATGCTTCCCCAGGGCAGGCGAACCATTTAGATCGTTTCGATCCGCCAATGCGCTGCCGGCGGCCGTCGTGTCGAAGGACCAGCGCCGCTTGCCGCTCCACGCATCGAGTGCAAACAGCGTGCCGTCCCCGTTGCCGACGTAAACGATATGGCCCGCCTCCCCCGCACCGCCCATACCTATCACAGGCGAAGAGCGTATCGGTGCGCCGGTATCATACTGCCACGCTGCCTCGCCATTCGGCGTCAAGGCATAAAGGATGCCATCTGTCGAACCAAAAATAATTAAGCGTGTCTCCTCACCTGACTCTAGCAGAGCCGCCGAACTATAGATATGATCGCCGGTCTTAAACTTCCAGCGTACCTTGCCGTTTTGTGGGTTGAGGGCATAAAACTGGCTGTCAAACGAACCGGCGTAGAGCGTACCGTCCAACCCCACGGCAACTGATGCGGCGATGAAACCCAACGTGCGCCGCCGCCAGCGCCGCCGGCCAGGTGCCCTCACTGCGTGAAAGAAGGTGTCGCAGGAACCCCAGTATAGGGTCCCGTCCGCCCCAAACGCCGCCGCCGACCATGCGTTTGCCCCGGTTGGATACGTCCACTTCAGCCGCCCTTCAGGCGAAATGGCGTAATAGTTGAAGTTCGTGTTCCCAGCGTAAATCGTCCCATCACGGCCGATATTGATATTCCCTTCAAACCAGTTATTATAACTGTCGCGTCGTGCCTCCCGCGCATCAAAGCGCCACATTTCACGGCCGTCGGTGGTGTTCAACCGGTACAGAAACCCATCCCCCGACGGGACGAGCACCGTCCCCGCGATATCCGCAGGCAGCGCCCCGGCCGAGTCTATAATCTCGCCGCTCCTAAATCGCCACTTTTCATGGCCGCCCGCATCAACTGCGTAGAAGTTGTGGTCGGCTGACCCGAAGTAGATCATCTCGTCCGCGTCAATAACCGGCGTCGAAAATATCCCTTTGCCAGTCTGAAAAAACCACGGCTTCTCGCCCTGGTAAGCGGCGTGTAAGGGTGAGCTCCCGC
This sequence comes from Promineifilaceae bacterium (SeqCode), assembly GCA_046259695.1. Classification (GTDB taxonomy): domain Bacteria; phylum Chloroflexota; class Anaerolineae; order Promineifilales; family Promineifilaceae; genus JAACFF01. The sequence goes on along the minus strand of JBJYWX010000463.1, from coordinate 6,334 downwards.
TGTTCCGCAGCGTACGCCGGAAAGTAGGCCAGGGTGCCCCGTTCTGTACGGGAGCGTGGTAATCGCGGCTCATCTTGGCTTTTCGATCGCTGCTTCTTTTGTCATTGGCTATTGGCGCGGCCGAGACACTGCTTGAAATTAGTTCCCACTGCCGTACGGACAAGGATCAAGTCGTCATCCGCTGGCGAGAGCCTGCCGCAGCCGTTCCTGATCCTCGGCCGCCTTCACTCATCACGCGCTGCCATACAACAACCCATACCTGAACGGGTACAACGGCTCCCGCGAATCATAAGGTAGGTCCGCCTTCTGTTCCCGCACGGCCGCCATCGAAGACGGCAGCTCAAACGGCAGCCTTCCTTGCGGATGCGCACGGCCGAACAACACATCCAGCACCGCTACATCGCTCGCCCCAAAATCCGCCAGCAGCGCCTGCGCCGCTGCGCTTATCTCCGGAATCACCGCCGGGCGGTCCAGGTAAATCACCACAATGGTCGGTACGGTACGCAGCAGAGCAAGAATCTCCGCCTTTTCCTCCCCTTTGAAATCCAGATCACCGTGATGGAACCCCTGTGCAAACATGTTCGGCGTATCAATCGCCTGCCACGGGGTATCCAGCCGCAGGATCGCCAGCTCCGCCTCCTCCGGCATGCTAACCACCGTGCCGTAGTGACCCGCTGCGGCCGTGTCCATATTCCGCACAAAGAGCTTGGGCCGGCCGGACAGGGGCAGCAGGGCGCCCTGATTCTTTAACAGCGTGATCGCCTGCCGCTGCGACTTTTCGCCCGCTGCCTGGAAATCACTGCGTACGACTACCTCCGTGACCCGCTCGCTGTCTATGAACGGATTATCAAACAAGCCTAGTCTGAACTTCTGCTCCAGTATGCGCCGCGCCGATTCATCTAGTCGCGCCTCGGAAACGTGCCCACTTTCCACAAGCTCGATCACCAGCTCTGGCCGGCTTTCTCCGCCGAACTGGTCCACGCCTGCTTCAAGCGCTTTCTTCACCCGCTCGACTTCGCTCAAATGCTCCACGCCCCAGGCGCGCGCCGGCCAGGTGAACTCCGGCGTCACCAGATCGCTCACCAGACCCCAGTCAGTGCATATAACGCCGTCAAAACCGTACTTCTCCCGCAGTAGGCCCGTAATGATCGCCTTGTTATACGACATCGCCACATTCTCGTCTGTTTGGTCCACCGGCACGCCGTAATACGGCATCAGCGCCGCCGTATTCGCCGCCAGCGCGGCCTCAAACGGGATCAGGTGGTAGTCAAAATTATCGCCGGGATATACCTGCCCCTTCTGGAACTCAAAATGCGGATCCAGCCCTTCGTTCTGTGGGCCGCCACCGGGGAAATGCTTGGTCATGCAGGCGACGCTGCGCGGCCCTAGCTCGTCGCCTTGAAAGCCCCGGATATAGGCCGCTCCCAGTTCGGCCGTTACGGCCGCGTCCTCACTGAAGCAGCCGCTGATTCGTGGCCAGCGCGGTTCTGTGGCCAGATCAATTTGTGGGTGCAGCGCCACCCGGATACCTGCCGCCAGGTACTCCTGGCGCACCATGTCCGCGAATGCGTACACCTGCTGCGCATCGCCGATCGCCCCAAACCCCAGCGTTTCACACCACTGAGAGAATTCGGCCGCCGCCATGGCATAAATTGCCTTGCTGAAATGGTTGCGCGGATCAGAAGCGATTGTCACTGGAATACCCAGCCGGCTCTCCTCCGCCAGCAATTGCAGCCGGTTGTGCCAGACCGCCAGCGCTTGCACCGCCGGGATTTGCCACAGATTGAAATGGTTCATCTTCAATTCGATCAACTGCGTTTTAGCCACGTGGCCATACCCTTCCGTACCGGGTTTCTCTTCAAGTGTGCCGTCCGCGTTGACCGCCGCGCCGTTAAAGAACATCAGCCCTGCTTTCTCCGCCACTGTCATCTGCCGCAGCAAATCTTCTACCCGCGCCTCGACCGGCTGCCGTGGATCTTCATAATCATCCAGCTTGCCATTCTTATTGAGATCGCGATACATAAAACCATTTTCTGACCGGACTACCCCGGAAGTCCGCATCATGGCCTTGACCAGCATTGAATCTACTTCTTGCACTGTCGTGATACCTCTTTTAGAAATCTAGGTGTTTCCGCTATGCACTTGCGTCAAAAACTGGGCAACCATTTCCTTGGGATAGACCGGCAGCGCACCCTGTTGAAACATCAGCACGCTAATCAGCGGCATATCATTGAACATTTCCATGACGTCCATGCCGATCGCACCTTCATTGCCATATCGCTCATCGCCGCCGCCAAATATCCTGCGCGCTTCTGTCTCAATTTGATTATATAGCGGGCCGACGACCGCCCGGCCGCGCGGGTCCGCCAGCCATTCGCGCACCGTCGATTCCTCATCGAGGATGCACGGCAGTTCCAGCGTCGATTCCAGGTTCACTGTGACCACTTCACGGATATCCTCCGCCGAGGACGCAATCAAAATATCAAATTCCCCGTCCTCTGTGATCCACTGCCCATACTCAGGATGGTAGTAGGCAAAGGCCCGAAAATCGAGATCGACCGCAACCGTTTTCGTTTCTCCCGGCTCTAGATGTACTTTGGCAAACCCTTTTAACTCCTTCACCGGACGTGCCAATCCCGCCACCTTATCAGCGACATAAACCTGGACGATCTCTTTGCCTGCCACCTTGCCCGTATTGGTCACATCTACCGTGATCGTCACCCCATCCACATCTTTGAAGGCTGTCGCTGACGCCTGGGGATTGCTGTATTCAAAGTGGGTATAGCTCAACCCATAACCAAACGGGAACAACACCGGCATTTGCTTGGTGTCATAATAACGATAGCCAATGAATAATCCTTCCGCGTAGCGCACCGCGCCTGCCCCGCCCGGCCAGTTAAGATATGCCGGCGTATCCGCCAGCCTGTTTGGAAACGTCTCGGCCAGCTTTCCCGACGGATTCACTTTGCCATAAAGTATATCGGCAATCGCCGCGCCGCCCGCCTGGCCCATCATCCACCCTTCCAGCACCGCCGCCGCGCCATCGATCCACGCGCTCATCGCTACTGCTGAACCATTGTTTAGCACCACCACCGTCTGTGGCTGGGCCTTCGTTACTGCCTTAATCAGCGCCACTTGATGCTCCGTCAGGTCGAGGTCCGTCCGGTCGTACCCCTCAGACTCCTTGAAGGTCGGCAGCGCGAAATACAGAACGGCCACATCGGCCGCTCTGGCCACTTTTACCGCCTCATCTATTTGGTCCTGGCGCAGGCTGTCGTCAACAGGATACCCCTCAACATAGCTGATTTGCGCATTCCCGGCCTGCGCCCGCAGTTCCTCTAGTGGAACAGCCACCCTTGTCGGGTTGATATGCGAACTTCCTCCGCCCTGATAATGCGCATGCTTGGCCGCACGGCCAATCACGGCGATGCGTTCCTGTCCACCAAGCGGCAGGATGCCGTCATTCTTAAGCAACACCATCCCTTCCGCCGCAATGCGTCGCGCTAATTCATGATGACCCTCTACATCAAACTCGCCGCCCTTCAGCACCTCGCCGGCCTTTGCCACAATACGCAAAATACGGCGCACAGACTCGTCCAACTTTGCCTCGTCCATTTCACCGCCGCGCACGGCATCGACAACTTCCTGCACATGGCGCTCGCGCGGGCCGGGCATTTCCCAATCCAGCCCACTTTGCAGTGCCGCCACCCGATCACGCACGGCTCCCCAGTCGGAGACAACCAGCCCTTCAAGCCCCCATTCATTCTTAAGGATCTCCGTCAGCAGCATCTCGTGCTCAGAAGCGAAAGTGCGATTCACCTTGTTGTACGAGCACATCACTGTCCACGGCTGCGCCTCCTTCACCACTTTTTCAAAGGCCGGGAGGTAAATCTCGCGCAGTGCCCGCTCATCGATCTCCGCACTAATTGAAAAGCGCTGAAACTCCTGGTTATTCGCCGCGTAATGCTTTAGCGAGGTGCCGACTCTCTTGCCCTGCACGCCCTTCACAAAGCTTACCGCCATCTCCCCGGCCAGGTACGGGTCCTCCGAAAAATACTCAAAATTCCGCCCGCACAGAGGCGACCGCTTCATGTTTACGCCGGGGCCAAGGATAACATCCACGTTCAGAGCGATACATTCCTCGGCCAGCGCGTCACCCAACTGATGGATCAGATCCACATCCCAAGTTGAGGCCAAGCACGAAGCTGTCGGAAAACAGGTCGCCGGCAAACTCCGCTGCGCAACTGCGTGAACATCCGGCACGCGCCGCACCCCGTGCGGCCCATCAGAAACAATCATTTCCGGCACACCAAGCCGTTCTATGGGCGTGGTCGACCAGGCGCTGGCGCCCGTGCATAACGCCGCCTTCTCCTCTAGCGTCATTTGTTCAATAACAGACTGGATATCCATTACCTCATGTCCTCAAAATTGCTTCAGGCCGTCCGCTCCCTATCCTCGAGCGCGAAATTGGGCCAAACATCGCTTAATCGCACTCAGCTAAAAAATCCCGCACCGCCATAAGAAATGCCTCCGGCTGCTCCCTCCGAACGTTATGGCCCGCTCCGGGTATAGCGACATGCTCAAAATTGGGCTGCGCGGCTGCCAGCTCTTCCGCGGCCGCCGGCGGATAAAGTGAACCCAGCTTCGTATCGGCCGTAACAAGCAACGTCGGGCAGGCAATCTGCCCGACGATCTGGTTGCCGATCGCCGCATTGATGCGCTTTTCATCAAAGGCATTCAGGTTAAATTGCTTCTTGGACACCGCCCACGGTACCCGCTCCGGCTCCGGCCACGTCGGGTTTTCCTGGCGGTTCATTTCCACCAGTTCTTCAATGCTTTTTTCTTTGTTCGCCGCCGCGGATTCGCGCCACTGTGCCCTGCCGGCAACCGCCTGCTCATCAACGGCTACCATGGTTTCAAACGGAGGTGGGTCCTCCAACACGATGCAGCCCGGCATATCCGGATAGAGGCCTGCAAAAAGGGCGATGGTAGCCGCGCCCAACGAATGCCCGACCAGTTTAGGTTTGTCCAGCCCTAGTACCTCTACCAATCCGGCCAAGTCATTGGCGCGATCGATTAGGTTCGACCCTTCTACCCCTTCCGACATGCCATGATTACGAGAATCATAAAGTATAATCTCGTACGCGTCAGCCAACTCTTCCGCGATGGGCCAATAACAAAGGCCATTGTCAGACATGCCATGCGCGAATATCAGCGGCGGCTTATCCTCATTCGTCCGGTAGACATGGAGCTTGATCCCATTGGCGATCACATTGTCTTCAAAGAGTATCACGGGTTCCCCTTTTTACTGCTCTGTTTCGATACTGTCTTCAATCTAATCAACCGTAACTATTCAAAGCTAGTATATCTATATGCCCTCGAGAGGTAAATCGCAATGGGACAATGACCGCCATCGGCGCAATTACCGGCCTGCAGATGGAGGCTGTCCAGCCCCAGGTGCAGAACGGTTTGACCCTTGCCGAAATCATCGCCGCCAGTGGCGGCGATCTCGAGGGGGTAAAGGCTACGTTGCAGGAAGCGCTCGCTGATGTCTGCTCTGCCACCGGTGGACACGGCCCAATAACCTGCCCCACAAGTCCAACGTTAACAAACGCAAAGAAGAACAGGCCCGGTCGCCGGGCCTGTTCTTCTCGTTCCTGCGGTCTCCCCAGACGCGTGGACTACTTGCCGCGCGTATGAATCACGATTGAACCACCTCCGATAGCCGTCGCCGGATCGGCGTCCTCCGCGGCGCCGTCATTATTGTCATATACTACGCTGCCGGAGCTGATCTCCCAGATCTTGATCCGGAACATATCCACATCCGTGCTGGGAGTCTGTCCTGCGTCAATCGCAGACAGCATGAATCCATAGCCCGATGCGCCGTTCAGCTCGCCTTCACCTTTGTACATCGCCTTATGCCCGGCCACAACCAGCCACTCGTAGCTGTCGGAGTGGAAGTTCAACCCGCTTGCTTTGAACTGGAACTGCGTATTGCCCACCGGTTCGCTGGCCCCTTTCTTATATTTGGCCACGAAACCAAAAGTTGCCTTTCCACTCAGTTCGGGCTCGGCCGTATAGGCGCCCTCCGGGGAGTCGATCCAACCGCCGCCGGTGACGAACCCGCCCTCCGGGTCATAGATGACCAGGATGTATTCCTCGCTGGAAACCGTGTTGCCGGCCAGGTCTCCCGCCGAGAAGACAACCGAATAGACGCCCGCTCCCGGCTTAAAGCCATCGGCCGCTGTTATACTACCGTCCGCATTGCTCAGGGCCGCGCTTGGCGATCCGTCCAGCCCGCTCAGGCCAACTTGGTCCTCGGCCACAAAACTAA
>JBJYWX010000462.1:4764-6323 GCA_046259695.1 Promineifilaceae bacterium (SeqCode) | reverse complement strand
CACGACGGCGGTCCGCAACGGCCGTTTCGCCGGGCTCTCTTTGACTGAACTGCACGAACGGCTGGGCCTTGATCTCATCGGCCGTAAAAGCGCCTGGGCCCAGGAGCGCGGCAAATTCCCGCTGCTGATCAAACTACTGGACGCCAATCGCCCGCTCTCAGTGCAGGTACATCCGACGGATGCGTATGCCCTCGCCCACGAGGGCAACGAGTTGGGTAAGACGGAAATGTGGGTCGTGCTCGACGCCAGGCCCGGCGCGGAACTGATCCTGGGCGTCAAACGCGGCACAACGCCACGCGCCTTCCGCCAGGCGATTGCCGAGGGCGAGTTGGAACCTTACCTCCATCGTCTTCCTGTCCGTGCCGGCGATTATATTTGCGTGCCGGCTGGCACCTTGCACGCCATAATGGACGGTATCTTAATCGCCGAAATCCAGCAGAATTCGGATACTACTTACCGGGTCTATGATTGGAATCGACTGGGAGCTGATGGCCGGCCGCGCCCCTTGCATATCGACAAGGCGCTGGACGTGATCAACTTCGACCAGGTGGAGCCGGCGCTCAGCCCGCCCGTAGTGATCAGTAACGAGAACGGCATCCGCCGCGAATTATTATGCCAAAACGATTATTTCGTTACCGAACGCCTGACCATGGAAAAAGGCGCTTTATTCAGCGGCGTATGCGACGGCCGTACGCTGGAGATCTGGGGCGTATTGGAAGGAGAGGCGACAATCAACGACGTTCATCTGGCCGCCATCCAGTTTTGCCTGCTGCCCGCCGCGCTCGGCCCTTACACCGTCACCGCGCACACGCCGGTGACGATGCTGCGCACCTATACCAATGAACGCTAAGTTAGCGGCCGGCCGGCTAACCGGTGCAGCGCATCATAACCGGTTTTTTGGCAGGCCGGGCCCTGCCGTTGTAACGCTTGTAGCAATCCCAGATTCTGGTATTTTCCAGATGACTCAGCGCGCCAAAATCAACTTGGCGCGCCGAACCCAGGCATGATTATTGTGCGGGGAGCCCCTTTGGATCGCGCACAAAGAGTTCTTTTTAGGAAAATGAAATGCAAAAATCGACGCTCAATGGCCCCTGGCAGGTACGCCAGGTAAACAACGAACAAGAGACCTGGCTGCCGGCCGTTGTGCCCGGCTGCGCCCATACCGATTTGCTGGCGGCTGAAGCCATCCCCGATCCCTTCTACGGCGACAACGAGCTGCAGGTGCAGTGGGTAGGGGAGGTGGACTGGTTATACCGGCGACCCTTTTCCGTGTCCGAGGCGTTTCTGGACCACGAACACGTGCTGCTGCACTGCGCGGGCCTGGACACGCTGGCCACGCTCAGGGTGAACGGCCAGGAGATCGGCCGCACGGACAACATGTTCCGTACCTGGGAATTTGATGTCAAGGACCTGCTGCACGCGGGCGATAACGAGATAGAAATCTATTTTGCATCGGCGCTGCGCATTGGCCAGGAGCGTCTGGCGAAGCGCTACATTCACAGTTGGAGCACCGATACGCATAAGCTGCCGGGCGGCAACTACGTGCGCAAGGCGGCGTA
>JBJYWX010000462.1:0-4664 GCA_046259695.1 Promineifilaceae bacterium (SeqCode) | reverse complement strand
GAGACAGGGACCACGGCCGACAGTTGGGAGCGGCTCATAGGCCTGCGCACCCTGGTCTTGGATCGCCACGCCGACGAATGGGGCGAATCTTTCCAGTTCCGGGTCAATGATGTGCCCTTTTTCGCCAAAGGCGCCAATTGGATTCCCGCCGATAGTTTCGTCACCCGCCTTACGGCCGAGCAGTATGAACGGCTGCTGGCCGACGCCGCGGCGGCCAACATGAATATGCTGCGCGTCTGGGGTGGGGGCATTTACGAGCAGGATATTTTCTACGACCTATGCGACCGGCTTGGCATCTGCATCTGGCAGGATTTTATGTTCGCCTGCGCCACCTATCCTACCTTTGATGACGATTTTATGGCCACCGTCGAAGAGGAGGCGATCGACAACATTAAGCGCCTGCGCCACCATGCCTGCCTGGCGCTGTGGTGCGGCAATAACGAGCTGGAACAAGGGTTGGTGTATGACGACTGGTCGGCATTCACCATGAGCCTGGCCGACTACGCCAAACTGTTCGATGACAAACTGCCGGAACTGGTCGCCGAATACGATCCGCAGACCGCTTACTGGCCGTCCAGCCCGCACAGCCCGCTGGGCGACCGCTATTACTGGAACAATCCGCAGTGCGGAGACGCGCATGTCTGGGAAGTGTGGCATGGCAAGAAACCATTTGAGTATTACCGCACCTGCGAACATCGCTTCTGCAGCGAGTTTGGCTTCCAGTCCTTCCCCGAACCGCGCACCGTGGCCACTTATGCCGAGCCCGAAGAGTACAACGTGACGAGCGCCATCATGGAACACCACCAGCGCAGCGATATCGGCAACCAGACTATCATTCACTATATGCTGGACTGGTTCCGCCTGCCGACCACGTTTGAGAATACGCTGTGGCTGAGCCAGATCGTGCAGGGCACGGCGATGCGCTACGCGGTCGAGCATTGGCGGCGCAGTATGCCGCGCGGCATGGGCACGCTGTACTGGCAGATTAATGATTGCTGGCCGGTGGCGAGCTGGTCCTCGATCGATTATTATGGTCGCTGGAAAGCGCTGCATTACTTGGCGCGCCGGTTTTATGCGCCGGTCATTGTTTCCGGCGTGGAAGACGCGGCGCGCGGCACGGTCGCGGTGCATGTCACCAGCGACCGGCAGCAAGAAGCACTGGGCAGCGTGCGCTGGTTAGTTACGCGCGTCGACGGCCAGCCGCTGGAAGAAGGGCGCGAGGAGCTGGTTATCCCCGCGGGGGCGGACCTGCCGTTGGTGGAGCTGGACCTGGCGCCGTTAGTGGCGGCGCATGGCGTGCGCGATCTGCTGCTGTGGCTCGAACTGCGGGACACCGAGGAAAACGTGCTCAGTGAAAACCTGGTCACGCTGGTACGGCCGAAACATCTGCCGCTGCAGGCGCCCAGGCTGTATTTATCGACCAGTGAACAAGAAAAAATGGTAACGGCGGTAACCGTCACGGCGCAAAAACCGGCACTCTGGGTCTGGCTGGAGGCGGAAGCGGACGGCGTATCCTTCAGTGACAACTTCTTCCACGTGCGGCCGGGCGCGCCGGTAACCATAGACATCAGCGGCGCGGCGCCGGACACGGCCGTGAACCTGACCGCGCGTTCGCTGTTTGATACTTACCAGAATTGTAAATAGGTGAAGGAGCGAGCGGCGCCGCGCCGGGAGATTGCCATCGGCCGGGGACTGGCGCACGGCCTCGCCTCAGTAAGCAAATGAATGAACAATCGTTATTAGAACAGATGAAGAATTGGGGCTATTTCTTTTTGCCCCAGGCGCATCCGGAAAGCCCAGGCCATACCGGGCTGCTGGTAGCCATGCGCGACAAGCCAACCGGTGAGCATTTTGATCCCACCTCGCTGCGCCTTAAGCTATGCCAGAACGGCCGGGCCATTTATATCACGTTACATCGCGACTCCCCGGTCAAACAGACGCAGCCCGTTTCACCGGGGCGGGTGATTCTGCACGATCAGAAGGGCAAAGAGGTGGAATGCTTCACCTTTGGCGGCTGGTTGGAAACCATATGCAAACCGGGGGAAACAGTATACTCCCTGCGTTCAGACGCGCCGGTGCTGCTTATCACCGAGACACCCAGCGTGGGCGAGCAGCTGGCCTGTGAAACGGAAGGGCTGCTGGCCCATTATTCGGCGCTGTGGGGAATCCATCAGGATGGCTTTCTCTGCAACCTGGGCGGGCTCAATACACGCCAGTTCTACGCCGCGACGCTTGACGCGCTCCTCGCTCGTTTCCAGAAGAGCAGCGCGCTGCGTGAAGCGTACCGGCAGCTCTATTACACGCTGCAGCGCGAAAAGGAGTGGCTGCAAGAAACCGACCAATGGCCCGCTCCGCTGCCAAATTTGGAGTCGATGCTGGCCCCGCCGAAGCGGGGATAAAAGGCCTGGCCGTCGATTTAATCGTTCAGGGTGGGGTAATCCTCAACCTCTTTCTTCGTTACATTCAAATAGACCGAATCGTAATCGAGACTGTCGACGGCGGTGAGGGGGATCATTACGCTGCGCTTATGCCATAGATGCCCCTGATTCGATACCAGGTGCGTGATTTTCCCGCTTTTCTCATCAACCAGCAGGCGATTGACCTCACCAACGTAGTCGTCACTCGCCTCAATATCTGTTTTGCGATGAAAGGCGATTTCGCCGGGGGGCACGCGTTCAACTTCCACGGGCATTCCGGGCGTCTGGCGCTCAAACTGCGAGACGTCAACGCTGTCTTCCCATTCACCTTCCTCGTCTGTCCAGTCACCCGACTGCTGCGGCGCGCGGTTGACAAATTCCGTGGTTTGAAAAAGATCCAGGGCCTGCAGCTCAGCCTCACTGCATGTAAGCTTAATCTCGTCGTCGCCTGTCTGGGCAATGAGCGCGCGCGGCACAATACGCTGCCTGCCTTTCTCATCTTCAACGATAAGGTTGCTGATGATGCGGCTGGTGGGATGGAGGGTAACGGCCACGACCGTACCGCACCGGCTGTCGCTACAAATCACTTTGGCATCGAAAGGTATCTCGTGCATTTGCTTCTCCATCACCGCAAGCTCGGCTTTTCCGGGCGCTACTGCTATGTGCCGTTCCATGTTAGGAAAGTGCAGCCAGCTAGAGCCACCGAGCACGGTATGTACGCTTCTTTTTTAATGCGAGTCATTATAAACCAGTTAGCAATTCGGGCCACTTGCCAAAGCTCAGGCAAAATGGTGAGCGAGGCATACACAAAGAGACATGAAGCAAGAGTTCGGCCGCCGCGACGTCCCTTTTGAGGCAAGCAAGCGCCACCTTCTTGATTCTTAAGGTTCTCATAAGGTTTTACAAATACAGGGTTAAAGCCCGCGTGGGCAGCGGGCCGTTATGATAAGGGCTGGTTTGGCAAGTGACATGGCCGGTTACGGCTGTCTAGTACAAAGAGCGAGGCCTTATCTTGAAGAAATTATTAATCGGTCTATTCGCCCTGATCGGGCTGTTTTTTATGGGTTCTGTCAGCAGCGCCAGCGCGGCGGTGGCCAAAGCGGGCCCTTATGAAGGGGTCTTCCACGGCATTGTGCAAGCGCCGGACGGCAGCGAAGCCGCCATGTCATTGGACCTGACGCATCGCGGCAGTATGGTGGAAGGCACTGTATCCCTGGGCGAAGGGCTGACGATAGACGCCGGCATGTGCGGCGAAGCAGCTATACCGGCTGCAAACATTCTGGCTTCGGGTAAGACGTCTACTTTAGACAACAAGAAGTTATCAGCCGTATCCAATTTTGATGTCAGCGGCGTAGCGGTAAAGGTCATACTGGACAGTGCCATTAACAAGGACACGATAGATGCAACGGCAAAGATAGATTTGCCATGGTTATGCGGTAGCGACCCGGTTCTCACCGGAAAGTTACACAGGGAGTAGGAGAGAGGTCGTAGGGGCGGTTCGTGAACCGCCCCTACAGGGTTTATAGTCCCATTCTCAGCAGGAGCATATTGCGAAGATGAATCAGATTAGCATTCGAGAACTCAATACCCAGGTACAGCGGGAAGCAATCTTTTTGCAGGACCTGCTTACCGAAATCAATAAGGTGATGGTTGGCCAGGAAGCGCTTGTGGAGCGCGTCCTGATTGGTCTTCTGGCCGACGGCCACCTGTTACTGGAAGGTGTACCCGGCCTGGCCAAGACGCTGTTGATCAAAACAACGGCCGACGCCATCCAGGGTGATTTTTCACGCATCCAGTTCACACCCGACTTGTTACCGGCCGACCTGACCGGCACCCAGGTATACAACCCGCAGACGGGCGCATTCAGCGTCCATAAAGGGCCAATCTTCGCCAATCTGGTGCTGGCCGATGAAATCAACCGCGCCCCAGCCAAGGTGCAGAGCGCTTTGCTTGAAGCGATGCAGGAGCGGCAGGTGACCATCGGCGACGAGACATTTCCCATGGAAGATCTCTTCCTGGTCATGGCCACGCAAAACCCGATTGAGCAGGAAGGCACCTACCCGCTGCCCGAGGCGCAGGTCGACCGCTTCATGCTCAAGGTCAAAGTTGATTATCCCTCTCGTCAGGAAGAGCGGGTGATCATCGACCGCATGACCGGGGCTACATTGCCGGAAGCTAATCCGGTCGTGACGCCTAACGATATTCTGCGCGCTCGAGAGATGGTGAAGCAGATTTACGTTGATGACA
>JBJYWX010000461.1:0-14308 GCA_046259695.1 Promineifilaceae bacterium (SeqCode) | reverse complement strand
CCGTCCACAGCCCGGCATACTCCGGCTGCAGCGTCTCCCGCACCACGGCGAGGAGCTCGCCGCTCAGATTATCCAGGTCCGTCTCGTCCCGCGCGCGCTGCGCGAAGCGCGCCAGCACCTGCTGGGCGTCAAACTTGCGGCGGTAAAAGCGGCGGTCGATCCAGCTCTGCAGCCGCCGGCGAAGGGGGTTGAAGAGCGCGGCTATCAGCAGCGTGGACACGACGAGAATGAGCGTCGACTGCTCTTGCAGCAAGGAGCCGAGCAGCGTCTGCAAGACCAGGACGCTGCCGAAATAGATCAGGGCCAGCAGCAGGGTGAGCGCGCCGTAAACGGCCGTCTTGCGAATGATGATGTCAATATCAAACAGCCGGTAGCGCAGGATGGCGATGGCAATCGCCGCCGGCAGGCCCAACAGCGAGAGCATGAACAACACATCCAGGACAACGCCGGTGTCCTGTTCAAACCCGCTGCTGAGCACCACCGTCAGGCCGTAAGTGAGGCCAAACAAAGCGGCGGCATAGAGCAGCCATTTGATCTGTTCTTTCTCGACATAGCCCGCGTGGCGGTAGCGCACAAACAGCGACGAGACGCTGCCCAGCGTAATTGCCAGCAGGCCCAGCGACCACACAACCATAAAAGGCTGCAGTTCGAAAATATCGGTCGTAATAAAGCCGGTGGGATTGCTCACCATCCATTCCTCGCCCAACGGTCCTATCTGGTCGAAAAGCACGATATAGCCCATGAAGAAAATCCACATGCCAGCCGCCAGCCAGTTTACCCAGCGCCAGCGCGGCGACGGCGGCCGTCCTGTGGGGAAATGCAGCGCAATGAGCACGATCGGGAAAAAGATGGCGATCCACGACCAGCCGCCCAGCCACAGCAGCAGCCAGGTCAGGGGCGTGACTTCGGCCGGCGCTGCGCTAAATATCAGCTGCGACGCTCCGAAATAGGTGGCCGCCAGCGCCGGCACCATGAGCAGCCAGCCGACGCGGTTGCCCGCCTGCCGGGCGATAATCAGCGCACCGGTGATTGAAAAGACCACGGGCAGGCACCAGCCAAAGAAGAAGGCATCCTGAAACGCGGCACCGCCACGCGACAGCCAGACCGCTAGCTGCACGGTTGCCAGGGATATACAGAAAAGGCACAGGGCCCAGGCCAGGATCCCGGAACGTTTCATAATAAGGGCAGCGATGCCGGCTCAAAATAGGAGCCGGCATCGTTTTGGCATGCTATTCTATCGTTACTTCACTGATCATGCCCAGCATGGCATGCGGCGTGTTGTCATGTGACTCGCTGGGTAGGAAACAGATCAGAACATAGTTGCCCGATTCCAGCTCCAGCGTGTTGTAGACCACGCTGCCCGGCGCGAGCATCGTAAAGGTTGGTTCGCCGTCAAACGGCGGGGGCGCGTCTTCGCCGTCCGCTTCCATGAAGGCCATAAAATCATCCATGGTCTTGCCTTCCGCCAGGCGGAACATGACCGCTTCGTGCGTTTCGGTGCCCTCGTTGCTGTAGCGCACGAGCTGTGAGCCGCTCTTCAGGCCGTCGACGACGAACTGGTAATCAACCAGCTTGATCGTGGCGTCCGGCTGCGGCAGGGCGCTGTCCGGCACCTCGGCCGTCGCTTCGGTGACCGTCAGTTCACGCAGCAGACCCTGGGCGAAGTCGGGCGGGCCTTCTTCACCCCCGGCCGTGGACAACATGACATAGCTGCCCGGCTCGAGGTCGCCGATGAAGGAGGTCGATTCACCGCCCGCCGCGCTCAGGCTGCCGCGGATGGCGGCCCAGGACGGGGGCCCGTCTTCGCTATCCAGGATGGGCAGCACATCGTCCATCGTCTTACCTTCCAGGAGCTGCACCAGCACCAGTTCATGCGGCGCGGCGTCCTGGTTGTCGAAGATCACCTTCGTCCAGCCGCCGGAAATGCTCTCCGGGCCCTGGTAAGCGTTGTCCTTGGCCGCGAAGGTTACTTCGGGCAGCATCGCCGCGTCCGCGGCCGTATCCGCGGCGTCTGCGACCTGCTCAACCACGGCCGTCGCCGCCGCGGCTACCGTTTCACCGGAGGCCGCCTGCTCCGCCGGCGCGTTCGCCGCGCCCTGGCAGGCCACGGCCGTCAATAAAACGAGCAACAATACGAATACCCAACTTCTTCTACCAAACATCACTAACTATCTCCTTGCAAAGACATATCCGGCATCTCCGGACAGAATGACGACCGCCGCAACTGGCGATCACAGAGAGGATGGTACATCTTGATCGTGACACGAACGTTACAGAGCGTAAGTGCGGAGATACGAAGGGGCGAAGAGGCGGAGGACTAATTGTCAATCTACAGTCAATGATCACTGGAGCGGAGAGGCGAGGGGACGAGGGGACGGGGATGGGCGCCGTTAGGAGTATTCCTGCGCACCTCCGAAGTTGACTGTTAACTGCTGGCCATTAATTGTTCTCTTGCCCATCTCCCGCGCCTCCGGTACAGTATGGGCGCCCGGCCGCATTTGGAGACAACGAGGAATACAGCTTATGGAAAAGCGATTGGCGGAATTGAAACTGCGCTTGCGCGAGATCAATGATCTGGAAGCCGCGGCGGCGCTGCTGTCTTGGGACCAGACGACGTACATGCCGCCTGGCGGAGCCAAGGCGCGCGGGCGACAGATCGCTACGCTGAGTCGCATCAGCCACGAACGCGCCTGCGATCCGGCGCTCGGCCGTCTACTGGATGAGCTGGCCCCCTTCGAGGAAAGCCTGCCCTACGACAGCGACGAAGCAAGCCTGATCCGCGTGGCGCGGCGCGACTATGAACGGGCTATCAAGGTCCCCCCTTCCCTGCTGGGCGAATTATGGCAGCACGGAGCCGAATCTTTCCAGGTGTGGTCGAGCGCGCGGGCGGAAAATGATTTCCCCGCTGTGGCCCCCTATCTGCAGAAGACGATTGACCTTAGCCTGCAGCTCGCCGACTGTTTCCCCGGCTACGATCATCCCGCCGATCCCCTTATTGATTGGAGTGACCCGGGCATGAGCACGCAGGCGATCTGCGTCCTCTTCAAGACACTGCGCGCGGAACTGGTGCCCCTGGTTCAGGCCGTTGCGGAACAGTCCGCGGCGGCAGATGACTCTTTTCTGCTGCGCTACTACCCGCCCCAGCGGCAGCTCGATTTCGGCCTGGGCGTGGCCGTTGATTATGGGTATGACCTGGCCTGCGGCCGCCAGGACATCAGCCGCCACCCCTATATGACCAGCTTCTCCATTCATGACGTGCGCATGACCACGCGCGTAGACGAAAATAACCTGAGCGATGGCCTGTTTAGTACGCTGCATGAAGCGGGCCACGCGATATATGAACAGGGTGTCAATCCAGACTATGAGGCGACAGCGCTGGCCGGTGGCGCTTCCTCCGGCGTGCACGAGAGCCAGTCGCGGCTGTACGAGAACCTGGTCGGCCGTTCGCTGCCCATGTGGCGGCACTACTATCCCGCCCTGGTCCAGACGTTTCCGGAGCAGCTCGGCGCTGTGCCGCTGGAGGATTTCCACCGGGCGATCAATAAGGTTCGGCCGTCGTTGATTCGCACCGAAGCCGATGAACTGACCTACAACCTGCATGTCATGATTCGCTTCGACCTGGAGCTGGCGCTGCTGGAAGGTCGGCTGGCGGTGAAGGATCTACCCGAGGCGTGGCACGCGCGCTACCGCAGCGATCTGGGGCTGAGCGCGGAAAACGACATTGACGGTGTGCTGCAGGACGTGCACTGGTACCAGGGCGTGGTCGGCGGCGCTTTTCAGGGCTATACGCTGGGCAATATTATGTCCGGCGCGTTTTTCCAGGCGGCGCAGGAAGCACTGCCGGAGCTGCCGCAGCAGATAGAAAACGGCCAATTTGGCCCCTTACTAGGTTGGCTACGCGAAAATATACACCGGCACGGCCGTAAATACACGCCCAACGAACTAGTCGAACGCGTCACCGGCGGCCCGCTGACCATCGAGCCCTATATGCACTACTTGCGCCAGAAGTATGGGGCGATGTATAGCAGCTAAGGGGCGGGGAAGCGCAGGGGCGGTGGGCAGTGGACCGTTACTGATAACTGCCTACTGATAACCGACATCTAGCTTCTGCGCTCGTCCGCGTCCCATTCGCCATTGATCATCGGCTCTTAGTCTTCCGGCGGCCCGGCATCCAGCACATCCTGGCTCACGCCATCCGCGTACTGCTTGAAGTTCTCGCGGAACATCCCCGCCAGTTTCTTGGCCTGCGCGTCGTAGGCTTCTTTGTCTTCCCACGTATCGCGCGGGTTGAGCACCTCGTCCGGCACGCCCTCGATCTCCTTAGGGATAGGCAGGCCGAAGAACGGCTCGATAATGGTCTCCACATCGTCCAGCTCGCCATTCAGGGCGGCGCTGACCATCCTGCGCGTGAAGGCCAGCTTCATGCGTGAGCCGACGCCGTATGGGCCGCCGGTCCAGCCGGTATTTACCAGCCACACATTGGCCTCGTGCTCGCTCACTTTCTCGCCCAACAGACGGGCATAAACGCCCGGATGCAGGGGCATAAAAGGCGCGCCGAAACAGGCGCTGAAGTTGGGGACCGGTTCAGTCACGCCTTGTTCCGTGCCGGCCACCTTGGCCGTATAGCCGCTGAGGAAGTGGTACATCGCCTGTTCGCGCGACAGTTTGCTGATCGGAGGCAGAACGCCGAAGGCATCGGCCGTTAGAAAGAGCACGTTTTTGGGATGGCCACCAAGGCCGGTGCGCGTGGCGTTGGGAATATGCGAAATGGGATAGCTGGAACGCGTATTCTGCGTATAGGCCGCGTCGTCCAGATCAATGCGGCGCGTGTCGCGGTCCATCACCACATTCTCAAGGATGGTGCCAAAACGGCGCGTCGTGGCAAAGATTTCCGGTTCGCCCTCTGGATCAAGGCGAATTACCTTGGCGTAACACCCGCCCTCAAAATTAAAGACCCCGTCATCGCTCCAACCATGCTCGTCATCGCCGATCAAGGTGCGCGTCGTGTCATTGCTCAGCGTCGTCTTGCCCGTGCCGCTGAGGCCGAAGAAGATGGCCACGTCATCGGGGTCCTTGCCGTAATTGGCGCTGCAGTGCATCGAAAGCACGCTGCGCTTTGGCAGGTAATAATTCATCGCGGAGAAAATACTTTTCTTGATTTCACCGCCATACTCGCTGCCGCCTATAATGACCAGGCGCTTGCCAAAATCAACCAGGATAAAAGTCTGGCTGTTGGTGCCGTCGGTCTCCGGGTTGGACAGGAAACGCGGCATATCGATCACCGTGAACTGCGGCACGTGTTCTTTCAGCTTGAGCGGATCCAGCTCGCGGATAAACATATTGCGCGCGAACAGGTTGTGCCAGGCGTACTCGTTAATAACGCGGATCGGCATGCGGTAGCGCTCGTCGGCGCCGGCATAGCCGTCAAAGACGTATATGTCGCGGTTCTGGATGTAGGCCATCAATTTGCGGTAGAGGCGATCGAAATTCTCCTGCGAGATTTCGCGGTTGACCGAACCCCACCAGATTTCGTTCTCAGTAGTAGGTTCGCGCACGATGAAGCGGTCGAGCGGCGAACGGCCGGTGTGATCGCCGGTATGCACGACCACGGGGCCAAGATGGGCAAGCTGTCCTTCGCGGCGGCGGGTAATTTGTTCATACAGCTGCGGCGTGTGCAGGTTCCAATAAACAGTTCCAGGATTAACAATACCGTGGTGGTCGACACCATAGCTGCTAACATCTGCGCCAAAATTCTGCATCGGTTCTCTCCTATCGAAATCAGTGTGCATGGAAGCCTCATGGTCACGTGGAAAAGGAGAAGCGCATCTGCTTCGCTCCGCTAAGGCTCCCGTAAATGGTATTGTCAAACGTCTTTCAGCTTTGATTATAACCGGGAACAAGGGCCGTGGGCAAAGGAGCGGACGGCGGGCGGGAGGCCGTCTTCTGGCAGTTTAGGCAGGGGAAAACGAAGGGCGGGTAAGGAAATAAGCCGGGATTTGCAGCATCCAGACCCACATGGCTATGTCGGGGTTGAATACAGCGACCAGCACTGAAAGGATAAAAATGGCAGGTCCAACCAGAAGCGAGCGCGTCTGATGGCGAATGAGTTCTTCGTCGAGCTGGGGATCAACCAGCCTGTGCTTATTGGTGGCGTAGAGCCAGATGCCAACCAGGGAGAGTCCGGTCAGGGTAAGTGTCCCCGCGTAGAGAAAAATCACCACAAAGATCCCAGGAAAATCGAACAGCACAGACGTTGGAAAAGGCATGAATGCGACCGTGCATAAGAAGGCCAGATTAAGCGTAAGCAGACGTCGATCATAGCGACGTACCAGGCGAAAAATGCGGTGGTGAGCCAGCCAATACAAGCCAATGACCCAGAAGCTGACAATGTAACCGAGATACTTGGGCCAGAGGCCCAAGATGGCGCCCGTAAGTTCTTCCGCAGGTAGGAGGCGCGCGGCCTCCGGCAGGCGTACTTCCAGCACCAGCAGCGTAATCGCGATAGCGATAACGGCATCGCTAAAATTGACCAGGCGGTCGAGTCCGTATCCTTCTTCCTCGCCGTTTGCCATTGCTCCAGCACCTAACTCCGCTAAAAAGTATCCAGTATTCCCATTCTGGCGCAAACTTCATGCTTTCCTGGGCACGGTATTCCGGCGCGTGGTGAAGCATGACGGTTTGCGGCCATTCGGCAGCGAAGAGACAGCGGGCGGAGGTCTCAATTAGGCAGCCTGCTCCACGGACCAGGCCAGTTACCAAGCAACCAGATGAGCTCAACGCTGATCTTGAAAAATGCTGCGCCGCAAAGCCATTTAGATTATATTTCTTACCCTACCTATTGGCAGCGGGGCAATCGTTTTTGCCCGGTAGATAGAGGGTGAAATGAGCAAGCTAAGTCTGTTGTGGCCAGAAGGAGAGCCGGCAAGGACCTGGCCAATTTCTGCTGAAGTGATACGTGATCTGGAGCTGGAAGCGGTAGTGGGGGCCCTTTGCCCGCATGGACCTTATCGTGTTTTGGTTTCGGCCATTGCGACCCAGCTTTGCCTGGACGCAGACACTATCCGCTACCGGCAAGAAGTCCTATCCGATCTACAAAGGCAGCCTCAGCTTGCCGCAGCGCTGCGTGCGCTGCTCCCGCTGCTTGACGAGCTCGCGCTTTTTAGCCACCGGCTGATGGGTAACGATACCAGACTTCATGAAGTTGTGGCGCGTGCAACTGAACTGGAGCTGCTGATCGAGGCCGTGAACCAGCTGCAGCAGGCGTTTAGTTCCATAAAGGCGCCGCTGAAATCCGCGGCACTTTTGGGGTTAAAACAGCGCACCGAGTCCATCGCCGCCAGCAGCGATTTTCAGCAGCTTGCAACTAACCTACCGCGCCAGTTGGAAAAATTGCGTACGAGCGCAAGCATCACCATAGGCGTGAACCTGGATCATTCTCTGCGCCCGGAAGAGGCCATTCTGCTGGCCGTCAACGACTTCCGGTACAGTGAGAGCTCGCTCTTGGACCGGCTTCTTGGTAAAGGTGCGGGTGAGGGCAAGGGCATTGCCAGGCTGCATACCCCGCCACTGATTAGCGAAGGCGGCAACCTGATTACGGGGGGCCTGTCTGCCCAAGGACCGCCGAAGCGTATGGACCCCTTGTTAGTCCCTCTTTTCAGGGACCTGGCCAATATACTGGACCAGGTAGCACAGCCCATTGCCGATGAACTGCGCAGCTACGCGCAGCTCAACTCCGATTTCTTGCTCAATCTGCGGTCCGACATCATTTTTTATGTCTACTCTTTGGCGATGATTGAAGAACTGGCCCAGGCGGGCATGCCGTGGTGTTGGCCAACCATCGCCCCCGCAGACGAAAGGATCTGCCAGGTGGAGGACGCCTACAATCTCCAGCTCGCTATCAGAGACATGAATCAGAGAAGCGGCCCGCCATTAGCTGCGCACATTGTGAAGAATGATGTCAAACTGGGCGAGAACGGCCGCATCGCCATCCTGACCGGCCCCAACCAGGGCGGCAAGACCACATATATGCAATCAGTTGGATTGCTGCAAGTGCTGGCGCAGCTTGGCCTACCGGTTCCCGGAACAGCGGCGCGTATCAGTCCAGTCGATGCGATTTACAGCCACTATCCTGTCGAAGAGCAGCTAGATCTGGGAACCGGGCGTTTTGGCGACGAGGCGCAGCGCATGCGAACCATTTTTGAGCATGTCACAAGGCATAGCCTGGTGCTGCTCAACGAGTCGCTGGCCACAACGAACGCCGGCGAAAGCATCTTCCTGGCGCAGGACATAGTACGCGTTCTACGACAGATTGGCTGCCGTGTTATTTTCACCACCCATCTCCACGACCTAGCCGCGGCGGCGGGACGAATCAACCAGGACACCGCAGGTGACAGCAAGGTAATCAGTTTGGTGGCCTCAGCGCAAGTCGAGGAGACAGATCAAAAAGATGGCTACAGCTACCTCGTAAGCGAAGGACCGCCGTTGGGCCGCAGTTATGCCGAAAGTATCGCTGCGCGCTATGGGATCGGTTATGGGCAGCTGGAGGCCCTGCTAGAAAGGCGCGGCTTGTAATAGTCACTGCTACAGGTTGCAGCAGACGGCAACAGCCACCACCCCATTTCACAGCCTGTTGAAGCAGCACGTTGACGAACAGTGCTGGAGTCAGAATCCCCATCCCCGCCCTCTCTGATCAAGCAAGCCTCTGTTCCCCGTCACAAGGTGATCGACACACCCCTAGCCCAGTCCTGAGAGGCTATTGCTAGCCGTTCCTATTTATGCTACGATACTACCATAGGGTAGTTAGCTGAGACCCGCTAAATCATAGAACGGGTCCTATCCTGGTGATCTCCCGGCTGCTCCTCTTCTTTGGGCCCCAGCCGCGGGTATGTCTCATGCAGACGTGCTGGAGTTTACAGGCCTCGGTTTCTGGCAGGGCAT
Organism: Promineifilaceae bacterium (SeqCode); assembly: GCA_046259695.1. GTDB lineage: Bacteria > Chloroflexota > Anaerolineae > Promineifilales > Promineifilaceae > JAACFF01. The sequence goes on along the minus strand of JBJYWX010000461.1, from coordinate 5,371 downwards.
TTGCCAGACCCTGACCCACACAAAACAAGACACGCATAAAGTAGTCCCAATTGCATAGTCGTTTCTGCCTCGTCATCCGGTTCCGGCCGGCGAGGCTGTCCTTAGATCGTGCGCGCGTGCGCGACACACGGAGGTGCTTGATGCAGCGTTTTCGACTTTTCATTTTGCTCTTGCTTGGAGCTCTGGCGATCCTCTTGCCCATCTCGGTATTGGCGCAGTCCGGCCAGCCCGCAGCGGTGCTGGAGGACCATGCCGGCGGCACCTACAATGGCCTGGAAGTTACTCTGGCCGCGGACAGGGCCCCTGCCCCAGGCGAAGTCGTGACCCTAACGGTGACAACACGGCCGCTGCAGCCAGCGCCAGACCTGCGAATCGTCTGGGAACTGGCTGACGGCGGCGAGCTGCTGGATGGCCCGCTTTTGGATACGCTGGGCGCGGTAGCGGCGGGCCAGTCGGCCACGCTCACGCGCCAGGCCCGCTTTGACAAAGCGGGCGTCTACCAGGTGCGCGCCCGGGCGACTTATTTCGCCAATGATGCTACCTCGCTGGCGGCGAGCGGCGTGCTCTTCTTCACCGTGCGCGAGCGCACGTCTGCGAAAGGCGAACCCACGGCCTCAGACCTGGATCCACGCACGCCAGTTTATACTCCGCCGCCGGCCAGAACCACCATAGACAAATCCGGGCTGGCGAGCAGCGCCAACAACAGGGCACAGGTGGCGGGCTGCTTCCATGTGCATGGTATCCTGGCGCGCGAAAACCAGCTGCCGTTCGCGCAGGTCGTGCCGGAAACACCGGCCCCGGCAGTTCCGCGCTACAGTGGTGTTTACCAGAGCCAGACAGGAGCGGCCGTGCCCGTGCATAACATCCTGGTGGAGATGCGCGAAGAAGATACCTTCTCCGACGACTCCTACGGCTGGACGGTCACCGATGCAAGCGGCGGCTTCAGCTTCGACTTCTGTGACGACGACGGCTTCCTGAACGACGAACTGGAACTTTACTATCGCGTCTGCGCCGAGGTGTGGGATGGTCCCAGCAAAGTCGCCCGCGTGGAAAATATCGACGACCGCGACCTATACTGCTGGGATTCGAACGTCATTGATTCTGAAGGCGGCGACGTCGATTTTGACCTGGCCAATTATCGTATCGGGCAGATTCAGGCGCAGGTCTTCAACATCGCCGACGCCCTCTATTACGGCTGGAAATTCTGGAACAACAACGCCGCCGCTTCGCCGCCGTTTGACCGCACCATCTTCGCCCTGTGGCAGCCCGGCAGCGGCCAGAAAGGATCTTTCTACTCGAACGCGCGCGGTGCCCTGGTGATCGCCGATGACCCATCCAGTACGGACGAGTGGGACGATTCGGTGATCATTCATGAGTGGAGTCACTTCGCGGACAGCCAGTTCAGTTGTAACCAGAATCCAGGTGGGGCGCACAGCCTGCCGGGCAGCAACGCAGGCACTAATGGCACGCGCCTGGCCTGGGGCGAGGGGTATCCGGACTATTACCAAAGCGCGGCGCGGACGATCATGCCCGGTTCAGCCTCCCTCAATTTCTATGTGGACCCGGACGGTCCCACGGTTGATCTGGAGAACATGCGCGGCGTGACGGCCAGCGACCGCGATGAGGGGGCCGTGGCAGCGCTGTTGTGGGATTTCTTTGACACGGCCAACGATAACAATGACACGGTCAGCCCCGGGCAGGCGGCGATCCAGCAGGTCTACGCGGCCCCTGATTTCCAAGGTAACGCGCAGTGCGATTTGCGGCGTTTCTTGCAGGTTTGGCGCAAGCTGAAAAAGCCCACGGACGCAGCCACGGCGGCGACGATTGTGCAAAACGCCAATATCACCCTCGCTTCGCTGCCGGCGATCACTCTAGTCGCGGCGCAGACCGGACCGCTGGCAAACGCCGACGCCCCTGCGGCGGCTGAGGCCGCGCCGCCTTTCGACTTCCGCTGGTGGGACCAGGTGTCAATGGTGGTCGACAACAGCAGCAGCATGGCCGGCCCGGCAGGCACGCCGAAAATCAACACGGTCAAGACGATCCTGAATGAGCAGGTGAGCGATCTGGCGCCACGGCCGTCCGGCACGGAGTTTAATATCTACACCTTCAATGCCGGCAGCGCCGCGAACAAGCCCCTGATCGAAGGCGAATTCTTCGCCAAGAATCTTACCCCGGCGATCAACGGGCTCACGGCGGGAGGCGCGGATTCGGGCTGCCCTGTCAACGGGTTGAGCGCCCTGGCGCAAGCGGCGGACGGCAAATTCGACGGTGCGGCCTGGCTCTACACCGATGGCGACAGCGGCGACACGCTCAACGCCGAACAGATGCGCCAGATGCTGAACGATCGGCGCGTGCGGGGCTCGATTGTCCTGCTGGGCGGCTGCGGCTCGCCGGCCAGGAAGCAGCCGGATGTCTCCGGCAGCGAAGAGACGTACCTGACGCTGGCGGCCGACGGCTCGCAGCCCAGCGGCATGGTGCCCTACCTGATGACCGCGCTGGGCACGGGCGGGCAGTTTATCACGGTCGCGCCGGACCAACTGGCGAACGCCGTGGACATCGTGCGCGCGCAGCTGAGCCACACGGCGGGGGCCGGGCGCTGGAGTGACTATGTGAGCAACACTTTCACCTATCGCTGGGATCGCCTGGAGCCGTGGGAGTACCAGTGGTTCCCGGCCGAATCTTTGGGCCAGGACGCGGGCCAGCTCAGTACGGCCAACGACTTGCTCGTGGATTTGCCCAATCCTTTCCCGTTCTATGGCAAAGACACATCGCAGGTCGCGGTTTCTGAGAATGGTTTTATCCGCATGAACCCGTGCCTGAATCCCCAGTTCTGTTCGAGCCTGACCTACCAGTACCTCAATCTCCTCTATACGGACCTGCACTGGCGCTATATCTCGCCGGGGCCAAGTGAGGTCACGGCAGGGGACAGTGCAGCGGACGAATACGGGCTGCAGGTGCATGCTTACAAGGCGAACTTCGGCTTTGAATGGTTCATCCTTTCGACGCAGGGTATCGCCAACTACCAGGCTCCCGGATATCCAGAAGACGCGGCTTACCGTTCTTACCAGGCATGGCTGAACTACAAGACGGGCGAAATTCGCTTCCTCTATGGGCAGGTGCGCAACGAAGCGGCCACGGCCGAAATCAGCCTGGTCAGGTCGCTGCTGCTGTCCTCTTCGGATGTGACAGTTAGCAAGAATGATATCAGTGGGGCCGGCAGCGGCATGGGCTACAAGTTCACGCCTGCGCCACCGCAGCCCACCAAGACCTATAACGTGGACGTGGACCCGCTCATCACGAGTGTGGTTTTCCTGCAGACGGGCTACAGCGGCGACTTCGCGCCGCTGGCCGTCAGCGATCCGGACGGGAAAGCCATAGATTGCAACGACACGGCCAACGTGCGCTGCCTGATCGCGCACAGCAAGCCGGGCGATAACATGGTGCAGTTTGTGCAAGTAAATACAAACGGCCGTGGCGGCGTCTACAAGGCCAGTGTGGCCGTGGGCCCTTCGGGCGGCGGCACATTCTCGTTCAATGCCCTGGCGGCCAGCGACCTGCGCGCTTCCAGCCCTGGCCGGCACACGCTGCCGCTCGAAAGTCACGCCTTCTTGCTCGATCTGGGGCGGGCCACGGATGATAACATGCTGCAAGGTTGGCTGCAGACCCCGGCTGGGGCAGCTTTCGGCACGCCCTTCACACTGTATGACGATGGCGCGCACGGGGATGGCGCGGCAGCGGACGGCCGTTTTGGCTCCGCGCTCTTCACGCCCGGCGCGCCCGGTGCGGCCTACCTGTGGGTCCAGGGCACAACCGGGGGCGTGGCTTTTAAACGCAGCGATCCGGCGCCCTTCAACTTCCAGCCCTTAAATGTGACCGCCAGCCCACTGAATTTCGAAGGATATTACGGTGATGACGTGCCCGTGACCTTCTACGCCACGAACCAGGCCAGCGTGCGCCACTGCTACGCGGCCGCACTCACTGTGCCGGACGGGTGGAGCGCTAACCTGTCCAACAGCGACTTCTGCCTGAACGCGGGGGCCACTTTGCAGGTGTACGCTACCGTAAAGCGTGCGCTGGGCGCAGATACGAAGGGCGAAACAGGCGACGTGGCCCTGACCGTCACTGAAACGTTGGAAGGCGCGATCACTGGTTCGGCGACGGCGCAGGTGGCGCTGTTCCGCAGACCGGCGGCCATCGCCTTTGACAATCGCTGGGTAGGCATGCCCCTGCGGCCCAACGGTAAGGATACGGCCGGGATGACCCTCAATCTCTTCGATGATCTGGGCCAGATCGTGGGTATTTCTGCGCCGGCCGGCTATGAGCTGACGGCCCTAAACGGCACAGTGATGTCGCCCACCGGGGTGTGGGAAAACGGCCGTTTGCCGGTGCAGTTCACCGCCGGTACAACGGCGGGCCCGGCCACGATTAGCGCCCTGGCGGAAGGCGGACTGCAGGCCGAGACAACAATCCTGCTGGCCAAACCGGAGGCGGATAGTCTGATCTTCAGCGCAACGCCAACCGATCTGAGCCAGGCCAGCAGCGCGGCACTGCTGGCCACGGTGCTAGACGTGCAGGGCAGCCCGGTCGCCGGGCAAACAGTACGCTTCAGCGCCGGAGACGACGATGGCGACAAAGGCACCATTGGCGGCGGCGAGGTGTTGGAGGTCAAAACCAACGCGCAGGGGCAGGCCCTGGCCACGTTTAACAAAACGGAAGGCGGCGCGGGCTCCGTAGTCGTGCGCGCCGAGCTGCTGGACAAAAACGGCGCTGTACGCTATGAGGAGAGTCTGTTGATTCGCCTCAGCCCGCTTGCCGGCGGCATCTATCTGCCGGTCGTTGTCGGCGGCAGGTAGGCAGTGAAGCGAAGGAGCGGAGGAGCAAAGCAGAACTTGCAACTTGCAACTTGCAACTTGCAACCTGCGCCCCCCGCCCCTTCGCCCCGCCTGTGGTATAGTCCTATCATTGACCGGACCCGCAGGAAGCAGCCATGCCCGCCGCGCCCTTGTTGGCAACCAAATTATTTCGCCCGCCGCCGCGCCCCGCTGCGGTGCCACGGCCTGCTCTGCTGGCCCGCCTCAGCGCTGGGCTGCACGGCCGTCTGACGCTCATTTCCGCGCCCGCTGGCTTCGGCAAGACAACCCTGGCCGCGGCCTGGCTCGCCTCCGTCGACCAGCCGTCCGCCTGGCTGGCCCTGGACGAGGAAGACGGCGACCCTGCGCGTTTCCTGGCCTACCTTATCGCCGCCCTGCAAACCATCTGGCCCGAAACCGGCCTTGAACTCGCAGCGCTGCTCGCTTCGCCGCAGCCGCCGCCGGCCAACACTCTCCTGGCGCCGCTGCTGACCGAGCTAGCCGCACGTGATGCGCCCAGT
>JBJYWX010000460.1:0-3269 GCA_046259695.1 Promineifilaceae bacterium (SeqCode) | reverse complement strand
CTAATCCGCTCGTCTATTTCGCGGGCGACGTCGATGGCGGCATCATGACCGCCAATAAGGCGCAGGCGCAGGGCCGCATCGCTGCCAGGCACATCGCCGAAGACGATGTGCTTCCCTTTGAGACAAAGACACTGATTCAACCCGTTTATACGTTTCCGCAGGTTGCACAGGTCGGCGATATGGATGGAGGCGATGATCACATGGTCACGCGCATTCGCTTCACGCAGACATTGAAATCCTATCTCCTGCCGGACGGAGAGGGTTTCCTGGATCTATCGTATGACAGCAAAGACGGCCGTGTGCTCGGGGCCGTGGCTGTTGGCCCGCACGCGGCCGATGTTTTGAGCCCGGTGGCGCTGGCAATCAGGCTGCATGGGCGCATTGACGACATGGCTGCTGTTTTTGCGGGGTATCCAAGCCTCAGCGAGCTGGCTTTTATCGCTGCCAGAGGCGCCTCATCACCAGAGTTGGATAGTTAACTACCGCACGAAGCGAGTCCGTATTAGTAGTATCATGGGGCGTTAAGCATCGACTTAAGGAAAATCAATATAATGCAAGATAGGAAGCATCTTATTGCTTCTTGCAACTTGAAATGCGTTATAAACTACAGTTCGTGCTAGCTTGTTTCTGAAATGAGCTACTGGAGACCAAATGACTTTGAACAATGTTTCAGAGGATAGCATCGTAAAGACAAGGGCTAAGATATTAGTCGTTGACGATGAACCCAGCATTCGCAACATTGTCAGTACCTACCTTGAAAATGAAGGGTATGCTGTTGCATCCGCGGTGAATGGCCATCTTGCGTTAAGGAAGGCGCGGGAGTGGGGACCGGACCTCGTTGTGTTGGACCTAAACTTACCCGGCATTGATGGGCTTTCTGTCGCCTCCCAGCTTCTTAACGAATCCGATGTCTATATTTTGATGTTGTCGGCACGCAGTGAGGAGATCGATCGTGTGACCGGTCTGCGAACAGGCGCGGATGATTACCTGACCAAGCCGTTCAGTCCACGGGAGATGGTTGCGCGCGTCGACGCGATACTGCGCCGCAGCCGCGACGGCCGCAGCGCCTGCCGGCCCCTGACATTCGCCCACGTGAGAATCGACACGAATCGCTATGAGGTCCGCGCCGGGAATGAACTCCTTGATTTGACGCGCACCGAATTTGATGTGCTGCTGGAGCTGGCAAAAAATGCCGGCCGCGTGCTGACGCGTGATCAACTGATCGAGCGCGTATGGGGCAGTGACTTTTACGGCAACGATCGTGTTGTTGATGTCTACGTGGGGCAGGTCAGGCGCAAAATTGAAAATGCCAGCGGCGAGCCGCTTATTTTTACGGTTCGCGGCGTCGGCTACAAATTTGTGGATGAACTTGTATGAGGCCCTGGCAGCAGCTGCGTTGGAAGATCGTGGCTGCAAGTGTCATTGTAGCCGTGGTCGCGGTTCTTACCTATTTTACGGTGACTGCGTTCTATGCCAGGACCGCTATTCCTGAGACAAACGCCGCCGAGCTGCAGGCGATCGTTGCGCGTTCTGGCAGCGGCGACCTCACTATCGACATGCTGTTGGACGCACAAGACGTCCTGGACGGCGTTTATCGCGATTCTATCCCCATCGCTTTAGCATTTACCGTTATTACAACACTGTCCGCGAGCTTGCTGCTGGCGCAGATCATCATCACCCCGTACGCGAAATGGGAGCAGGACAGCCGGCGCATTTCGCGCGGTCTCTACCGCGAGCGCCTCGAGATAAATAGCCATGATGAACTGGGTGAGGTGGCGGCTTCATTTAACATGATGGCCGAGGCGCTGGACAGCGTGCAGCAGAATCGTGTGGCGCTTATCGGATATCTCTCACACGAACTGCGTACGCCGCTCAGCGGCGTGTCGGGCTATATCGAGGGTATCATGGACGGATTGTTTCCCGATACGGAGGCGACGCTGGCCTTGATGTATGGTGAGGTGCGGCGTATGCGCCGGCTGGTTGATGATTTGCAAACACTCTCTCGTGTCCAGGCTGGTGAGATTTCTCTGCGCATGGGCACGTTTGAACTGCCAGCTTTCGTGAAAAAGGCAACGATCAAACTGCAGCCTCAGTGGCTTACCAGCGGTATTAATGTGGAAGTGATTGAGCCGAAAAGACCGCTTGTCGTGATCGCCGATCCCGATCGAGTGGACCAGATCTTGCTGAATCTGCTGGCTAATTCACTGGCTAACACGCCGGAAGGCGGAACTGTTACCGTACAGATTTCACAAGATGGCAGTTCGGCCCGTGTCGACATTACCGATACCGGGTATGGCATTCCTGAAGACGAAATTCCTTTTATATTCGAACGGTATTACCGCACCAGCATCACGACCGAGCGCCACGTCAGCGGCAGCGGGATCGGCCTCTCAATTTCACGCCATCTTGCCTGGGCGATGGGCGGAGAATTGGTCGCCGTTAGCGATGGCCCGAATATGGGCAGCACCTTCTCTTTCTTTTTGCCGCTTTCCAAGAGCCACGTGGCTTCTGAGTAGATCTGCCACGCCAGATCAGGCAGGATTGGCAGCCGGTCTTTTGCCCCATTTAGCAGGTATTTGGTAGTGCAGCGCCAGGACGGCCGAAAGACCGTTCAAATCTCGTAAAATTGACCTCCCACAGCCACTCCCAGTGTTATACTAGCTGGCAGCTAGTCGCTGGAGTGCAGGTCATGAATAGAACACCACAGACTATTATTGCCATCGCAGCCACCGCCCTTGCCATCATCGCCGTCAGCGCCTTGGGTGCCCTTTATTTCCGCAGCGAGAGTCTGCTGCAAGAGGAAACCACCGCGGCGACGGCGACCCTGGACGAAGCGCTGCACACGGCCGTTACTCAGGCTGGTCTGGCGCCAATTGACCTGGGTCCGGCGCCGTCGCCGGAGAAGGTCGCCCTGGGTGAAGCGCTGTTTTACGATAAGGAAATCAGCGGAAATCGTGATATCTCCTGCGCGACCTGCCACCATCCCCTGCTGCACGGCGGCGATGGGCTGGCGCTGCCCTTAGGGACAGGGGCCAGGGGACTGGGAACGACGCGGCAAATCGCCCTGAATCGCGCCTTCGTTCCGCGCAATGCCCCGGAGATTTTTAATCGCGGTGCGCCGCAGTGGACGACGATGTTCTGGGACGGCCGTGTGACGCAGGAGTTTGACTATTTCAAATCACCGGCGGGGGATGCACTGCCGCCCGGGCTGGAGAGCCCGCTGGCGGTGCAGGCCATGTTCCCGCCCACATCACGCGATGAAATGCGCG
>JBJYWX010000459.1:0-10471 GCA_046259695.1 Promineifilaceae bacterium (SeqCode) | reverse complement strand
GCCGCTGGGCCTCCGCGGGCGGTGAAATACGCGTGCCCCAGACCCAGGGCCAGCCCAGCGCGGGGCCGATACAGTTCGGCGCGCGTGTGGCCGAGCACATGGTGCAGGTGGGTTACAACGCCCAGCACAAAATACCCTGGCACTGGCCGGTGCCGGCTTACCTGGTCACCAAGGGCATCGGCTCCGGGATTTTCATGCTGCTGGCCTTGGGCTGGGGACTGCGGCTGGTTGATTACAGCAACACGACGGCGATCATCGCCAGCTTCCTGGTTCTGCTCTTCCTGGCCGCTACCACGGTCTTGCTGGTTTACGATTTAGAACGGCCGGCCCGCTTCTTGTACATCCTGATGCGCCCGCAGTGGAAGAGCTGGCTGGCGCGCGGCGCGGTGCTGCTCATTGGCTTGAGCATCATCACCCTGGTGTACTGGCTCTTCGAAATTGGCGCCCCGGTTTTCGGCTACGACAGCTCAGCAGGCCGGTTTTTGCTCCTGCTTGGCTTCCCGTTTGCCCTTGGCGTCGCCGTCTACACGGCCTACCTGTTCGCCCAGGCAGAAGGGCGTGACCTCTGGCAAAGTCCGCTGCTGCCCATTCACCTCGTGGTGCAGGCCTTCCTGGCCGGCAGCGGCGCGCTGCTTGTGGTCAATCTCTTTGCCCCACTGCCGCGGGACCTGGCTACGGCCATGACCGTAGCGTTTGGGCTGGCGCTGCTGGCCAATCTTTTCGTGACGCTTGCCGGCGAATTCGGCGTGCCCCATCCCAGCGAGGTCGCGGCACGCGCGGCGCACGACATCAGCCACGGCCACTATCGCAGCTACTTCTGGTGGGGCGCTATCGTGATCGGCCACCTGGTGCCCCTGGCGCTGCTGGCCGGCAGCTATTTTGTGGGCGGCAGCGGCATCTTGCCCGCCATCGCCGGACTCGCGGCCATCGCCGGGCTGTACTTCTACGAGTACGCCTTCGTCATGGCCCCGCAGGATATACCGAATAGTTAAGCAGGTTGCAGGTTGCAAGTTGCACTGATTACTGAACACAAATACTGATTATTGACCACAGACCTATGAACGACAACCCACGCTCTATCAGTCACATTCTAAAGAACATGCTGCGCCCCGGCGTGCCGGACGCGCCGTTTCCCGAACCGGCCGGCGGTGAAACCAACGCTGCCGGGCAGGCCCTGCCGCAGTTTGCGGACATCGACGTCAGTAAAATAGAGATGATCTCGGTGCGCCAGGAAGACGGCCGTCTCTCGAAGTACCCGCCCCCCGACTATTGGGACGACTGGATTGAGTGGGATGGCAAAGCGTGGCCCAAGAAAGTCGCCCGCCGCTACACGCTCGTGCCCACCGTCTGCTTCAACTGCGAGAGCGCCTGCGGCCTGCTGGCATACGTCGATAAGACCAGCCTGGAAATCAAGAAATTTGAGGGCAATCCGGCCCATCCCGGCAGCCGCGGCCGTAACTGCGCCAAGGGACCGGCCACTCATAACCAGATTTATGATCCGGAGCGTATTCTCTACCCGCTCAAGCGCGTCGGCGCCCGCGGTGAAGGCAAATGGAAGCGCATCACCTGGGATGAGGCCCTGAGCGAAATTGGGGCCAAAATGCGCGCGAGCCGCCTGCAGCGGCGCGACGGCATCATGTACCATGTCGGCCGTCCCGGCGAGGACCATTTCACCAACCGCGCTATTCAGGCCTGGGGCGTCGATGGGCACAACAGCCACACTAACATCTGTTCCAGCGGCGCGCGCATGGGCCTCTACATGTGGGGCGCTTTCGACCGCCCCAGCCCCGACCACAGCAACGCACGCACCATCCTGCTCATCTCCAGCCACCTGGAAACGGGACACTACTTCAATCCCCACGCCCAGCGCATTATTGAGGGCAAGATGAAAGGGGCGAAGTTGATCACCTTTGACCCGCGCCTCAGCAACACGGCCAGCATGAGCGATGTCTGGCTCCCGACCTGGCCGGGCAGCGAGGCGACGGTGCTGCTGGCCATCGCCAACTATCTGATCGAGAACGATCTATATGACAAAGAATTTGTGCGCCGCTGGGTCAACTGGCGGCAAACGCTGGAGGCCGTGCGCGACGGCAAGCTGCAGCCTTATTACCAGGCCCTACGCGAAGAAATTGAGGATGGCCCGCTGACCTTTGAGCTGTTTGACCGCCTGCTCAAGGACCTTTATGCCGACTTCTCTTTCGAACGCGCCGCGGAAGAAGCCCAGGTGCCGGTCGAACGCATTCGCGAAACGGCCGAGTATGTGGCGAACTGTGAGGGCAAGCTGGCCACGCACACCTGGCGCAGCGCCAGCATCGGCAACCTGGGCGGGTGGCAGATCGCCCGCGCCCTCTTTTTCCTTAATGTGCTTACCGGCAGCGTCGGCACGCCAGGCGGCACCTCGGCCAACAGCTGGAACAAATTCGTGCCTAAGCCTTACGATTCGCCGCCGCCCGGCGTGGCCTGGAATGAGCTGCACATCCCGCATGAATGGCCGTTCGCTTTCTTCGAGATGAGCTTCCTGCTGCCCCACTTCCTGGAAGAAGGGCGCGGCGATATCGACGTCTACTTCACGCGCGTCTACAACCCGATGTGGATTAATCCCGACGGCTTCATGTGGCTCAAAGCGCTGAAAGACGACAGCAAAATCAAGTGCCATGTCGCCCTCACGCCTACCTGGAACGAATCGGCGTGGTTCGCGGACTACGTCTTGCCCATGGGCCATTCCGGCGAACGGCACGACCTGATGAGCCAGGAAACGCATGCCGGGCAGTGGATAGCCTACCGCCAGCCGGTGCGACGCGTGGCCATGGAACGGCTCGGCCGTCCGGTCGAATTCACCTACGAAGCCAATCCCGGCGAAGTCTGGGAAGAAAACGAATGGTGGATCCAGCTCTCCGCGACCATGGACCCCGATGGCGAGCTGGGCATTCGCCAGCATTTTGAAAGCCCCTACCGCCCCGGTGAGATCATTACTAACGACGAGTACTTCCGCTGGATATTCGAAAACAGTGTGCCCGGCCTGCCGGAGGCCGCGGCCATGGAAGGGCTGGAACCCCTGGCCTATATGAAAAAATACGGCGCATTCGAAGTCACGCGCAGCAATTACGCGCCGTACGAGAAAGTTATCGACGAGAGCGGGACGAAGGCCGACGACGCGGATCGCCTGCTGCGCGACGGCCAGGCCGTGGGCGTGCTGGTCGACGGCGAGGCCAAGGCCGGCGTCGGCACACCAAGCCGCAAGTTCGAGTTTTTCAGCCCTACCCTTTACGAATGGGGCTGGACCGAACGGGATTACACGATTCCCTGGCCGCTCAAGAGCCATGTCCATCCCGACAACATCGACCGCAGCAAGGGTGAAATGCTGCTTCTGCCCAACTTCCGCCTGCCGACGCTGATCCACACGCGCAGCGCCAATGCTAAGTGGCTATACGAAATCAGTCACAAGAACCCGGTCTGGATGCATCCCGCCGACGCCGCGCGCCTCGGCGTGGCGACCGGCGACCTGATCCGCGTTGAAACAGAGATCGGCTATTTCATCGATAAGGCGTGGGTCACGGAGGGCATTAAGCCCGGCGTGATTGCCATGAGCCACCATCTTGGACGCTGGCGCCTGCAGGAGAACCTGGGCGTCAATCCCGGCATGTCCAATGTAGCCGAGCTGGAAGAAGACGGCCGTGGCGGGCACAAACTCAACATCGTCAGCGGGCCGCGGCCCTGGGAAACGTTCGATCCGGACACCAGCCGCATCTGGTGGGAAGACGTCGGCGTACACCAGAATCTGACCCACGCCGTGCACCCGGATCCCATCAGCGGCGCCCACTGCTGGCTGCAAAAAGCGGTCAGCGTGCGCAAGGCGCAGCCGGGCGAGCAATATGGTGACGTCTGGGTCGACACGAATCGCTCCATGGAGGTCTACCGCCAGTGGGTTGCCATGACCCGCAGCGCCGTCGATTACAGCCCGGACGGCCTGCGCCGCCCCTACTGGCTGAAGCGACCGCTCAAACCGGTCAAAGAAGCGTATAAACTGCCCGAGCAACCGTTCGGCAGAGAGGCGAAGAAGGCGGAACAGGCCACGGCCGATTAGGCAGGTGAAATGCGGAGTGTCAGCCATGTGTAGGTCTTCAGTTGCTCAGTTTTTCACTTGTTCAGTCCACCGCATGCTGATTACTGAATACAGTTCACTATTCACTAAATACTGTTCACCATTCACTAAATACTGTTCACCATTCACTGAATACTGTTCACTGTTCACTCTCTTCTGCCCCCTTTCCCCTGTAATCATTCCCTCTGGAGGATCTCATGTGGTTCGAAACAATTATTCGTGAAGAAACCGGCTGCGCCGCGTACATGATTGGCTGCCAGGGTACCGGCCAGTGCGCGGTCTTTGATCCTGTCTGGGACATTCAACCCTTCCTGGACATGGCGGAGAAGATGGACTCGACCATCCGCTACGTGATTGATTCGCACAGCCACGCCGACCATGTTTCCGGCGCGCGCTGGCTGGCGCAGGCAACGGGCGCGGAACTGGTCATGCCTGAGCTGGCAGATATCAGCTATGAAGCCACGCGCGTCAAGCACGGCGACCTGATCAAGATGGGCGGCGTGGGCATGGAGTTTGTGCATATGCCCGGCCACCGGCCGGAGCAAATGAACCTGCTCGTTTACGATTACCCGCGCGGCGACGAACCGTGGTTTATGCTCACGGCCGATTTTGTCCTCGTCGGCGATGTGGCAAGGCCCGATCTGGCCCAGGCCGGCGACGAAGGCGCGCCCGTTATCTTCGATGTCTCTATTCCCCGTTTCCTCAACCTGCCCGATCACGTGGAGGTATATCCCGGCCACCTGGCCGGCTCAACCTGAGGACGGGTCACAAGTGGCAAGGTTGCCACTACGGTAGGATACGAACGTCGCTACAATGACGCCCTTAGATTCGAAGACCGCGAAGCGTTCAGCGATTACATGCAGGACGACCAGCCAGTAAAACCGGCAAACATCGCCAACATCGTGGCCACAAACCAGGGCAAGCTGCCCTTGACCATGGAGATTCCGGTCGCCAGGTCGCTGAGCGTGCCCGAGGTTGAAGAGCTGCTGGCGCAAGGCCATATTGTGGTTGACACGCGTTCTTCGGCGGACTTTGGCGCCGGCCATGTTCCGGGCGCTTACCACGCACACCTGTCCAGCCCGGAATTTGAGCAGCGGGTCGGCTGGGTCACGCCGCTGGACGCGCCCATCATTCTGGTGGCCGACAGCAAGGAAAAAGCGCAGCGGGCTATCTACAACATGGCTTTTATCGCGCTCGACGGCCGGGTAACAGGCTACCTGTCCGGCGGCATGAGTGCCTGGATGGATGCCGGTAAGGCGATGGATACCATCCCCCAGATCGACGTGTACAGCCTGCGCAGCCGCCTGGCCAGCAACGGTCTGCAAATCCTGGACGTGCGTGAAAATGATGAATTTGAAGAAGGTCACATTCCTGGCGCCCTTAATTTGAGCTTTAAGCTGGTCCCGACGCGCCTGCCGGCCCTATCCCTTAATCCAGCCAAGCCGGTGGCCCTGACCTGCGCCACGGGCAAGCGCTCAAGCACGGCGGCGAGCCTGCTGCAGCGCGAGGGCTTCTCTGAACTATACAATGTCACCGGCGGCATGGAAGCGTGGACCAACGCCGGTTTCGACACCGAATTCTGACAGCAGACTTTCCCGGAAACCACATAACGCCCCGCAGGGGTTTAAGCTCGAGGTTTCCGGGAAAGTTCCGTGCGTGGTTGTTTTCGCAAAATGGTGTTATAAAATTACATGGTCTTATCAAGTCTTATTAGTAGAGGAGTCATATCATGATCGACGCAATTATGCGGCCCTGGCCCTGGTGGATCGTCGGCCCCCTCATCGGCCTGATGGTTCCTGGCCTGTTGCTGCTGGCCGGTAAGACGTTCGGCATATCCGGCAGTTTTCGTGACCTGGCCGCCATCTGCGCGCCGCGCACGACGCTGCCCTATTTGAAGTACAACTGGCGCAGTAACATGTGGAAAGTGTTCCTGGCCGGCGGCGTGCTCATCGGCGCCTTTATTGCTAACAACCTGCTCTCATTTGAACCGGTCAAGTTCTTGCCCGATTTCTACTATGGCTTTCCGGGGGTCCTGGCCCTGGCCATAGGCGGCATCCTGGTCGGCTTCGGCACCCGGTACGCCAACGGCTGCACCTCCGGCCATTCCATTATGGGCATGTCCAATCTGCAGCTTACCAGCCTCATTGCCACCATCTGCTTTTTTATCGGCGGGCTGATCATGACCTGGCTCATCATGCCCTTCTTTCTGCCCTCGATGGGCAGCGATTTTGCCTTACACGCCGCCTGCTAAGGAAGGAACGAATTATGCAACAGCAAGAAGTTTTCACCGCCGCCGCACAGGCACCCGCCGCTGAAACCAGCAGCACCATGGTCAACATCCGCGTCCTGCTGATGGGCATCTTCTTCGGCGTAGTCCTGACCAAGGGCCAGGTCATTTCCTGGTTCGAAATCCAGAAGATGTTCCGGTTTGAGAGTTTTCATATGTATGGCGTGATTGGTTCGGCCGTTGTTGTCGGCGCCATCTCGCTGCTGATAATCAAGCGCCTCAACCCGCACACCATCGACGGCGATACAGTCAAAATCAAGAATAAGAAACGGGACAAGGGCACCATCATCGGCGGAATCATTTTCGGCCTGGGCTGGGCCGTGACCGGCGCTTGCCCTGCGCCCATCTACGCCCAGATTGGCAGCGGCACGTGGCTGGCCGTGGTTACCCTGGTCGGGGCCACCGCGGGTGCTTACCTTTTCGCGCTCCTGCAGCCGCGCCTGCCTAAATAAGGAGCCGTTCTTCTTGGCTAAGCCGCCAGTCACAGCTTTGTCGCCGGAAGCGGGGCGGCCCGCGTGATGCGGGCATTTGAAAACGTGCTGCCGGCCGCTGATCTCGCCCTGGCCCGCCGCCGGACCTACACGCTTTTTGGCCGGCTTTTCCTGGCCGGACTGAGCGAGGGGCTGCTGGGTCCGCTTGAGGCGGTGCCCGAACTATTGGAATTAGCGCTGCCGTTCGACGCCGACGCGGCCGCCGCCGACCACTACCAGCTCACGGCCGTTCTCGTTTTCCCCTACGAATCGATCTTCCTCGATCCGGTCGGTCTCCTGGGCGGGGAAATCAGTGAGCAGCTCGCGCTCACCTACCGCCGCCACGGCTATCCGGTCACTTCGGAAGCCGACCATCTGGGGCATGAACTGTTGTACATGGGGCGTCTTTGCGCCGGCGAGGCGTCCGCCTATGCCAGCGGCGACGGCGCCGCCGCGTCGCTCTGGCACAGCAGGCAGCGCGCATTTCTGGTCGCCCACCTCTTGACCTGGCTGCCGCCGCTGGTGCTTGCCGTGGCCGGCGGGGAACTGCGTTTTTACGAGCGCCTGGCTGAACTCACGCTCGCCCTGGCGGGCGACCATCTTGGCGCGCGCGACGTGAAGGACCCTTTCCACCTGCCCGATCCGCCGCCGCTTGCTGGCGACGAAACGGGCATTAAAGAGATTGCCCGCTATCTGGTCACGCCGCCCTACAGCGGCCTTTTCCTCAGCCGCGAAGCGATTGCCGCTGTCGCGCGCGGGCAGCAGCTTCCGCGCGGCTTTGGCGACCGGGCGCAGCTTCTGGCCAACTTGCTGCGGGCCGGAGGCCAGTACGATAGCGCGGAGCTGGTCCTTGATAATCTGGGCCGCACCTTTGCCGCGGGAGCAACCGCCTACAGCGCCCAGCAAGAGACTTACCCTGAGATCGCGCCCTGGATTGAGCCGTGGCGGGAGCGCGCGTCGCGAACGGCCGCACGCCTGGCTGATCTCGCCTCTCAGGTGCCGGCACAATCATAAATCGCTCCTGGAGTCGACGCCGGCGCCCTTTGGCGCTACAAATGGTCGCCAATGAGCGCGACGAACGATTTTCCCGCTGCGCTGGCGCGCCAGGCGCTGGCCGCTGACCCACTGCGCCCGCGTTATCACCTGCTTCCGCCCGCTAACTGGATCAACGACCCGCACGGGCTAATCGAATGGGCGGGCGAGTTCCACCTCTTTTACCAATACAACCCAAATGGGCCATTTCACGGAACCATTCATTGGGGCCACGCTGTGAGCGACGATCTTGTGCATTGGCGCGACCTGCCCCCGGCCCTTGCGCCCGGACCGCAAGCGTATGACCAGGGCGGCTGCTGGACGGGCTGCCTGGTGCTGGATAACGGCCGTCCCACGATCTTCTATACGGCCGTTTATCCGCAATCCATCGCCGCTGCGGTAAGCGAGGACAATCTACTCACCTGGCAAAAAGTCGCGCAGAATCCGCTAATTGATGGGCCGCCGCCCTCTCTGCGCGCCCAGTCCGGCGGCCATTTCCGCGACCCGTATGTGTGGAAGACGGGTGACGGGTGGGAAATGATCGTCGCCAGCAAAGCCGGCGATCGCGGCGCCAGGATACTGCGCTACACGTCCTTGGACCTGTTTGACTGGACCTTTCGCGGGCCTTTTTTCGCCGGTGACAGTAGAGCCACGCAGCCCTTCCCGCAGGGCGCCATGTGGGAATGTCCCAACTGGCTCGACTTCGGCGCGCGCCAGGCCCTGATCCTGTCCGTACAGGATAGGCAAGAGAATCACCTCCATACTGCCTACTTCGGCGGGCGTCTGCAAGGAGGTTCTTTCATGGCGGATGGTGGGGATATCCTGGTCCATGGCGGCACATTCTACGCGCCGCAGGTGACGCGGCTGGCGGACGGCCGTTTTTTGATGTTCGGCTGGCTTCCTGAAACGCGTGAGCAAGAAGCGGTGCTGGAAGCCGGTTGGAGCGGCACGCTCTCTTTGCCGCTGGAAATCAGTCTCCACACGGACGGGACGCTTGCAGTGACGCCGGCGCGCGAGCTAAAGACACTGCGAGAGGGGCGGTGGCAAAAAAGAGCTGTCACTCTTGGCGCAAACGAACATAGCCTGCTGCCTGACGTGGGCGGCGCTGCTATCGAAATAGCCTTCACCATTTCCGCCGCCGCCGGCAGCCGGGCCGGATTGGAAATCCTACGCTCGCCGGACGGCCGGGAAGTCACGCGCATTCTATTCGATTACCAATTGGGCCGGGTAGTTGTAGAGCGCGAGCGCAGCAGCCTGGACCCGCGCGCCGCATCCACCGTGGCCGCGGTGCCCCTCATCTTGCCTGAATGGGAACCCACGGCATGTCGCGTTTTTGTTGACCGCTCTATCGTGGAGTTATTTGTAGACGATCGGCACTACCTGGCCACGCGCGTCTATCCCACGCGTGGCGACAGCCGCGGCATCGGCGTCTTTTGCGAGGCCGGCGCGGCTGCTATTGAACAGCTTGTTGTCTGGCAAGAAGAAACTATATGGCCGGCCGCGAGCTGAACTCCCTATGCTGCTAGCGGAGTTGAAAGTATAATGCTTTAGCATCGTTTAGTTATTACTTGAGGATTGGTCATGGTCGCCGGACGCAGATCGGTCACACTGCTATTCTTCCTGGCCTTCGCCGCCGTTCTCGCTGCTTGCAGTGCGGCCGCTCCGCCGCCGGGCACAGCGCAAAGTGACGAATTACGGCAGACGATTGAATCCGAGGTATCCGCCACGCTCGAGGCTGCCGGGGCACTTGAGATTGGCTCGGTGCAAGCCACACCGCTTGCCCCCCTAAGCGGCACGCTGTCGGCCGCCGGCGTCATCACGGACCGCCAGCCGCAGCCTACCGCGACGCCCGATGTTCTGACCCGTGCCATAGACAGCGCGGCCGCTGGAACGCCCCTGGACACCTTGACCCTGTTTGGCCTTGACGGCGCAGACTGGATCAATCTCGCGGTCGCGATCCTGATCGTGATTGCCGCCTACATCATTGGTTCGGCCCTCTCGCGCCTGGCCGTGCGCTGGCTTACGCCGCGTCTTGAAGATGATAGAGCCAAGGAGATACTGCAGCGAATCGGCAGGCTCGTGCGCTGGCTGATTGTTGTCTTCATCCTCAACTTCAACGTTATGCGCCTGCAGTTCCTATCTGTCGGGCTCAAGATCATGCTGGCCAACCTTCTCTATGTCGCCGGCCTGCTTCTGACCGCCGCAATCCTCTGGCTGGCAGTCGATTTGATTGTCGCTGAAACGCGGTTCCGCATGGCGTCAGAGCAGCGCGCTGAAGAATTGGCGCCGGCCATCCTGCTGGCGCATCGCGGGGCGCATGTCATCCTGGCGCTCGTATTCCTGACCATACTCCTGGCCCATTTCGGTATCAATATCACCGCTCTGGCCGCGCTTTTGGGTATCGGTGGCCTGGCAATCTCCCTGGCCGCCCGCGACACGGTGGCCGATGCCATTGCCGGCATCCAGATCCTGATCGACCGTCCTTTTCGCGTCGGCGATCGCATCGAGGTATCGGCCGCCAATACCTGGGGAGATGTTGTTGAGGTTGGATTGCGCACGACGCGCATCCGCACGCGTGAC
>JBJYWX010000458.1:0-7703 GCA_046259695.1 Promineifilaceae bacterium (SeqCode) | reverse complement strand
CGCTAAGCTTGCCGCTCAAATGGCCGTGTGTCGCCGCGATAGACGCTCCGTGCAGCCGGCCTGTATAGACGTCACCCGGTATTTCATTATTCGGGTTTAGCGTCCAAAGGGTGTGGCTTACCGCTTCGGCAGAACGGTCCGCATTGCCGTTAACATAGATAATGTCGAAACCGCCCAGTAGCCGTACGGTGAGCATATCCGCCATGTCGCCGCAATGCAAAAGTTGTTCCACGCCCTCAGCTTCAAAAATCTTGAGCGCTTTTTGCAGGTTGCCCAGATTATTATGGGTGTCGGAGAGCACGCCGAGTTTCATGAGCCAGATTACGTTTTACAGGTGGCCAATTGCAGTTGGTGGAGCCTATGAGGGCTTGCCGCCCTGTCACAGATTAGTTATAGGCCAAGACAGGCGCCAGCCATCGCTCTGCAGTTTCCAGGGACATCCCCTTGCGCGCCGCATAATCTTCTAGCTGATCGCGATCAATACGGCCGATGCCGAAGTAAGCCGACTGAGGGTGCGAGAAGTAATAGCCGCTGACAGATGCGCTAGGAATCATGGCAAATGTCTCGGTCAGCGAAATGCCCGTCGGCGCCTCAGATTCTAGCAGACCGAACAACTTTCCTTTTTCCGTATGGTCGGGGCAGGCGGGATAGCCCGGTGCGGGACGGATGCCGCGGTACGTTTCGCGAATCAAAGCGTCATTGTCTAGTGGTGACGGCGTTTCATATGCCCAATACTGTTCGCGCACCAGTTTATGCATATATTCGGCCAGCGCTTCCGCCAGGCGGTCAGCCAGTGCCTTAGCCAGGATGGCGTGGTAATCATCATGTACCGCCTCGTAGCGGGCCACGATGTCCGGCAGTCCCAGCCCGGCGGTAACAGCGAATAGGCCCATGTAGTCGTCCTTGCCGCTATCTGCGGGGGCGATGAAATCGGCGAGCGCGTAATTTGGCCGGCCCGGGGGGCGCTCCATCTGCTGGCGCAGGAAGGAGAAGGTCTCAAGCTCCCGGCCGTTGTCATAGAGTATTACATCATCGCCGCGGCGATAAGCGGGAAGGATGGCGATAGTTGCTCTTGCCCGCAGCCACTTCTCCTGGATCATCTGATCCAGCATCGCGCCCGCATCTTCGCAGAGCTGGCGCGCCGTCTCGCCGACCACGGCGTCCTCGAGAATGGCAGGGTAGTTCCCTTTCAGTTCCCATACTGAGAAGAACGGCGTCCAGTCAATATAAGGACGCAGCATCGCCAGGTCTATATTCTCAAAGGAGCGAATGCCGGTGAATGCCGGCACAGGCGGGTTGTACGCTTCCCAGTCTGTCTGGAAAGCATTGGCCCGCGCGGCGGGCAACGGCCGCAGCCGCATGCGAGCGCGTTTGCCGGCGTGGCGTGCGCGGAGTTCCTCGTACTCGCCGGCGATCGCGGCGCTGAAGGCGTCTCGTTGATCGGGATTGAGCAGCTGCGCGGCTACGCCCACCGCGCGCGAAGCATCGACGACATGCACCACCGGCCCGCGATGGTACTCCGGTGCGATCTTAACCGCCGTATGTACCTTAGATGTCGTAGCTCCGCCGATGAGCAGCGGCAGATCAAAACCCTGCCGCTCCATTTCGGCGGCCACGATGCGCATTTCTTCCAGCGATGGTGTGATCAGCCCGCTCAGACCAACAATATCCACATTTTCGTCGATCGCAGTCTGCAAAATTTTCTCTACGGGCGTCATCACGCCGAGATCGATTACCTCGTAATTGTTGCAGCCCAATACGACCCCAACGATGTTCTTGCCGATATCATGCACATCGCCCTTGACCGTGGCCATGAGAATCTTGCCATTGGTACCAACCTCTCCGCCCTCAGCCTGCTCCGCCTCGATATAAGGCACGAGATGGGCAACCGCCTTTTTCATTACCCGCGCGCTTTTTACAACCTGCGGTAAGAACATCTTGCCGTCGCCAAACAGGTCGCCAACGACATTCATGCCGTCCATCAGCGGCCCCTCGATGATGGTTAAGGATTGGGCGTACTGCTGCCGTGCCTCTTCAACATCTTCAATGATATATTCATCAACGCCTTTCACCAGCGCGTGGCGCAGCCGGTCCGCTACCGGCGCGTCCCGCCAGCTCAGGTCAACTTTCTGAACTTTGTGCTTTTCCTGCACGGTCTCCGCGTAAGCAACCAGCTCTTCGGTCGCGTCGGAACCACGGCTGAAAAGCACGTTCTCTACCAGTTCCAGAAGCCTCGGATCTACTTCTTCATACACTTCCAACTGGCCCGCGTTGACGATTCCCATATCGAGACCGGCTTTAATCGCATGATACAGAAAAGCGGCATGGATCGCTTCGCGCACCGTATCGTTGCCGCGAAATGAGAAGGAAATGTTGCTTATGCCGCCGCTGACGAGCGCGCGAGGCAGGTTCTCCTTGATCCAGCGCGTTGCCTCGATGTAAGCCAGCCCGTATTCGTTGTGCTCCTCAATGCCCGTGGCAATCGCGAAAACATTGGGATCGAGAATGATGTCCTCCGCTGGAAAACCAACTTCTTTGGTCAGAATGTCATAGGCGCGCTGGGCGATTGCCGTTTTACGCGCGACCGTGTCCGCCTGGCCGCTCTCGTCGAAGGCCATCACGATCACGGCCGCACCGTACTTGCGGGCCAGGCGTGCGTGGTAGATGAATTTCTCTTCGCCCTCCTTGAGACTAATGGAATTAATGACAGATTTGCCCTGCACGCGTTTGAGGCCTTCCTCGATCACTGACCACTTGGAGGAATCGAGCACGATCGGCACGCGGGCGATGTCCGGCTCGGCGGCGATAAGGCTGAGGAAACGGGACATAGCTGCTTCGGCGTCAAGCATGCCCTCGTCCATGTTAATGTCGATCATCTGCGCGCCGTTTTCTACCTGTTGGCGAGCTACTGAGAGCGCTTCCTCATAGTGTTCTTCGCGGATCAAGCGCGCAAAGCGGCGCGAACCGGTGACATTGGTGCGTTCACCCACATTGACAAAGTTTAGCTCAGGTGTGAAAACAAGCGGTTCGAGGCCGCTGAGCCGCGTAGTGGGCTCTATGACCGGCAGGCGGCGCGGCGGAAGATCCTTTACGGCCGCGGCGAACATTTCGATATGTGCCGGCGTCGTGCCGCAGCAGCCGCCGACGACGTTGAGCAGCCCTTCCTCAGCGAACTCGCGCAGCACGGGCGTCATAATCTCCGGCGTCTCGTCAAACTCGCCGAATTCGTTGGGCAAACCGGCGTTGGGATAGATGCTGACATAGGTCTCGGATAGGCGGGCGACAGTGCTGATATACGGCCGTAACGCCCGTGGACCCAAAGAACAGTTTAGGCCAACTATCAGTGGCTCGGCGTGACGAATGGAATAATAGAAAGCTTCCATCGTCTGTCCGGACAGCGTGCGGCCGCTGGCATCGGTAATTGTCCCGGAGATCATCAATGGCCGTTTTGTGCCCAGTTCTTCGAAGAGCGTCTTTACGGCGAAGATGCCCGCCTTGACATTAAGCGTGTCAATAATCGTCTCAAAAAGTAGGATATCGGCGCCGCCCTCGATTAACCCGAATGCGGCCTCGCGGTAGGCTGCCACAACCTGCTCCCAGGTTAAATTGCGGTAGCCGGGGTCATTTACGTCCGGGGAAAGTGACAAGGTGCGGTTGAGCGGGCCCATGGAGCCGACTACGAAGCGGGGCTTGGCCGGATTCGACAGCATGGCAGCGTCCGCCGCTTCGCGCGCCAGGCGCGCCGCATTAAGATTCATCTCGTAGGCAAGCTCTGAAAGACCGTAGTCACTCTGTGAGATGGCGTTGGCATTAAAGGTATTGGTTGTAACCAGGTCCGCGCCGGCATTCAAGTAGGCGGTATGGATGGCGCGGATAATGTCCGGTTGCGTGAGATTCAGCAGGTCGTTATTGCCCTTCACATCACGCTGGTATGCCGCAAAGCGCTCACCGCGAAAACCGGCTTCGTCGAGCTGGTAAGTCTGGATAAGTGAGCCCATGGCGCCATCCAGGACCAGGATACGTTCATCCAGTAGTTTCCTTAGTGTCGCCTCTGTGTTTGTGTTCATTGCTGTCCTTCTGCCGCCACTACCGGTGGGGCGCTAACGCTGTCCGTTCTCATCCTTCCGGCGTACAAAAAAGCCTCTCGCGCGAGAGGCCATGTATTGATTCGCTGGTCCTCTCATCTGTCAGGCTACGTGCCTGCCGGATTTAGCACCTGTCTCGGCCGTTGTTGTCTGCCGGATGGTTGCTGAGGTTTCAAAGGGCCGTTCCCTCCACCTCTCAGGATGAGTTAGCTGCCATTATTATCGTTTATGCTCCTTACGGCAACTCTTACACTTGACACCTCATCTGGCGCCAGATGAGCAATCTGCAACAGTTTCGCTTTCTTAACGTAAAGACTGGTAGAAATGAGCAGGTGGTGAGGCCGGTCTGAGCTTTACGCTGGAAGCGCAGCGCTTTGCTGGCGGGCCCGATTTCCGAAGAGGATTGTTAAATGAGTGATCAAGAACCAATCAAGATCGTAATTCCAATTGAAGAGGAAGAGCCGCCGGTGCGCGCGGAGCAGCCCGCGTCTGGGGCCAGGGCAACGGCCGGCGAGGCGACGCGCAAGGTGACTGGCCTCGCGGTAACTGCCGCGCAGCGGGCGGCGCAGAGTGATGTCGGCCGGAAGGCAGCCGGCAAGGTGCAGGAAGTGGCTGACAAAGGCGTGCGCTACGTCGGCACGCACATGGCGGATACGGCCGAAGCGCAGGCGAAAGAGACGATCGAGGCCGTGCAGGTACGTTTCAAACAGACCGATTGGGAAAAAGAGGCTAAAGTCGGTATTGCCTCTGGCCTGCATTGGTTGAGCGGCCGTCTAAATGACCTGTCAGCACGCATTGCTGCCCAGGGTGAAAAGAGCCCGCCGGACACCGACTAAAGCGACCGGCCCTGGCCGGCTCCAACCCAACACAAATTGCTAAGAATCAAACAAGGCCGCGTCCCTCGACGCGGCCTTGCTGCTCTCCACAGAACCATCAGGTTCACTGCAGGCTCTGCAACTTACGCTTCATCCAGCACGGCAATACCGGGCAGTTCCTTGCCCTCGAGTAATTCCAGGCTGGCGCCGCCGCCGGTGCTTACATGGCTCATCTTGTCGCTCAGGCCCGCTTTCGTTACGGCGGCAGCGGAATCGCCGCCGCCAATGACGACCTGCGCGCCGTCCTCAACCAGATCGGCCAGCAGGTAGGCGAGGTCATCGGTGCCCTTAGCAAAGGCCGGGAACTCAAAGACACCCATCGGACCGTTCCAAACAACCAGCTTTGCTCCCTGCAGCTCTTCCGCGAAACGGTTAAACGTCTGCGGGCCGATATCAAGCGCCATTTCGTGGCTTTCAATGTCCTCGATGCTTTTGTCCGTGCGCACGGCATCGGCCGAGAACTCATCGGCCACGCCAGCGTCGACAGGCAGGATGAGCTGCCCCGGTGATTCTTCGAGGAGGCGCTTCGCCTCGGGCAGCGCGTCTTCCTCTACAAGCGATTTGCCCATGTCATAGCCTTGGGCGGCCAAGAAGGTGTTGGCCATACCACCGCCAATAAGGATCTTGTCTGCTTTCTGAAGAAGGTTGTCAATCAGTTTGATCTTGTCCGAGATCTTGGCGCCGCCCATGATGGCGATATAGGGATGGGGCGGGTTGGAAACGGCCGTGCCCAGCGCCGCGATCTCCTTTCCCATCAAGAAGCCGGCTACGGCCGGTCCGCCCTTGGCCTGCATGGCCCGCGCAGCGCCTTCCGTGCTGGAATGGGCGCGATGCGCCGAGCCGAACGCATCATCGACATAAATGTCGGCCATCGCCGCCATTTGCGCTGACAGGTCGGGATCGTTTTTCTTTTCTCCTGGTTCAAAGCGTGTGTTTTCCAATAGCAGCACGTCGCCGGGCTTGAGAGCCGCCGCGGCGGCAGCGGCTTCTGGGCCCACGACCTCGTCGACCTTGAGTACGGGCCGGCCCAGCAGCTCGCTTAGGCGATCAGCCACCGGGTCCATCGCATACTGCTTGTCCTCTGCCGAAGCGGGACGGCCGAGATGAGATGCCAGGATCAGCGCGGCGCCATGATCCAGCAAATAGTTCAGCGTCGGCAGGGCGGCGCGAATGCGCGTGTCGTCGGTGACCGTGATTTCTTCGTTCGGATCTTTGCCGCTCAAGGGCACATTAAAATCTACGCGCACAAACACCTTCTTGCCTTTGGGATCGATGTCTGTGATGTTCTTTTTGTTCATCGTTTGCTCCTTTGAAACAGTGCGAGATGAAACCATGCAGCCGACTTTGTCTGCATCATCTCATGTAGTGGAAATGTCTTTTTATGGGTGCGCTGTTTGAACTGTGGACACAATCCGCGCAGCGTAAACACCACCCCTAATTATACTGGCTTTTGGGGGGCCGTCACCGCTTTTCGCGGAGAGCACGAGACTGGTGAATGTACTCTTTTGAAGGGAGATGGCGCCTTCTGGATGCAAAACTAGCAACTGCTGCGTCCGGTTAGCCCTGGGGCTGTGGCGGGACGCAAATGACAGAAGTTTCGTCCAAGCGGAAGATGTCCCCAAAGCCGTTAATCTGCTTCAGGTTAGCGACAGTCGTCTGGCACTTGATGGCGATGCTGGACAGGGTATCACCTTCTCGCACGACATAGGCCTGGTTGCCCGGGCAGCAGGCCTCATTTGCTACCGGTATACTCAAAAGATTGCCGGGCACAATATCGGTGGCGTCGATGCCGAAGCGAGCCATCAGGGCTATCGTGGTATTGTACTGGTTGCTGATTGAATAGAGTGTTTGCCCGGGCTGCACGGTATGATCGACGAACCGGACACATAATTGCGGTGTGGCCGTTGGTACCAGCGTGGGTACTTCTACCGGGGTGGGGTCCTGGGGTGGCAGGGTGGGCACCTCTACCGGCGTTGGCTCTTCGGCTCCGCCGCCTTGGCCTTCTCCGCCTTGTCCCTCGCCACCGGCTAGTACCGGCTGCTCCGACGGGGTACTGATGATCTCGACCTGACGCTTGGGATTCGAACGCACAAGCACTTTGGTGTCGCCCACATCGGTCACATAAGTACCGGGCTTATACTCCGGACGGCTGCGCATATAGATGATCGCCAGAACAGCTCCGAGGGCCAGAATGACCGTCATAAGCAAAATGAGGATGATGACTCTACCATCTCTTCGCGCAAACATCTCCGCTGCCCGTTATAATACGCCTAGGTACAATAAGACCTATGGTTATGTTACACTTGACGTAAGGTTATGGCAAGGGGGCATCAATCACCATGTTATTCGAAAGAGAGAAACGAGAAGAACTGGAAGCGCTCAGTTTGGCGCCTTATGCGCTGTTGAGCGTCGAGTCCCAAGGTCGCGTCTACCCGGAACCGCCTTCGCAAACGCGCACCGCATTTGAACGCGACCGGGATCGTATTATTCATACGACAGCGTTCAGGCGTCTCGAATATAAGACACAGGTATTCGTCAATTATGAGGGCGATCATTATCGTACGCGTCTCACGCACACGCTTGAGGTTGCGCAGCTCGGCCGTGCGCTGGCAAAAGGGTTGGGCGTGAATGTCTTGCTGGCGGAAGCGATTTGCCTGGCACACGATCTTGGCCACGCTCCTTTTGGTCACGCGGGTGAGCATATACTCAACGAGCTGATGCAAGGCTGTGGCGGTTTCAATCA
>JBJYWX010000457.1:0-8527 GCA_046259695.1 Promineifilaceae bacterium (SeqCode) | reverse complement strand
CCTTCAGGATGACATGGCGCACTGCCGGCCGGAAACAAACGTCTGACCGCGACCGGTCGCGATGATACAATACGGCCATGATTAACTTACGCTCGCTCGAAACCATCCGCAACCAGACACAGACCACGGCCCATGTGAAACCGGACTATGCGAAGTATAACTTCGCCAATATCCCGGGAACGATCCTGAACCTGCTCGGCGCTCCCGCGGACAATGGGCTGCCCGCGGACGTGCTGCCGGACGGACGCCGCTTTGAAAAGGTCATTTTCTTCTTCATA
This sequence comes from Promineifilaceae bacterium (SeqCode), assembly GCA_046259695.1. Taxonomy (GTDB): domain Bacteria; phylum Chloroflexota; class Anaerolineae; order Promineifilales; family Promineifilaceae; genus JAACFF01. The sequence continues at coordinate 8,249 of JBJYWX010000457.1, read as the reverse complement.
GACGCCTTCGGCTGGAAGCAGTTTGAGAAACACGCGCAGCAATCGGCCGTTCTGAAGCGCTTTATCGAAGATGGCGTAGTTTCGCAGCTCACGTCCCAGTTCCCATCCACAACAACGGCCCACGTCACCACGGCCCATACCAATCTGCGCGTAGGGCAGCACGGCATGTTTGAATGGAATTATTACGAGCCGCGGGCGGACGCGGTTATCACGCCCCTCTTTTACTGTTTTGCCGGGGAGTATAAACGCGGTACCTTGCTGGAGGCGGGCATCGATCCCGCCTCTGTTTTCCCCCGCCATAACATCTATCCCTGGCTTACCGAACATGGCGTCGCGTCCACCGTTTTCAATAAGGCGGAGTATGCTTCATCTCCATTTAATGCCTTCATGAACCGCGGCGCGACGCAGCAGATTGCCCATGATGAACTGCCGCAGGCCATGAAACAACTTACACAGGCAGTGCAGGCGCAGGAAGGGCCGGCTTACTACTTCCTCTACTGGGGCACGTTTGACGCGCTGTGCCATGCCCATGGCCCCGATTCAGCGCAGGCACAGGCGGAACTGCGGTCCGTCCTGGCGCTGCTGGAAAGCGATCTGGTCAAAGTGTTGTCCGGGAGGCAAGACACACTGCTGCTGGTCAGCGCGGATCACGGCCAGATCGCGATCGACCCGGTACAGACGATCTATCTTGACCGGCTGCTGCCGGACATAATAGACAGCTTCCAGCGATCGCAAAGCGGACGGCCGCTGGTGCCCGGCGGCTCGTGTCGTGACTTCTTTCTATATATCGACGAAGAGCAGTTGGACGAGGTACAGCGGCGGCTGGAGCGAGCACTCGATGGCCGAGCGCAGGTGCTCCGCGTAGACAGCCTGATCGAAGGCGGCTATTTTGGCCTGCCCGTATCCGGCACTTTCCTCTCCCGCGTTGGCAACCTGCTGATTCTGCCCGAACCAGGCGAATCGGTGTGGTGGTCTGGCCCCGGCGGGTATGAGCTGCCCTTCCACGGCTTCCACGGCGGCCTTACCGAAGAGGAGATGCTTATCCCCTTGCTGGCGCTGCCGCTATAAGACATCCGTTTTCACCAAGCCTGCCTGATTTCCGCCGGCGTCGTTCATTTGGAGGCGTTTTTGCTATGTCACATAGGTCAATCGTTTTTCTGCTCGGCGCGCTCTTGCTGCCCCTCCTGCTGCTGGCCCGGCTGCGCAGCGCGGCAGCGGAACAGCCGCTGCTGGCCATCAACGAAATCTTGCCTGGCAACGCGTCCACCAACCTGGACAGTGACCGCACCAATTATTCGGCTTGGATTGAGCTGTACAATGGCGGGGAGACGGCCGTCGACCTGAAGGATTACGCTCTGGCCTACGTGGACTATGGCGACGAGGAGCCGGTCGTTTGGACAGTTCCCGATTCGCTTCTAATACCGGCCAAGGGCACGATCCTCTTCTGGGCCGACGAGCGAGACAACAAGGGCGTCCACACCAATTTCGAACTGGATATGCGCGGCAGTGAGATCAGGCTGCTGGACCCGGCGGGCGGCGAGCTGGACCATGCCACGTACGACATGCGCTCCGGCAAGACCCTGCTACCTGATGTCTCCTACGGCCGTTTACCGGACGGTGGCGCCAACTGGGCTTTTTTTGACCAGCCCACGCCTGGCGCGGCCAACACGACGACCGGCCTCACCGAGCCGGACCTGGCCGAAGCTGCGGAGTTCACACCGGAGGGCGGTTTTTACAGCGGCAGCCAGATGGTGACTTTGTCCACCTCCGAAGCCGGGGGCGCCATCCGTTATACGACCGACGGCTCAATCCCAGGCCCATCTTCCAACCTCTACAGCGGTGCGATCCCGCTAACTGGCCCCACAGTCATCCGGGCGCGCGTTTATGTATCCGGAAAGCTGGCCAGCCTGACGGCCAGCCACACCTACCTGATTGATGTCGATGCCAATTTGCCCGTCGTTTCCTTGGCAACGTGGCCTGCCCATCTTTTCGATGACGAAATCGGTATCTACGTCGAAGGAACCAATGGCGCGCCGGGTAACTGCAGCGCTGTGCCCGTTAACTGGAACCAGCCCTGGGAGCGGCCGGCAAGTTTGGAGTTCTTTGAAACCGACGGCCAACGGGTCGTGGCCCAGGACGTCGGCATCGAGATATTCGGCGGGTGTACGCGCACTAACGCGCGAAAATCACTGGAGATTAAGGCCAGGCGAACTTATGGCGACAATGACATCGATTACCAGATCCTGCCCGACAAGCCGATTGATTCCTATAAGCGGCTTGTCCTGCGTAATGCCGGCAATGACGCCCGCCAGACGCTGTTCCGCGATGCGCTGCAGCAATACCTTGTCAGGGAAACGATGGACGTCGATTATCAGACTTACCGGCCCGTCGTTCTCTTTCTCAATGGTGCCTATTGGGGCATTCACAATTTGCGTGAGAAGGCTGATGAGGCGTTTGTGGAGCAAAATTACGATCTGGATGCCGATTCCGATTTCGACATGCTGCGCGGGCTGGAAAAGGTTGAGGCCGGGGATCGGGAGGCCTGGGAAGAACTATATGCGTTCGTGCTGTCGCACGATCTACGCGTCGCGGCCAACTTCGATCATGTAGAAAGCCAGGTCGATCTTGATGAATTTATCAACTACAACATCAGCGAGATTTACATCAATAACACCGATTGGCCGGTCAGTAATACGCGTTATTGGCGGGCTTACGATAACGGCCGTTGGCGCTGGGTCCTGTACGATCTCGACCTCGGGTTCGATAAGAACGAGGTGGGAACTGACTGGCTCACCTACGTCCTGACCTGCAGCGATTGCCCGCATGAAGTGCTATATGAGACCGCCCTGCTGCGACGGTTGATGGAAAACGACTCCTTCAGGGAAAAGTTTGTGCAGCGCTTTGCCAGCCACATCCAGATCACCTATGATCCGGCGCGCGTCAGCGGCCTGATCGATACATTCAAGGCGGGCATTGAACCGGAAATGCCGGCGCATATCGCCCGCTGGGGAAACCCAGTTTCGATGGGTTCTTGGGAAGCTCGGATCGACGATCTACGCCAGTTTGCCGAGCAGCGACCGGCAGCGATGATGGGCCAGCTCGATGCCTATCTCGGTGCGCCGGGCAGCGCCGAACTTGTGGTGAATGTCGAGGGCGAGGGAGACGTATTCGTGGCCGGGGTGCAGGCACCGGGCAGCGGCTACAGCGGCTCCTATTTCGTGGGCATTCCCATGGCGCTGCGCGCCGAAGCGCACGAAGGCTGGATTTTTGACCGCTGGCAGGAAACGGGAACTAGACAGGCGGAAACCTGGCTAAAGCTAGCAGGCAAGACGAGCCGCACGGCCGTCTTTCATGAGGCTACGGATTTCGCGTTCCTACCGCTGGCCGGCGCCGCCGATTAGTGCCGCAAGAAAGCCGCTTCCAGGTGCTTGTGCCGGCAGCTAAGCGTCCTTGGCCTGCGCTTCGGCCTCTTGCAGGGCGGCGTCCACTTCCTCCAGCACCTCCTGGGGAACAATATGCGTGGTGACGCGCCCGCCCATGGCCTGCAGCTGGCGGCTGTGGGCCTGGGCCACTGCTTCCTCGGCGACCAGGATCATCGTTACACCACCGGCATCCATAAAAGCGCTTAGCTGCTGGAATACCAGTGGTGTTTCCTCCGCGTCATTCTTGAGGAACGACTTGGCGACCCCGCCAACGACGTCACCGACAACGGCGATGGGACCGAGCATGCTGCGCACCAGGCCCATAGCCCCATTAACCAGAATCCCTTTGTTTTCCTTGCGCACAAGCGTGCTCTTGACCTCACCGTCCTCTATCTGCAGGAAACCGATGCTGCCCAGCTTCACGTCGCGGCGCGTGCCGTCCCAATGTTCCAGGCCGGCTTGTGCGCCGGCAGCGGCACTTTCGTTTTCAAAGACGGCGACGATGACTGTGTTTCTCTCATATTTGCTCATGGGCTGTTCCCTTTACCGCTGGATACTCACTCCCCTCCCCTGCTGTAGATGGACATAGGGCTCTTGCTTTTCAGCCGGTTGCCGGCGTCGCCTGGGGCATAGAGCGCTCTTCGCGCGTCCAGACTACGGCGGCCATAACCAGGGCCACGCCGTAGCACAACATGCCCGCCACGGACACGAAGCGGAAGCCGTACGCGAGTCCCAGGACACTGGCAAGCACCGAGCCGATGACCGAAGCCACGCCGTTGATGGCCCACAACCAGGGGATGATTGCCTCACGCCGGCTGCTGATCCATTTGATGCCCAACGGGAACGGCTGGCCCATGAAGAATCCTGCCGGAAAGACGATGGCAACTACCAGCGCCACACGCAGCGCCAGCGGCCAGGCCTGGGTAAGCGGTACCAGCAGGGGAATGAGCAGCAGCAACGCCGCCACGACAAGGATCAGGGCCAGGATGGCGATTCGCTGCCTTGCGGCTACACGGCCGTCTGGGACGGCGTTGGTAGAGTAGCTGCCGATGCCGCTGCCCAGCAGGATAGTAAAAAGCACTACGGCCAGCGAATAGGTCGGCGAACCGAGATAAGTGGTCAGGCGCTGGATGGCCGCCACCATGATTAGCATGAAGCCAACGCCAATCGCCGCATAATAAAGTAAATAGGGCCAATTGGTCGCCAGGGAGACTTTCTCGCCGCGCCGCAGTCGTAGGGGCAGCACAATAAAAACAAATGCCAGCGTGGCGGCAATGCCCAACACAGCAAAGAGGGCAAGATTCCCTTCGGCGCTGGAGCGGTAAGCCGGGTTGCCAGCCAGGTCAGTGCGGCCCAGCAGGTAGAACGGTGTGAAATTGAAAAAGAAGGGCCGGTCGTCGGTCGGCGGCGCTATGTCCAGCGGGTAGTCCGCGATCGCTTGGTCCAGATTGGGCGCTGTGATCAGCGACTGTATCGCGTTTGGCGCCGCGACGACGCCGGGCGCATAGAGCAGCGTGAAATCCAGCCGCCGGCTGATGGCCTGCAAGGTGGCCACCTCATCGGCCGTGAACGGCGTCTTTTTCAGCAGCATCGTGGCCAGCCCCTTGTCGGCCGAGCGGTTCTGGCTGAAGTTGGCAATAACCACCACGTGCTGCGCCGGGTCCTCGACACCCATGCGCCGCCAGGCGTCCAGCCCGAGTGCGATGAGGCGCATCGACTCTGTAGGCTCGGCGATGTAATACCAACGAGAGTAACTGACCACGCCGCGCGGGTTGAGCCGGTCGTAGTACAGCTCAAAGGCGTCGCGGGTATAAAGCCCGTTTTCTGAAAGAGCAAAGGCACCCGACGAAGCGGCGGCCCAGGTGTCGATCAGCGAAGCCTGGATCAGGTCGTAAGTCGCTTTGGAACGCGACAGGTAGGTGCGCGCGTCTTCGACGGCCACGTCCACGTTAGGATAGTCATATACATACCCGGCGTACTCGCCAAACTCGTCGCGCGCCGCACCCACAATGTTTGGATTGAGTTCTGCGCCGGAGATCTCGGATGCGCCGTACAGCAGTCCGGTGAGGATATCGCGCCCCCCTCCGGTGCCGATGATGAAGCTTTTCGCGTCGGGAAGAATCTCGTAGGCGATGCTGGTCAGATCGTAGCGCAAAAAGTCGATCATCTCCCAGGAGCCGTCCCATTTCTGAATCGGCGTGCCGGCATTGGCGTCGATCAGCATCATGAGGTGGCCGGGGTCAGGCCCAACATAAGTGGGACTAAGGCCCCAGCCGAAGGGCTGCAGCCAATAAGGATCTTCATAGACGGAGACGCGACCAAGTGCGTTCCAGCGCTCGTAAATCAACTCGTTGCGCTTGTCGTAGCCACCCCGGCTGCGTACTTGCAGCCAGCCAAAGGCATTGTTGGAGACCATAACCAGCAGCAGGATACCAATGGCCAGGGCGCTGGCAATGCGCCATGCATTCTGCGCCGCAGGTAGCGAAAAAAGCAGCGCGGCACAGGCGGCCAATAAAGCTACCAGCAGCACACCGCCCGCCGCTCCCTGCGTGGTCAGCACAAGCACGCTGACCAGACAGCCCAGGCTGGCCCCGAGCAGGTCGAAGGCATACACCTTGCCCGCGGTGCGGCTGAAGCGGCTGATGGCCAGGGCCACGGTCGCCCCACCGAGCAGGAACGGCACGGACAGCACGAGGTAAATCACGGCCAGCCATCCTACCGAAGACCAGTCTAGGCCTTCTTTGCTGATGGTCTTGAACTCGAATGGAATTTGCAGGTAGAGCCAGAAGCAGACGATGGTGCCCGCGGCGAACAGCAGCGCCAAGAGCGCCAGCCTTTCGCTGGTTTTTTCCTGGGGAAAGCGCGCCTCGGCCAGGAACAGCCAGACGCCCGCGGCGCCGCTGCCCAACAGCGCCAGGGAGATGACCATGAAGGCAAAATGGTAGGACATCAGCACGGAAAAGACGCGCGTGAAGACGATCTCCAGGACTAGGACGGCCATGCTGGTCAGAGAGACACCAAGGAGCGTAAAGCGAACGGGCTGCCTCATGGTGAGCGTATTCTACTCGCTGCAAAGGGATGAGGCGAGAGGGTGAAGCGGACTGCTTGCCGGCGGCTATGCTACTGGCCGCTGTCGGCCGGTCTACTCTCCGGCGCTTTGCGCTGGCTGTTGTAGCGAAAGTAGAAAATACCCCACAAAACAGCGACGCCTGCGGCCGTGGCCGCGGAGACAATCGCGACCTGCTGCGGCGAAAAACCGGCCGTGTCCAGCAAGTAGCCGGCGGCAAATATAGAGATCGATTGCGTTAGGGTCAGCAAGGCGAACTCGAAGGCGAAGACGCGACCGCGGTAGCGGTCGGGAACCATCATTTGCAGCAGCGCGGCGGAGAATACCCAGATGGTTCCGGAGCCGACGGTGCGCACAAAAGACATGGCCAGGAAGATGCCGAAAGTAGGCGCCACGCCAAGACCGAAGATGCCGGACGCGAGCAAAACGAAGCCAATAGATATCCCAAGCATGAGGCGGCGCGGCTGGTCACCCAACCAGCGGCGCATGAAGATGGGGCCGAGGCCAGTGCCCAGCCCGGTGACAAAATAGATCACGCCCAGGGTGGCCGCGCTGGCGTCTTGCGGGTTGACCATCTGGCCCAGCCGCTTGAAGGGATTTTCAAAGACATCGTTGGCGAAGGTCACTTCGAGCACATTGATCGCCCCCCAGGCCAGCGACCCGCCCGCCTTAACTAGGCTGATAGCCAGTAAGAATTTCTCGGAACGGAGATAGCGCAGGCCGTCCAAGAAATCTAGCCAGCCGCCGCTGTGGCCGAGCTCCCGTTCCCGCTGCGGCATGACGATGCGCGAGATAAAAATGGCGGAGAGTAGAAAAGTCAGGGCGTCGGCCAGGAAGGAGGCATCCACGCCAAAGAAGAAGGCGACGGCGCCGCCGGCGAAGGAGCCCAGGGCCAGCATCGTACTCCAGGTGAAGCTGTCGAGGGCGTTGGCGGTGACCAGGTCTTCACGGGCGACGATGTTGGCCAGCACGGCCGTCTTTGCCGGCGTAAAGAGAGCGCTCAGCGTGAATTGCAGGAAAGTAAGGACGTAGAACAACCAGAGCTGTTCCGGCGAGCGTATCAACAAGAAAGCCGCGACCGTCGCCGCGCGCGACAGATCGGTGAAGATCATGATCTTACGCCGGTCGAAGCGATCGGCCAGCACGCCGGCTATGGGGCTGAACAAGAAAAGGGGTAGAAAACGCAGCAGGAAGAGGGTGCTGACAGCCAGGCCGCTGCTGCTGGTTAGGCTGGAGACCAGCTCCGCGGCGGCGATCAGATTAAACCAATCGCCGAGAAAAGAAATAACGCTCCCCAGCCACAAGTTACGGTAGTTGGCGTTGCGGCGGAGGAGTGAAAGGTATTCGGACACGGGCAGTGGTCAGTTAGCAGTAATCAGTTAGCAATGTCATGTACTGTGAGTACTGATCACCGATTACGGTCCACTAAAGAAAAAAGGTCCTTTGGCAATGACCTACTCTCCCAGGGGGCTGCCCCCCAAGTACCATCGGCGCTGGTGGGCTTAACTGCCGGGTTCGAGATGTGACCGGGTGTACCTCCACCGCTAGAATCACCAAAGACTTTGTTCACGATGTTAATTTCCACTAAAAATCTATCCGATGAATTCTCCGGCAGGTATGGAAACCTGCCTTACGTAGGTTGGGTTTCTATACCCAACATGAATTTTTGGATAGATACTAAATAGTTAAGCGAAACGCATAAAACCCGAATAGTTCTGAGTTCTCCGCACCACAGATTAAGCCCTCGACCATTAGTACAG
>JBJYWX010000456.1:0-4519 GCA_046259695.1 Promineifilaceae bacterium (SeqCode) | reverse complement strand
GTGAGGAGCTATTTCTCTCCCACCCATTGAGCTATTCCTGCGCCCGAAGATATTATGCCGGGATTAGCGCCCATTATAGCAATGGAAACCAGTCGTGTATAATACGCCTCGTGTCCGGACGAAGCTATGAACAGGCGATGCAGGACTTTCGCCGGGCGCGGCAGGAGGCGGCGCTGCGCCAACTGCTACAGCGCGTCTCCGGCAAATCCGACGAGCTCCTCGCCTACAACGATGTTAGTGACAAACTGCCCATCACCGACGCGGTCGAGCGCGGCTTGCAGGAGATCCCGTTGAACGCCATTGTCGGCAGCGTAGGTCGCGCGGAAGATTTTACACGCGATTTCCTGCCGCGGCGTGACAGCGACGCCGAGCGTTGGGCGGCGGTCAAAGCGGCCGTCATCGACATGAAGGGCTGGCCGCCGATCCAAGTCTATCAGCTTGGCGATGCCTACTTCGTGAAGGACGGCAATCACCGGGTTTCGGTCGCGCGCCGCCTCGGCAACAAGACCATCACGGCCTACGTCACCGAAATTGAGACACGGCTGCCGCTGGGGGCCGCGGCCGATCCGGAAGCGATCATACGCCGCGCCAACTACCTGTATTTCCTGGAGAAGACGCGCCTCGATGAGACACGCCCGCAGGCCGACCTGCAGCTCACCTTTACCGACGCCTATGATACGCTGCTGGCGCAGATTGAGCAGCATCGACGCCGCTGCGCCGCTGCCGGGCAGGAGCTCGATACGCGCGAGGCAGCCGCGCGCTGGTACGATGAGGTCTACCGGCCGGCGCTCAAGCTCATTCGCGAGCAGGGCGTGCTGCGCAGCTTCTCAGATCGTACCGAGGCCGACATGTATATCCTGCTCTCAGAACGCCACCAGGAGCTGGAAGAAGCGTTGGGTTGGGAGATGAAGCAGGCAGCGGCTGTGAGTAACTGGGCGACATCTATCGCCGAGTCGCGAACTCCCATGCTGAGCCGCCTTGGCTCGCGCATCCTTGATAGTCTCGCGCCTGATTTAGAAGACGGCCCGCCGCCGGGCGCTTGGCGCAAACATCGCCTGGTTACACCTGCGGGGCAGAACCTCTTCAATGAAATACTCGTTTCGGTGCAGGGCACCGAGGCGGACTGGCACCTGCTTGATAACACGCTGACCGTCGCCCAGCGCGAAGAAGGGCGGGTAATGGCGATTCATGTCGTGCCTGAAAAGAAGGACCTTGACTCGTCGCAGGCGCTGCAGGTCGTCATGGAGTTCAAACGACGCTGCGCGGCGGCCGGCGTAGAAGGGCAGATTGCGCTGGAGACGGGCGGCGGCGAGGGCAAACTGTTGATTGCTCGCTCACCCTACGTGGACCTGCTCACGACGAACCTGACCTTTGCCACGGATAAGCGGCCAAACGGCTACTTGAGCCCCGCCGTGGATCGTCTCATCCGCGTTTGCCCGCGGCCGATCCTGGTCTTGACGGGCCGCGGCGGCGCGCCTATGGACCGCGCTTTGCTGGCCTATGATGGGAGCCCCAAGGCGGACGAAGCGCTGTTCGTGGCCACTTACCTGGCTGCCCGCTGGCAAATCGCTCTCTCTGTGCTCACCGTGGTGACCAAATACACGACGCCGCGGGCGCTGGATCGCGCGCGCCGCTACATTCTGAGCAACCAGCTTGTCAACGTCAATTACATTCTGGGCGAAGAGCCGATTACCTCTACACTCTTGAAAGCGGCCAGGGAGCAAAACAGCAACCTCCTGATAATGGGCGGTTTTGGCTACCGGCCCATGCAGCACGCTGTACTGGGCAGTACGGTCGATGATGTTCTGGCGCAATGCGTGATGCCGACGCTTATTTGCCGTTGACGTAGCGTTTCGAAACCCTCATAATAGCGTGCCTACTGTTGGGGGTGCGCCTATCCGTCCAAAACGAGCCGCTGTGACGGCAAAGCTTTCACTTTGCCGGGCCCAAACCAGTTTGATTGGCCATCCATTGTGGAGAAGCATTTTGTTTGAACAACTTCTAGCCGACGAACGTGAATACCTGGCGCGCTATATGACCGGCGTGTCCCGCTCCTTCGCTCTCGTCGCGCCCGAAGTCGAGTCGCCGCTCGACGACTATCTAGCGACCGCTTACCTGATTTGTCGCGTTGTCGATAACATCGAAGACACCATGCAGCCTTTTTCCTGGCAGCAGGCGCGTTTTGCGGAGCTGATAGAAATGCTGAACAGCCCCCAGGAAGCGGCAGTCACGCTGGCGCGCTGGGGCGCTCTGGAATGGCCCAGTTTAACGGAGCGGGAACAGTCAATGATGTCATCGGAGGATGGAGGCATGTTGTGGCAGATCTATGACAAGCTGCCGGACCGCTACCGCGACCCGATTTGCCGATGGGCGACGGAGATGGCTTTTGGCATGGAGCGCAGCGGCAATCCTCTCACCTCGGACTATTTCTTCTCCCAAAAAGGCGTACGCCTTCCCCACACGAAAGCGGACTACGATCTATACTGCTTCTACGTTGCGGGCACGGTAGGACGGATGATCACGGAACTGGCGATCCTTTTCTATGAGGTGGGGGAAGATACCTCGCATACCCTGACCGCTGGCAGCGATGCCTGCGGCCGTGCCCTGCAAAAAACGAATATCATAAAGGACTTTGTGCGCGACTTGCGACGCGGCGTTTGTTTTCTGCCCGACGCCTGGCTGCGTGAGGTTGACTACGCGCCCCTGGCCCTCGCGGGCGTGCCGGCTTCCTGGAAGGCGGCGGTCATCCTGGACGTAGTACGGGAACTGGAGGATTCCGTGCCTTATGTCCTGGCCTTGCCGCCGACGGCCGTTGGTTTTCGCCGCGCCGGTTTGCTCATGATGCTGCCCGCTTATGAAACCATGCTGCTCGCCGCCAGGAAGGTGACGGACTTATTTACGGCGCGCCACGAAGTTAAGATTTCACGCGCAGCGATGGGCCAGTGTGTCCTGCGCGCGCGCCAGATCGCCGGTGACGACGCGGCCATCTCCGCCTATGCCCAACGGATGTCCGGGCGGATCCGCGAGCATCTCGCCGCTGTGAATGGCGGCGGCGCCTGAATCGGGCGATTTGTATCGATGGGTTGGGAAGGAGTAAGCGGCGCGCATGACCTACAGTAGTCAGGACAATGGCTACGAAGTCTTGTTGGAGCGGCGATCGGAGAACATCATCCGCCGCTATTTTGCGACGCTGCGGCACGGCACGGGGCTGTTGATTGGCGCCGCTTATACGCGCGTCCAGGCGGAGAAGGCGATTGGCCGCAATTGGTCGCTGGAGCTCATTCTGCTCAAGCTAATGCTGCTCTTTGTCTGGCCGTTTGTCGACCGCGACCTCATCCGCCAGCCTTTCCCCGTGCAGTTCCGCCGCCGCCTGGAAATGCTCGGCCCAACCTACATCAAGCTGGGTCAAATCTTGAGCCTCCGTGAAGATATCCTGCCCAAGCCATTGACAGAGGAACTGCAGAACCTGCTCGATCGGCTGCCGGCGCTGCCATTTGACCGCTATGTCACGCTGCTGGAGCAGAGCCTGCATTTGCCAATCGACGCTTTCCTATTGGAGCTGGACACCATTCCCCTGGGTTCCGCTTCACTGGCTCAGACGCATCGCGCGCGCCTGCTGACCGGCGAAGAGGTCGTGCTGAAGATGCTCAAACCGAACGTGCGGCAGATGATTACCAACGACCTGCGCCTGATGCGTATCGCCGGGCGCGTGGCCCAGATATTTGCCGCTCGTTTCCAGCCGCAGCGACTGATCCAGGAGTTTAGCCGCTACACGCTGCAAGAGGTCGATTTGCGCAATGAAGCGGACAATGCCGAAATCTTCGCCGCCAATTTCGCCGACGAAGAGGATGTCCGCTTTCCCCTGATTTATCGTGCTTATAGCAACAAGGACGTGCTCTGTATGGAGTACTTCCGCGGGCACAAGCCGGACATCCGGCTCAAACGCATTCTCACGCCGCGGGAACTGGACAAAGCGATCGACCTGGGTATCGGGGCGACGATCGAAATGATCTTTCGTGATGGGTTCTTCCATGCCGATTTGCACCCGGGCAACCTGATCGTCTTTGATGACGGCAGCGTGGGCTTCATTGATTTGGGTATGGTCGGCCGTTTTGACAGCGAAATGCAGCGGCGCATACTCTACTACCTTTACTTTCTCGTCATGGGCGACGCGCCAAACGCTGCCCGCTACCTCGTTTCCATGACCATCGCCGGGCCGCAGAGCGATCCCGACGGCTTCCGCCGCGCGGTAGAAGACCTTAATCGCCGCTGGCTGCGCTCGCCCAATTTCGACGAATTCTCGTTGGGCCAGCTCATTCTTGAATCCGTTACCATTGCCGCCCGCTATCACATCCAATATCCGGGTGAAATCATCCTCATGGTAAAAGCAATGATCACCCTGGAAGGCGTCGGCAATGTCCTGGCCCCGGGGATAAACATCGCTGAGGCGGCGCGCGGCCACGTACAGCGTTTGCTCTATGGGCAGATCAATTTGCGGCAAATCGTGCGCGACGGCATT
>JBJYWX010000455.1:0-8182 GCA_046259695.1 Promineifilaceae bacterium (SeqCode) | reverse complement strand
GTGGCGAGGTGATTGTTTCCGGACGCCCGATCCACGAAATGAGTGAAAACCAACTGGCCAAATGGCGCGGTCAGGAAGTGGGGATTATTTTCCAGTTCTTCCAGATGCTGCCCTCGCTCAGCCTGCTGCAAAATGTTGTTCTGCCGATGGAGTTTGCTAACAAGTTCAAACGATCGGAACGGCGCGAAAGAGCTATGGATCTCTTAGAACTGGTAGGGTTGGCCGACCAGGCGAACAAACTACCCAGTATGGTTTCGGGCGGTCAGCAGCAGCGGGCGGCCATCGCACGGGCATTGGCAACCGACCCAGATCTGCTGGTAGCTGATGAACCAACTGGCAACCTGGATGCAAAAACAGCCGGTCAGGTATTCGATCTCTTCGTCCATTTGATCGAAGAACAGGGTAAGACGATGCTTATGGTTACGCATGACAAGGAACTGGCGGATCGAATTCCACGGAGAATCGAGATCGTGAATGGCGTTATCGCTAACGACAGCCGGCCACAAGCGCTCGAAACTGTTCCGGCAGCAGCTAACGAGGGCATTGTCATGCCAAGACCGTCAAATGGTGTATCTAGAGGAATGTTTGGCGGCCAGATGGTACCGAGTAGCTTGCCAGCTTAGGGAATTTATCAGCTTGCGGATAGGAAGAAGCGAAGGACAGGGAGAATAGGAATGATTACAATGCTGAACAAAGTGTGGTTCGATTTGTGGCAAGATAAATCGCGTACGCTGCAGGTCGTGCTGGTGATCGCCCTGGGGGCGATCGCTATTGGCCTGGTGATTGGCGGCCGTAATCTTATTGCCGATTCCGTTCTTACCGGGGCCCAAGCCGCTGAGCCAGCCCACATAAGGCTCAGTGTTTCCCCGCCAGTTACCAAGGATCAATTGGAGAGAATTGAGCGGATTGACGGCGTAACCGAGGCTGAAGGGCTGCAGTCCGCGCCCGTCGAGTGGCGCTATGTTGGCGACGAAGAATGGCAAACAGGCGTGCTTAACGGCCGTGAAGATTACACAGAGCAAAAGATGACTGTCGTGGGTTTGGTCAGCGGCGTGTGGCCGGACCGTGACACCATTGGCGTTGGCCAAATATCGGTCGGACCAAGCACCGTTGCCGAGGGCGACACGATTGAGCTGCGGTTCGGCGAAAGAACACGCGTGGTCGACGTCGTGGCCACAATGGATCCTGTCGGCCCGACTCCTGTCTTTGGTGAAACATTCTATGCCAACGGCCGTACTTTCGAACGAATCACAGGCATCGACAGTTACAGTTTAATCCAGACCAGAGACGTCGAGTTTGACCAGGCACGAGCCGAGAGAACAGATCTGCTGATTCAAGAGTATTTTGAAGATATAGGGGTCGATTCATTCGGTCTCGGATTCCCTTTTCCTGTCCGTGTCCAATCCCCTGATGTTCCGCCGGCAGAATCGATTTTGAACGCCTTGTTCCTTCTGCTGGGCATCCTGGGCGCGATTGTTGTCATCCTAGGTATATTTCTTGTTTATAATAGTATCAGCGCCATCGTTTCACAGCAAGTGAACCAGATTGGCGTGATGAAGGCCATCGGAGCGAGCTCGCGCCAGGTGCTTGTTGGTTACCTTCTGCTGGTGCTCACATACGGATTTTTGGCGGCCATCATCTCTATACCCGTCGGTGCAGCGGCCGCGTTGGGGTTGCAAAGCTTTTTCGCTGATTTCCTCAACATGGAGATCTATGAAGTACGCGTTGACATGACGGCTGTATATGTCCAGTTGGCTATTTCCATGATTGCTCCCTTTCTGGCGGCATTGTTCCCTCTGCTATCGGGTGTGCGCATCACCGTACGTGAAGCAATCAGCACCTATGGCCTCGGCGGTTCGGCAAGCACCCTCGATCGATTAATAGCCCGGGCAGTCCGTTTACCATATACGATTCTCCTGACCATCGGCAATACTTTTCGCAACAAACGTCGTGTCGTAATCATTGAGGTGGCATTGGTCATGGCCGGCGCCATTTTCATGATGGTTGTCGGTGTCAACGACGCGACCCAATTTACCTTTGGAAACAGATTAGCCGAAATTCACAATTATCAGGTGACCTTGGCTCTAGAAGAAACTGAGCGGGTGCAGGCGCTTGAAAACATTGCCCAGAGCCTTGGGGGGGTTGCTGCTACAGAGTCTTGGCTGGTATTGCCAGCTACAGCCCGACCTATCGCACAAGAAGAAGCTTCAGTTTCCGACCAAAGAATCACTCTTTTTGGAATCCCGGCAGGGACGGCGCTATACAAGCCGCAGATTGAAGAAGGCCGTTGGCTGCGCGCTGAAGATACGAACGCGGCCGTGGTCAGCAAATCGGTCGCCGAGGAAGAAGGGTGGCGTCTGGGTGATGTGATAACCTTGGAAGATGGGAACGGTCGAGAATTGATGGTCGAGATTGTGGGTACGTTATTTGATCCAGCGATCAATTCGGCTATCCATCTGCCGATCAGCACGATGCAGCGTGAACTGCGTTACACTGGCCTGGCCAATACGCTCTGGGTCCAGACAACGATGATGGGTGCGGATAGCCAAACGGCGGTGGCGGAAACGTTAGAAGCGACCCTGGAACAGAATGGCATTGGCGTTAGTCCATCGAGCACCTTTGGTGAGAAAACGATAGCCGGCATTACCGAGGGGGCGGGCGAGGGGTATGCAATCATCTTGAACCTTCTCGCTGTAATGGCGATCGTCATCGCCCTGGTGGGCGGCGTTGGTTTAAGCGGTATCCTTTCACTCAGCGTCCTGGAGCGACGGCGCGAGATCGGCGTGATGCGCGCTATTGGCGCCTCTTCCTGGCAGGTTATTCGTCTCTTCATAAGTGAAGGTTTGCTGCTTGGATTGCTGAGCTGGACAATCGCGCTGCCTTTAAGCATTCCTATAGCTTATATTTTCACGACACAGGGTCTTTCTTTTGCTTTGAACCAGCAGCTGGTCTATCAGTTTACACCTACTGGTGCAGTTCTCTGGCTGGCGATCATCTCTATACTGGCTATTATCGCCAGCGCCTTGCCCGCCCGTGGCGCAGCGCAGATCAGCGTTCGTGAAAGTCTCGCTTATTCCTAGCAGCTTAACCTACTCCAGTTAAGGTAAACTGGTTTCGAAAGGTTTATTGTCGGCGTTGCAAATTAACTGGATGGCATTTTTGCCTGATGCGGCAGCCAGGGTAACTGTTCCGCCGGGTTCGACCCACTGCCCGGCCATGTAACAATTGCTTAGACCGGGCAACTGCTTGGGGACACCCATAATCATCATGGGCAGCGTCTTGCCAGTCAACAGCCAGCCTGAGGTGGCACCCATCCAGTTGCCTGTGTAGCGCTCGTAGCTCATGGGTGTCGCCTCGTCAACGTATTCAATATCGGAGCTAATGCCTGGGTGCAACTTCTCCAACTGCTCAATGATGATATCCGAGACCTGTCCTTGCTCCATATCATAGATACGCCGCCCGTAGATGCGCTGCCAATACGCGTAGTTGGAGCGCACAATCAATTCAATCACGGACTTGCCAGGGGGCGCCAGGGATGGGTCAAAGCAATAGTGCTTAATACCCAATTCATGGCGTTCCTCGCCCGCGAGAAGAATAGGCTCATCCAGTAACACAGTCAGCCAATGGGGTTCAGTCGAGAGATCGCGATTGACACCTATGGATACTTGGCACATTTGATGCGTGGGCAGGCTGCCGTCGTACATTTTCCGTATCCTACGACTGGTATATTCGCCATCAAGCATATCAAAGATAGTACTGCGCCCGTCGGCAGCTGAAATGATGTAGTCGGCACTGTGGATTTCATCATTGTAAAGTCGTACACTGGTGGCGCGGCCGTCCACGGTCAAAATCTTCTCCACCTGGGTCTTGTAATGGATCTGCCCACCCAATTCAAGGTAGCGCTTCTCCAAGGAGCGAGCGAATTCCAACGAAGCGCCCACAGGGAATCCTGCATTACCTAAATGCTGGTATGCAAGGAGCATCATGCCCATCATTACCGGCGCTTCTTCCCAGGAAAACATTTGCGCCACAGCCTTTTGCAAGAAGGGATCTTTGAATCTCTGGGCGAATTGGCGCGAGGACTGCCGAGCCCACATTGCTAAGGCGGGAACATATGGCATCATTTTCACGCCCAGTTTGAGCCAGGCTAAAGGACCCATCATCGGCTTGGGAGTATCATACATGGCCGACATGTCAAAGTTCATGAAGTCACGAACGCCATCACACATAGCCCGGACTAATTTCTCATCGCCCGGGCTCAGTTCTGTCATGTGAGCCTGCAGACGCTCAGGATCGGCATAGACGATTAAGGTGTTGTGACCATCAGTTACGCGTTGATATTCGCTGTGATTTATGAATTCACGCCCTTGTAAGGCACCTAGCTGCTGCCACATGTCGTTAAATGGTAGGCCTTCGCCTGATCCAAATAGGTAATGTATGCAGCCATCAAAGATATACCCTTTCCTTTCCCATGCTGTACATAAGCCGCCGGGGAGGTGGTGCATTTCGAAGATCTGGCTCTGATAGCCATTCATTTGCGCATAACAGCCCGCCGACAGCCCTGCAATTCCGCCCCCGATAATGATGATTGACTTATCTCGAGACATGAAGTCCTCCGCGAACTCGAAACCGACTTGTGCTAGCTTTCGCCATCAATGACGGCCGATTCGACATTTTAGTTGCCGCTGCCGTTGCCGCCAAACTCGCCGACGCTCTTTCGGGAGGCGCATGGACTGTCTTCGCTCCCACCGATGACGCGTTTGCCAAGCTGGGTTTGGATGCCAGCAATATCACCTCAGCCTTCCTCAAAGAAGAATTGACCGATATCTTACTTTACCATGTCCTGGCTGAAAGCGTCTCCTCGTCCCTGTCAAACGAGCTTTTTCTAAAGACCATCCGATGAGATATATGCAGCGACCTCGAATATGGGCGCAGCCCGCATGATGGGTCAGTTGGGACCACTGAAGCGTTAAGAGCCTGACCAAAACAGGTTCGCGAATATTAGTGATTGTCTGGAAGTCTATGAGGGCTAATTGATGAGCGATGGTGGGCTTAATTCATCTTCGACGTGGCAGAAATCTAATGCTTCCCTTTGCCGTACGTTATCGGGGTGGCGGCGGCCGCTGCGCATGCCTACGCCCGCCAACAGACGATAGATTGCTCCGCTTCTGCTTCTGGTTGAAAAGCAAGCCTATTCAAGGGTCCTCGGAAAACAGTACGCAACAAAGGAGAAGCGATTGTTTTCATCAGTCTGATTGCAGAAGTTCTTTTGTTTGGTGAGTGCGGGCCCTGCTCTTAATCACTTGACAGGACCCGCATTCACCGCACAGCGGAGGAGAAAAGCAAGTTAAGTGTTGACGAATCAGCTCTGCGGGATCAGCACGCCATCAATAACGTGGATGATACCATTGGAGGCCAGAACATCGGTAAGAATTACTTTGACGGTATCATTGAGAAATACACCATCATCAGTGACTGTGATGTGTACATCACTACCCTGAAGGGTTGGGGCTGAATCCAGAGTAACGACTGTCTCTGCTGGTACGGCACCTTCAACCACATGGTAGAGAAGAATGTCGGTCAAATCGCCTTGTGGATCCTCTAGCAGCGTTTCGACAGTGCCTTCGGGTAACGCCGCGAAGGCCTCATCGACGGGCGCGAATACTGTAAAATCACCTTCACCAGCCAGCGTATCAACAAGGCCGGCAGCGTCTAAGGCGGCGACCAAGGTCGTGAAACGACCGTCTTCGACAGCAATTTCAGCAATGGACTTTCTATCCATCATTGCATCTTCCGTCATGGCCTCATCCGAGGTTTCCGCTCCGCTCATGCTCGGCGGCAGGATCACGGCGTCGATGACGTGGATGATGCCATTCGAGGCAGCAATGTCAGGGATGATCACTTTAGCGCTCTCGTTGAGAACCACCTCGCCATCAACAACGGCAATGCTTATGTTCTCGCCCTGAACTGTTTCTGCACCCTCATAATTCACAATTTCTGCAGCCGGCACCGCCTGACCAAGGACGTGGTACAGTAGGATGTCTTTCAAGGCGCCTTCAGGATCCTCAAGGAGGGATTCCACGGTGCCCTCGGGTAGTGCTGCGAATGCATCATCCGTTGGGGCGAAGACAGTGAATTCACCCTCTCCACTCAATGTTTCCGCTAAGCCCGCTGCCTCAACCGCAGCAACCAGCGTGGTGAAACGGCCGTCTTCAGTAGCGATTTCGGCAATGGATTTTGCATCCATTATATCTTCCTCAGTCATATCCGCTTCATCTGTCGCTTCGGTCATGCTCGGCGGCAGGATCACGGCATCGATGACGTGGATGATGCCGTTCGAGGCAGCAATATCAGGGATGATCACTTTAGCGCTCTCGTTGAGAACCACCTCGCCATCAACAACGGCAATGCTTATGTTCTCGCCCTGAACGGTGTCAGCCGAGTCAAGCGTAACAACTGTTTCAGCCGGTACCGCGCGTCCAATGACGTGGTAGAGTAAAATATCCTTTAGCGCTCCCTCTGGATCTTCCAGTAAGGATTCAACGGTACCCTCAGGCAATGCCGCAAATGCATCATCTGTGGGTGCAAAGACAGTGAATTCACCATCGCCACTCAACGTTTCGGCCAATCCGGCGGCCTCTACTGCGGCGACGAGCGTGGTGAAACGGCCGTCTTCGGTGGCGATTTCAGCAATAGATTTGGCATCCGTCATTTCATCCTCGAGCTCTGCCTCAGTTCTGCTTGGGGGCAGAAGCACAGAGTCAATGACATGGATGATGCCGTTCGAGGCAGCAATGTCAGTTATGATGACATTTGCGCTGTCATTCAGCATGACATTACCGTCCATCACCATGATGGCTATCGGCTCACCCTGAATCGTCGTCACAGAATCCAGTGTCACAACTGTTTCAGCCGGCACAGCGCCCTCAGCGACGTGGTAGAGCAAGATATCTTTCAGAGCACCTTCAGGATCCTCTAAAAGCGATTCCACGGTACCCTCGGGCAGGGCTGCGAAAGCATCATCGGTGGGGGCGAAAACGGTGAACTCACCCTCACCGCTTAACGTGCCAGCCAGGCCGGCAGCTTCAACAGCGGCTACGAGTGTTGTAAATCGGCCGTCTTCTACGGCAATATCTACGATGGACTTCTCCTCCATCGCCTCTTCATCCGACATGTCGGCGGCTTCCTCTGCAGGTGCTTCTTCCTGGGATGTAGGCGGTTCGGAAACTGATTCAGCAGCCGGTGCGGTAGTGCCTGAACAGGCTGCCAAGACTAGACCAAGAACAAGAATTCCAACTAATAATGCTATACGTTTCATTCTTCAAATCTCCTTTTGATTTGGATATTTTCGTTTTTGTGACATTTCAAAAAAGATGCCTTCAATATGAGTGCGCAGTTCGTAAAAACTGTTCGACAGACCTAAACTGCCTGCCTAATGGCGATGCCGCCGATTAGCAGCACTGCGATGGCGACAACCCATGCACTTGCGGGGCGTTTTGGCTGAGCTATTGTGGCGACAGGTAGATCGCTGTGAGTAGCGCCGCAATGCATCTGGTCCGATGCTTTATGAAGCTCGGTGCGATACATATCGATATTGCGTGCTCTTTGTGCTGTGCTCATCTTTGATTCTCCTTTTCGGGCTGATCGTCTTCTATTTGTTCGACTCGGTCGCCACCGGACGTAACTTTCAGCCATTCTGGTTTTCCAAAGGGCAATCAGTTTTCGTCCGTGTGTAGACAGTGTAGGGTACCATCAACCATTTGTCCATGTTTTGTACATTTTAATTCACAATTGTTTAATATTTGTACAGATTTCACTGAGTGAGCTGCCCTGATTACTTAAGCCTCGGACTTGCGGCGCTTCGCAGTGGACGATGGTCTTGGGGCGTTATTCTGATGAGGGGGGACTGTGCTATGATAAGCAGTCAGTGCGGTGATCTACGACAGCGGTGCTGTTGCAGAAATCTGGATGGGAGTGAAAGGCGATGAACGATGGCGTTTCTATTGAAAAATACCTTGGAGAAACGAAGATTCCTTTACGACTGTCATGCGTGATGGAATCGGGATGGCCGGCTGTCTTATCGTTATGGTATCTATTTGAAGGAGGTTCGCTCTTCTGCGCCACGCCAGAAAATGCTAAAGTGGTTTCTTACCTGCGCGCAGACCCACGCTGCTCTTTCGAA